>NZ_JAHSQD010000553.1 GCF_020103755.1 Streptomyces sp. LS1784
AGGCCGGCGCCGGGCGGCCGGTGGAGTCCGGGGCGGTGCGGATGGCGCGCGGGCCGGGGGCTCCGCTCGGGCGGGGGATGGAGGCCTTCACCGGGCGGGCGCTCGGCCGGCACCAGGCCGCGGTGATGCGGATCGGCTTCGGGCTGGTCTGGCTGGCCTACCTGCTGCGCGAGTGGCCCAACCGGCGGGTGCTGTACGGCGACCGCTCCCCCTGGTCGATGGAGCTGGCCGAGCGGCTGCTGACCGACAACGGGGCGTTCACCGTGCTGCCCTGGTTCGGCGGACGGCTCTGGTTCGAGCTGGTCTACCACCTGGCGGTGCTGGCGGCGCTGGCCGTGCTGCTGGGCTGGCGGACCAGGGCGAGCACGGTGCTGTTCCTGGTCACCGTGCTGTCCCTGCAGAACCGCGACGTCTTCCTCGGCGACGGCGGCGACAACGTCGTCCACCTGATGGCCGTCTACCTGGTCTTCACCCGCTGCGCCGAGGTCTGGTCGCTGGACGCCAGGAGGCCGGGGCCGGGGCGGACCGGGGTGGCGCTCTGGCTGGTGCTCGGGGCCGTCCTGGCCGTCTGTCAGTTCGGCGGCTTCGCCGGTGACAGCCTGACCTGGACCGACCGGGCCTTCCCGTACCTCGGCTGGTCGCCGCTGTTCTGGGGGCTCTGGGCGGTGGCCGGGCTCTGGTGGACGCTCGGCCGGCTGCGGCCGGACGGCGAGCCGCGGGCGGTGCTCGACGGGCTGGCGAACATGGTGCACAACTGCGCGATGCTGGTGATCGCCGTCGAGGTGGTGCTGATCTACGCCACGGCCGGCTGGTACAAGGTGCAGGGCTCGCGCTGGCAGGACGGAACCGCGCTGTACTACCCGCTGCACCTGGACTACTTCACCCCCTGGCCGGGGCTGTCCGCGCTGGTCGGCTCGGCGCTGCTGCCGGTCTTCCTGATCTCGTACGGCACCGTCGTCCTCCAGGTGGCGTTCCCGTTCACGCTGCTCAACCGGCGGGTCAAGAACGTCCTGCTGGCCGTCATGGTGCTGGAGCACGTGGGGATCGCGGTGGTGCTCGGGCTGCCGGTCTTCTCGCTGGCGATGATCGCGGCGGACGCGGTGTTCCTCCCGACCGGGGCACTGCTGTGGGCGGCGGCGCGGCTGAGGCGGATCAGGCGGAGGCGGATCAGGTGGAGGCTCGCCCCTTAGGATGTCGCTATGTCCTGGTTCGCCGCACTTCGTGACACTGCGCGGACCGGGCTCACCCTGGACCGGGCGCTCACCGACCCCAAGCGGGCGGTGCGCGGGGCGGTCGCGGTGGCGCTGGTGCTCTTCCCGACCCTCGCGCTCGGCGGCGTCGCGCTCGCCACCTCGGCCGCGATGGGCGCGTTCATCGCCGGCTCGGCCACCTTCCAGCGCAGCTTCCGGCCCCGGGCCAGCCTCGCCGTGGCGGCCGGGGCCGGACTCGGCATCAGCACCTTCCTCGGCTACCTGGCCGCCGGTGTCCCCGGGCTGTTCCCGGTGCTGCTCGTGGTCTGGGCCTTCGGCGCCGGGCTGGCCTGGGCGATCGGGCCCACCGCCGGGGTGGTCGCCACCAACACCGTCTCGGTGATGCTGATCGTCGTGCAGCTCCCGGTCAGCGTGGCCACCGCGCTCGGCCACGGGCTGGTCGCCGCCCTCGGCGGGGTCGTCCAGGCCACCGTCATCACCGTCTGGCCGATCGGCAGCTGGACCGCCCAGCGCGAGGCCCTCGCCGACACCTACGCCGAACTCGCCGACTACGCCCGGCGGTTGCGGCAGGACCCGACCGCACACGTGGACCCGGAGCCGTTCATGACGGCCCGCCACGCGGCCGCCCTCACCCCCTGGCAGGACCGCCACCGGCCGCCCGAGCTGCGCGGCCTGCGCGGCATCGCCGAACGCATCCGGCCCACCCTTGCCGCCCTCGCCGACCCCAAGGTGGGCGCCCCCGAGGAGGGGCCGGAGCGGGACCGGGCCCGGGAGGTGCTGGCGGCGGCCGCCGAGGTCATGGACGCCCTCGCCCGGGCGATCCGCACCGGCGACCCGGTCCGGCTCCCCCGCTCCGCGCCCTCGCTCACCCTGGCCGGCTCGGACGAAGGGCCGCGGCTCCAGGGAGCGGCCCGGCGCTCCGCCCGGCGGCTCGGCGGGCTGCTGCGGAAGGCCGCGGACACCCTGGACCGCAACGACGAGGACACCATCACCACGCCCGTGGTCGGGGCCGGCGGGGCGCTGCACAAACCGACCATCGCCCGGATGCTGCCGGTCGCGGCACGGGCCGTCCGGCGGCAGCTCCGGCCGCGCTCGGCGATCTTCCAGCACGCCGTCCGGCTCGCCGGGGTCGTCACCGTCGCCTACCTGCTGGCCCGGCTCGCCGGGTTCCACCACGGCTACTGGGCGCCGATGACCGCCGCGATGGTGATGCGGCCGGACTTCGCGCAGACCTACAGCCGGGGCGTCGCCCGGCTGGCCGGGACGGTGGTCGGGGTCGCCGCCTCGACGCTGGTGGTGCAGCTGATCCACCCCGGGGAGTGGGTGCTGGCCGCGCTGGCGGTGGTCTGCATCGGCGGGTCGTACCTGGCGTTCCGGACCGGGTACGCGCTCACCACGGTCGGGATCTCCACGTACGTGGTGTTCCTGCTCGGGCTGCAGGAAGGCAACCCGTTGGTGACGGCCGTCGAACGGGTCGGGCTCACGCTGCTCGGCGGATCGATCGCGCTCGTCACGTACGCGCTGTTCCCGACCTGGCAGACCGCCCGGCTCGGCGAACGGCTCGCCGAGTGGCTGGCGGCGGCCGGACGGTACGCGGGGGCGGTGATCGCCTGCTACGAGAAGCCGGCGGCGCCGCGCGGACGGACGGTGCGCAGCGCGCTGCTGGACTCGCGGGAGGCACGCTCCGAGCTGATCCAGGCGATGCAGCGGGCCGACACCGAACCGGGGCGGCACGAGTCCGGGCTGGCCGGGGTGAGCCGGCGCCAGATCGACCGGGCCAGGGCGGCGGTCGGAGCCCTCGGACGGGCGGCCGTGCTGCTGGAGGCCCATCTGCCGGCGGCGGACGCGGAGCCCGTGCCGGGGACGGGGGAGTACGCGGAGGAGCTGCGGCTGGCGACGGCGCTCGCGGCGGCGGCGCTGCTGACCGGGCAGCCGGTGGAGTTCGGGGCGGTGCGGGCGGCGCAGGCGCGGTTGGAGGAGGAGCTGGCGGGGGCGCCGGCGGGGGTGCAGCGGGATGTGGTGCGGGCGGGGACCCGGTTGGTGGGGCAGGCGTTGCGGGATCTGGAGCGGGCTTTGCGGGGGAGCTCGTCGACGGGGGGCTTTCGGGAGGGTGGGGGCGGGGCGGATTTGGGGGCTGGTTGATTCTCCGAGTGCCGACTCTGTGGGTGGGGCTGCGGCGTGCGGGCTTCGCCCTGTGCGCCCGCGGGGTGGGGGCGGGTGCGGGTGGGGGTGACAGAGTGGGCGTCATGGACGAGGACGAGCTGGTGCGGGCGTGGCGGGCGGCCGAGCGGGAGCCGGGGGCGGTGCTGCTGGACGGGTTCCACGCGCTGAAGCACGCCCTGCGGTTCGGGGGTGAGGTGCGGCGGGTGCTGACCGCCGACCGGGGGGCCTTGCTGGCGTTGGCGGGCGAGTTGGCGGGGGATGTCGTTCCGGAGCTGGACGGGCTCGCGGTGGAGCTGCCGGAGGCGGCCTTGCGGCGGCTCGTGCCACGGCTGCACCCGACGGGGGTGGTCGCGCTGGCGGTGCGGCCCGGCGCCGAGGCGAACCGGGCGGTGTTGGGCCGTCGGCCGCGGAAGGCGCCGGTGGTGCTGTTGGAGAATCCGCGCAACCTGGGGAACGTCGGGGCGGTGATCCGGCTGGCGGCCGGGTTCGGCGCCACCGGGGTGGTGACCACCGGCGACCTGGACCCGTGGCACCCGAACGTGCTGCGGGGGAGTGCGGGGCTGCACTTCGCGACTGCTGTGGAGCGGTTGTCCCTGGAGCAGCTGCCCGGCGGGCCGCTGTACGTGCTGGACCCGGAGGGCGCGGACATCCGGGATGTGCCGTTCCCGGACGACGCGCTGCTGGCCTTCGGCACCGAGCGGCACGGCGTCTCGGCCGAACTCAAGGCGCGCGCCGACCAGTTGGTGGCGGTGCCGATGCAGCCGGGGGTGTCCAGCTTCAACCTGGCGACCAGTGTCGCGATGGGCCTGTTCCACTGGATGTCCGGGAAGCGGCGCTGAGGAGCGGCGCCCGGGGTGGGCACCGCGCCTCGGGAGGGGCGTCAGGAGAAGAGCCGGCGCCAGGTGTCCGGGCCGGGGTAGCCGTCGGCCTCGCTGCCGCGCCAGCCCTGCGCCTGCTGGAAGGCCTGGACGGCCCGGCGGTCGCTCTCCGTCCAGCGCGGGCCGGGGCCGACGCCGTACGAGGCGCCGAAGCCCTTGCGGACCAGCTGCTCGCCGAGCTGCCGGACGTGGTCGTTGTTCTGGCCGGGGCCGAAGTACTGCGCACCGGGGAAGGCGGAGCCCCCGGTGGCGGGCGGCGGGGGCGGCAGCGGGGTGCCGCCGTCGATGTTGCGGCCCTTGCCGTTGACCAGGTGGTCCCAGGTGTCCTTGCCGGGGATGCCGTCGGCCTCGCTGCCGCGCCAGCCCTGGGCGAGCTGGAAGGCCTGGGTGGCCCTGCGGTCGGCCTCGCTCCAGCGCGGGCCGGGGCCCGAGGAGTAGAACGCGGCGCCGCCGCGCTGCACCAGCATCCGGCCGAGCTCGGTGACGTACGCGTTGTCGGCGCCGGGGCCGAACCTGTCGGCGCCGGGGAAGGCGGTCGAGGAGGTGCCGCCGCCGTTGCCGCCGGCGGACAGGCCGGTATAGCGGTACGGGACGTAGGAGCCGGAGTTGTTCCAGTACGCGTACGGGGTGGAGCGCTTCTTGGTGGCGGGGCCGGTCTGCTCGTAGGCGACGTACTTGGTGCGTGAGGAGTCGGTCCAGCCGCCGAAGATCGTCACGTGCGAGCCGGCCTGCGGGTCGGCCGGGTTGTTGTAGATCAGCACGTCGCCGGGCTGGAGGTCGTTCTTGCCGATCCGCTCGGCGAAGCCGGGCAGTGTCCAGGTGGTCTGGCTGCTGCCCAGGCCCCAGGCCATCGAGACGAAGCCGGAGCAGTCCTGGCGGTAGCCGTCCGACCAGTAGCGGCTCATGCTGTACGGCACGCCCTGGTCGACCCAGCTCTGGGCGCGCTGGATGATCTGCGCCCGGGTGACCGGTGCGGCGGCGGCGCGGGGGGCGGCGAAGGTGCGGGCGCCCGGGGCCTGGCCGTAGAGGCCGCTGACCTCGCCCTGGGGGGTCTGCGACCGGGCGGCGCTGCTGCCGCCCGGAGTGGGAGTGGGAGCGGGGGCCGCGGTGGCGGAGCCGGCC
>NZ_JAHSQD010000554.1 GCF_020103755.1 Streptomyces sp. LS1784
CAGCCGCCGGTCCCGCAGCCGAACGCCCCGGCGGCCGGCCACGCGCCGTACCCGCCGATGGTCGGCTACCCGGGGCAGCCGCAGCACGGCGGCGCTCCGGGCGGGCAGCACCACTTCGTGCCGCCGATCGAGTTCGACCCGCCGCTCTCCGAGCAGGAGGCCACCATGCAGGTGGCCGCCGTCGCGGTGCCTCCGGCGGTCGAGCCGCCGGCGGACGTCATCGCCGATGAGCAGGCCGCCCAGCAGGCGCCCGCGCCCACCGCCGAGCCCGCCAAGGCGGCCGGCGGCGGCAAGGTCTCCAGCCTGCTGAACTCCAGCGCGATCATGGCGGCCGGCACGCTGGTCTCCCGGGGCACCGGCTTCGTCCGGACCATGGTGATCACCGCGGCCATCGGCGTCGGCGTGATGGGCGACTCGTACAACGCGGCGAACACCCTGCCGACCCTGCTGTACATCCTGATCGGCGGCGGCGCGCTGAACGCGGTCTTCGTGCCGCAGCTGGTGCGCAGCATGAAGAACGACGAGGACGGCGGCACCGCGTACGCCAGCCGACTGCTCACCCTGGTGATGGTCGGGCTCGGCGGCGTGGTCTTCCTGGCGGTGCTCGGGGCACCCGTGCTGGTGCAGCTGATCGCGCATCCGATGATGGCCAACCCGGAGCGCGCCGACACCACGGTGGCGATGGCCCGCTACTGCCTGCCGACCATCTTCTTCATGGGCATCCACGTGGTGATGGGCCAGATCCTCAACGCCCGTGGCCGCTTCGGCGCGATGATGTGGACCCCGGTCCTGAACAACATCGTGGTGATCTTCACCTTCTCCGCCTACATCTGGGTCTACGGCGGGTTCGGCACCACCCACGTCACCCCGGAGGGCGTCTCCCCCGAGGGCGTGCGGCTGCTCGGCCTCGGCACCCTGGTCGGTCTGGTCGTCCAGTCGCTGGCGATGATCCCGTACCTGCGGGCCGCCGAATTCCGCTACCGGCCCCGCTTCGACTGGCGCGGCCACGGCCTGGGCAAGGCCGCCCGGCTGGCCAAGTGGACGTTCTTCTTCGTGCTCGCCAACCAGGCCGGCTACCTGGTGATCACCCAGCTGTCCACCAAGGCGGGCGACGCCGCGTCGGCGGCCGGACACGACGGCGTCGGCCTGGCCGCGTTCTCCAACGCACTGCTGATCTGGCAGCTCCCGCAGGCCGTGATCACCGTCTCGATCATGAGCGCGGTGCTCCCCCGGCTCTCCCGTGCGGCGGCCGACGAGGACGCCGGCGCCGTGCGCGACGACATCTCCTACGGGCTGCGCACCACCGCGGTGGCGGTCGTCCCGGCGGCCTTCCTGTTCCTGTCGCTCGGCCCGGTCATCGGCCGGGCGATCTACGCGATCGGCGGCAACGACACCGTCCTGAGCGACGCCACCAACGTCGGTCTGATGCTCTCCGCGTTCGCGCTGGGCCTGATCCCGTACTCCGCCCAGTACGTGATGCTGCGCGGCTTCTACGCCTACGAGGACACCCGCACGCCGTTCTCCAACACCGTCTGGGTCGCGGCCTGCCAGGCCGGCTTCGCGCTGCTGTGCTGGCTGCTGCTGCCCGCCGAGTGGACGGTGACCGGCATCGCCTTCGGCTACGGCCTGGCCTACGCCGTCGGAGTGACGGTCGCGATGCCGAAGCTGAAGAAGCGGATCGGCGGGCTGGACACCAAGCGGATCGGCAGGACGTACAGCCGGCTGACCGCCGCCTGCGTCCCGGCCGCCGTGGTCGGCGTCGGCGCCAGCCTGGGGATCCAACAGGTGCTCGGCGGCTGGCCGGGCAGCATGGCGTCCCTGGTCGTGGCCGGCGGCCTCCAGCTGGCCGTCTTCGCGCTCATCGCGAAGCGCCTGCGGATCGAGGAGCTGAACGCCATGCTGGGCATGGTCCGCGGCCGGCTGGGCCGCTGACCGTCCGACCACCGGCCGGACGAGCGGGCGCCCCGACCGGGCGTCAACCGGAGCGGGATGCTCCTCCGCTCGTCCGGCCGAGTGCTGGGTCACCGGTTGGTTCGGGTCCGCCCGAACGCCGGATGGCGACCCGGTGTCGGATCTGCACCACATCTCTCCACCCACGTGCAACCGAGCGGACGTCTCAGCGGTCGTACCCGGTGGAGAAGAGTGGGCACAATTGTCCTGGAGCACAGGGCTGCCGACCCTCGGGCTCCAGCGACTCTCTCAGGCCGGGGCGACACAAGGGGAGGCAGGACCACGGTGGCTGATGGCACCAAGGCCGTCGTCGACACGTCAGCAACTGACGCGGCGACGGACGAGGCCGCGCTGGCCGCGGCGATCGACGAGCTCGCGGGCTCGGAGGACGCCGCCGGGAGCGCCCTCGCGGACGCCCCCGCGGACACCCCCGCGGACGCCCGCGAGGGCGCCCCCGCTGCCGCCGCCCCCGGGCGTACCGCCGCGGACGAGGACGGGGACGAGAAGGGGGACGACGAACCGGCCGCAGGCCCGGACCGGGAGTCCGCCGTCAGCGAGGAGACCTCGGAGATCACCGCCCCGCTCTCGGTCCAGGAGATCCGCGCCGAACTGGCCGCCGGCTCCCCCCGGAAGAAGGCCGCCCCCGAGCCCGCCCGCCCCGCGCGCCGCCCCACCGACCCGCAGCCCACGGTCGACCCGCGCGACACCGCCACCCTCCCGCGCACCCTTCCCGCCCCGCAGCGCCGCAGTGGCGACATGATCGGCCACCGGTACCGGCTGGAGGAGTGCATCTCCCAGACCGAGACCTTCAGCAGCTGGCGCGCCGTCGACGAGAAGCTGCGCCGGGCGGTCGGCGTCCACCTGATGGCCTCCGGCCACCAGCGGGCCCGCAAGGTGCTGGCCGCGGCCAAGTCCGCCGCCCTGCTCGGCGACCCGCGCTTCGTGCAGGTACTGGACGCCGTCCACGAGGGCGAGCTGGTCTACGTCGTGCGGGAGTGGCTGCCGCACTCCTCCGACCTGGCCAAGCTGCTCGTGAACGGCCCGATGGAGCCGCACGAGGCGTACCAGATGGTCCGCCAGGTCGCCGACGCCGTCGCGGCCGCCCACCAGCGCGGCCAGGCCCACCTGCGGCTCACCCCGCGCTGCGTCCTGCGCACCGACAGCGGCCAGTACCGGATCAACGGCATCGCGGTGGACGCCGCCCTGCGCGGGCTGCCCGCCGAGGACGCCGAGGACGCCCAGCGGGCCGACACCCGCGCGATCGGCGCACTGCTGTTCGCCGCGCTCACCCACCGCTGGCCGTACCCGGAGGACCGCTACGACCTCCAGGGCCTGCCCAAGGACCTCCAGAACGCCGCGCCGGACCAGGTCCGCGCCGGCGTCCACAAGGGCCTGTCCGAGCTCGCCGCGCGGGCCCTGTTCGACCAGCCGCCGCACCACGCCCAGCCGATCACCACCCCGGCGGAGCTGGTCCGGGCGATCGCCCAGCTGCCCCGGATCCGCCAGCCCGAGCCGGAGCTGCCCGACTTCCCGACCCCGCCCCGGCACAACACCCACGCGCTGCCCACCGCGCCCAACCCGACCCGGGTGGCCGACACCACCGTCGCCCCGCTGCCGGCCTCGTCCCGCCCGGCCTCCTCCCGGCGCACCAAGCGGCGGCTGCGCCGGGCGATCAAGGCCACCGCCTGGACGGTCGCGCTGGGGGCGATCGGCGTCGCGTCCTGGCAGTTCGTCGACAGCCTGCGCCACACCGCGCCGGCCGTCACGGCCCCGCCCTCCTCGGTCAGCAGCACCACACCGAGCCCGCAGGCCACCACCCACACCCCGGTACCGATCGCGATCAAGGACGCGCAGTCGTACAACCCGCTGGGCGAGGGGGTCGATGGCAAGGAGACCTTGGCCAACGCCATCGACGGCAAGCCCGACACCCAGTGGACCACCCAGTGGTACGAGGACCAGTTCTCCCCCAACCTCTACAAGGCGGGCACCGGTCTGCTGCTCGACCTCGGCTCGCCGCAGGCCGTCAGCTCGGTGAACGTCCAGTTCGCCGGGAACCACACGGCGGAGCTCCGGGTGCCCAATGCCTCGGCCGCGGCCAATCCGAAGGGCGCCCCGCTCAACGACTTCACCGTGGTCGGCAAGAAGAGCGGCGGCACGGCCGACTTCACCCTCGACAACCCGGTCACCACGCGTTACCTCTTGATCTGGCTGACCAGTCTGCCGAAGGATTCCGACGGCAAGTTCCGTGGCCACGTCGCCGAGGTCAAGGCCTTCGGCTGACCCGACGACCGTGACGCGTCCTGCGGCACGCGTCGGGAGACACGGACGAACGACCGGGACGGAGGGGGGACGGTGACGGACGGCGTGGACCGGACGGACGACGACGCGGCGCTGCTCGCCCGGCACGTCGCCGGCGACCCGGCGGCCTTCGGCCTGCTGGTGGACCGCCACCGCGACCGGCTCTGGGCGGTCGCCCTGCGCACGCTGGGCGACCGCGAGGAGGCCGCCGACGCCCTCCAGGACGCCCTGGTCTCCGCCTTCCGCGCCGCCGCCGGCTTCCAGGGCCGCTCCGCGGTCACCACCTGGCTGCACCGGATCGTGGTCAACGCCTGCCTGGACCGCGCCAGGCGCAGCGCCACCCGCCGCACCACCCCGCTCGACGAGGACCCGCAGCGGCTGGACACCCTGGTCGGCACCGCCGAGCCGGCCGACTCCCCGGTGGTCCGGGCCGAGCTGCACCGCGAGCTGACGGCGGCGCTCGCCGAGCTGCCCGCCGAGCAGCGGGCCGCGCTGGTGCTGGTCGACATGCAGGGCTACCCGGTGGCCGAGGCGGCCGAGCTGCTGGGCGTCCCGGTGGGCACCGTGAAGAGCCGCTGCGCACGCGGTCGGGCCCGGCTCCTCCCGCTGGTCCGGCACCTGCGCGAGCCCGGTGTTTCACGTGAAACACCGCCCGCCCCCGGCTCGGCCCCGCCGCGCCGGGACACCCCGGGGAACCCGAAGCGCCCCGGCACCGTCACAGGGACGGGCCCGAGCACCGGTCGGACGGTTCTGGAAGGAGACGCGAGCACCCGATGAACGCCCACCCCTCCTTCCCCGACCCCGCCGACGGCCACCCCCCGGTGGAGCAGCTGGCCGACCTCGCCGAAGGGCTGATCGACTCCCCGGACACCGCCGGAACGCTTCAGCAGCACCTGGACGGCTGCGCAGAGTGCCGGGAGACCGTCGACGCGCTCACCGAGGTCCAGGCGCTGCTCGGCGACGTCGGGACCCCGCCGATGCCGGACGACGTCGCCGCCCGGCTGGACGCGGCGCTGGCCGAGGCCGCCGCCGAAGCCGCCGCCGGGAGCGACCGCGAGTCCACCGCTCAGCCGCAGGAGGCCCCCGCAGCCGACCGGCGGACCGGAACCCCGGA
>NZ_JAHSQD010000555.1 GCF_020103755.1 Streptomyces sp. LS1784
TCCGGCGCGGCCTCGGCCAGCTGCCCGGCGAACGGGCGCTCGCCGGGCACCAGCACCGCGTCGTAGCCGAGTTCGGCGGTCAGCCGCTCCGCCTTGGCGGGCGAGCGGGTGGTGCCGATCACCCGGGCGGCGCCGAGCAGCCGGGCGACCTGCCCGGCCATCGTGCCGACCGCGCCTGCCGCGCCGGTCACCAGCACCACGTCACCCCGGTGCACCCCAGCGGAGCGGGTCAGCCCGCCGTAGCCGGCCGAGGCGGTGGAGAGCAGGGCGAGCGGCTCCGGGAAGTCCGCCGGGACGGGGGTGAACCGCGCGGCCTCGGCGAGCGCGTGGCTCCGCCAGCCGTACAGGTGGGTGACCAGGTCGCCCGGGCGCAGCGGCCCGTCCTCCGGTGCGGCCAGCACCTCGGCGAGGGCGGGCCCGAACAGTGCTTCCCCCGGGGCGATGTGAGGCAGCGGCAGGCCTGAGCCCGCGTCGCCGATCAGCGTGCGCAGGCCGGGGAAGACCAGGAAGGCCCGGTTGCGGACGAGCACCTCCCCGGGGCCGGGGGCCGCCAGCGGCTCCTCCGCCACGGTGAAGTCCTCGGGGGCGGGCAGTCCGGTCGGAGCGGCGGTCAGCCGGACGACGCGGGCGGTGGTGGGCAGGGCCATGGCGGCGCTCCTCGGAGCAGGAGGTTGCGGCGGCGGTCGGTGCCGCCGCGGGACGCCCGGACGCTAACCCCTGACGCCTGCGTCAGAGGCAAGCCTGCCGGACAGCGCCGCGAGGAGGAGCAGAACCACGACCGGGTAGAGGACGACCGGCGTGTTCCCCGAGTGGACGAAGGCGAGCCGGATGCGGGTCATGCCCCTTCGACGCCGCCTGGCGCGCGGTAAGTTCCCGGTCGGCTGCCGGATATCGGTCCCGTGGCCGGGCACGTCCGTACGACCGTGAGCCGCACCGAGAGGAACGAGCAGCATGACCGAGCAGACCCCCGAGCCCTTCGAGCCCGTCGACGAGGACTGGCGGACCGCGCTGGCGATCGTGGCCCACCCCGACGACATGGAGTACGGCGGGGCCGCGGCCGTCGCCCGCTGGACCTCGCAGGGCAAGAAGGTCGTCTATGTGATGGTCACCAGCGGCGAGGCGGGCATCGACTCGCTGGCCCCGGCCGAGTGCGGCCCGCTGCGCGAGGCCGAGCAGGTCGCCTCGGCACGCGTGGTCGGCGTCGACACCGTGGAGTTCCTCGGTTACCCGGACGGCGTGGTGGAGTACGGCCTGCCGCTGCGCCGGGACATCGCCCGGGCGGTGCGCAGACACCGGCCGGACATCGTGATCACCAGCAACTTCCGGGACACCTACGGCGGGGTGCTCCTGAACCAGGCCGACCACATCGCGGTCGGCCGGGCCACCCTGGACGGGGTCCGGGACGCCGGGAACCGCTGGGTGTTCCGCGAGCTGCTGGCCGAGGGCCACGAGCCGTGGAGCGGCGTGCGGCAGATCTGGGCGGCGGCCTCGCCGGAGGCGAAGCACGCGGTGGACACCACCGAGCACTTCGACCGGGGCGTCGCCTCGCTGGAGGAGCACAAGGCGTACCTGGCCGGGCTGGGCGGGGCGATGGCGGAGCCACGGGAGTTCCTGGAGGGCTTCGGCCGGGACGCGGGCAGCCGGCTGGGGACGCGCTTCGCGGTCCCGTTCGAGGTGTTCCCGCTGCGCTAGTCGGGCCGTTCCCCGGAGGCGTCGGTGCCCGCGCGGCGCCGGCGCCGGTAGCGCAGCACCTGCCGGAGCAGGAGGGCGGCGACCAGCACGCCCAGCCCGACCGCGAACCAGACCTGGTAGCGCAGCGCCGTGTGGTAGACGGTGCCGATGTTGGCCCCGGCGACGTAGCCGAAGGTGCCCCAGACCGCCGTCCACAGCACCGCACCGAGCAGGTTGTACGGCAGGAACCGGCGCCACGGCATCTCCGTGGTCCCGGCGATGATCCCGTTGTACTGGCGCAGCCCGTCCACGAAGCGGGCGACCGTCACCACCTTGCCGCCCTGCCGGGCGAAGAAGGCGTCCGCGCGCTCCATCCGGGCCGGGGTGAGCAGCACGTAGCGGCCCCAGCGGTGGACGAAGGCGCGCCCGCCGGTGTGGCCGATCAGGTAGCCGAGGCTGTTGCCGAGCGCGGCGGCGCCGGCCGCGATCAGCAGGACGGCGGCGAAGTCGAGGTGCCCGGCGCCGGCGTACACCGAGGCCAGGACCAGGATGGTCTGCCCGGGCACCGGGATGCCGCAGTTGTCCAGCAGGACGAGCAGCGCCACCGCGAGGTACCCGTAGTGGTCCAGCAGTGGCGCGAGCTCGGCGAGTGCCCCGGGCAGCGGGGCCGTGGGGGCGGACACCGCTCCTCACCACCTCGCGCGGGTGGCGCGCGGAGCGGCGGGGGTGTGGGTCAGCGTTCCGCCTGGCGCTGTTCGATGTTGCAGTCGGGGCCGGGGTAGATCAGACCTTCGTGGCCGTCCTCGAAGCGGACCACGTACGGCGGCTCGCCGTCGGTGCCGCGCACCTCGATGATCTCGCCCTTCTGGTCCACCATGCCCACCGACCTGCTGTGGATGTGGAGCTGGTCACCTACCGCTGCGTGCATGGTCTGCTCCTCCGGTCGTGTGTTCCTGCCGCCTCCGCGGCCGTTCCGCTATCCACTGTGCTGCGGGCGCGGCGGGCTCGCAACGCCTCGGGCGGGCGGGGCGTCCGAGGCCCGCGGGTCCGGGCGTCAGCGGGCGGACGGTTGTTGCGCGAGGTAGCCGCGGACCAACCGCTTGCACTCGGCGATCAGTGTCGGATCGCCGTCGGGGGCGTCCCGGAAGGCCAGTTTGAGCACGGCGTCGGCGGCCTCCAGGGCTACCCGCAGGGTCAGTGTGGTGGCCGTCGGGTCGCCCGCCCGGAACAGTTCGCCGCCGAGCGCCTGGAGCCGCAACGCGACGGCGGTGTTGTTGTCCACGCCCGCGTCCAGTAGGTGCCGGTCGTCCCGGACACCGGTGGGGACGGCCGGGCCGGCCAGGCCGAAGTCCAGCCTTCCGAAGCCCGGCACCGCGCGTTTCATCGCCACGAACTCCTCCACCGCGAGGTCGCTGAAGACGGCGGGGCCGACCGGTGCGGCGGCGGCCAGCCGGGCGTCCAGGCGCTGGAGGTACTGGTCGAGGTTGCGGGTGGCGAGGGCGGCCAGCAGGTCCTCCTTGCCGGCGAAGAACTGGTAGAGGGTGCCGATCGGTACCTGGGCGCGCTGGGCGACCTCCTTGGTGGTGAGCGCGGTCGCCCCGACCTCGTCCAGCAGTCCGGCGCAGGCGTCCAGGATGCGGCCGTACCGCTCCAGGCTGCGCTGCTGGACCGGGCGGCGCCTGACCGGTCCGGCCGTCCGCTGACTCCTGGTTCCCGCGTTCATGACCTCACTGTGCCGCATCCGCTGTTGCGGCGGCGAATCACCGGGGCCCGAGCGGCCCGGAGTTCCCCGTGAGGCGGGAGCCGAGTGGTGGCCGGAGCTGAACGGCACGGTGGCGGGAAGGTGTCCAGGGGCCGGCATCGGCCTTGTCGTGGACGCGAGGACAGGTTCATACTCCTGAGGCGGACTACCTTGCGTGATCAACGCGTGCCTCTTCGTGGTGATCGCGATTCAGCTGTGGCGACCGAGGCGCCCGTGACGGACGCTCCGCCGCCACCCGAGGTCTGGATGACCCCCGTGTGCCTCCACTGCTCCTGTCACGTCCCGTGGTGCCGGATTCCCGTGTGTGCCCCGCCGAGCGGAAGGAGGGGATCGGTTCGGTGACGCTGTCCTCCGGAGGGCGCGAGGCCCTCGACACCGGGCGCCGCCGCCAGTTCCTGGAGTCCGGGTACCTGGTCCTGCCGGGCCTGCTGCCGGAAGCGCTGCGCGAGCGGCTCGCCCCCGAGGTGGACCGGTGGGTCGACGAGGGCCTGCGGGCCCGGTCGATCGCGGCGTGCGCCGACCCCTTGCGGTACGGACCGCCCCCGCTGCTGGAACTGGAGCTGCCGGCCCACGGCGAACTCCTCACCCACCCGCCGCTGCTGCGCACCCTGACCCGCCTGCTCGGGCCGGACTTCGTCTTCCACCACCTGCACAGCGACCGCCAGGACCCGGGGATCCCGGGCAAGGCCTGGCACCACGACTGCGAGCCCAACGACCGCTCCGACCCGTCCCTGCTGATGGTCCACGCGCTGCACTACCTCGGCGGACTGGACGAGAAGGTCGGCAGCCTGGCCGTGCTGCCCGGCTCGCACCTGCGCGCCGTCGGCAAGTCCGCCTTCGCCCACCACGGCACCGCGGAACTGCCCGGCGAGGTGGTGATCGACCGGCTGCCGCCCGGCTCGACGGTGCTGCTCAACTCGGCGCTGTTCCACACCCGCCGGCCGGCGCCCGAAGGGCCGGGCCGCCCCCGGTACTTCGTCGACGCCTCCTACTGCCAGGTGGGGGCGCGCTGGCGCCCGGTGAAGCCGTACTGGCGGCAGATGCTCGCCCGGGCCCGCGAACTGGACCTGGCCGACGGCCAGTGGCCCGAGCTGTTCGCGGAACGGCACTTCACCGAGTACAGCGGCGCCGGGCACAGCGGCGCCGGGTACACGGGCGCCGAATCCACCGGAACCGTCTGAGGAGCACTGCCGTGGAGATCGTCACCGCCGTCGCCTACCCCGAGGTCCACGCCGCCTACCTGCGGGACCACCCGGTGGAACGGGCCCACGAGGCGAACAGCAACGTGTACGGCGAGGAGAGCCTCGAACGCGCCGGCCGCATCCCCGGCGGCTGGCGGCGGATCCGGCTCTCCCGGGCGGACGTCCTGGGCGTCGTGCTGCCCTGGCACCTCAGCGAGGGCGGGGAGCTCGAACTGGTGCCGCGCTCCGGACTGACGGTGGCCGAGGCGGCCGAGCGGGTCCGCGCCGGCGGAGCCGCCTGGACCGCCGCCAACCCGGTCTGCGCGGCGAAGCTGAGGCTGCTGCGGTGGGCCCCGTTCACGCCCGTCTACCTCAGCACCGCCCCGATCGGCCACCCCGACTACGGGGACCTGAAGGTCCGGTCGGGCCTGATCCACCTCGACGGCCTGCACCGCATGCTGGCCTGGGAGTTGGCCGGGCGGCTGCCCGAGCGGGCGCTGCTGGACGGCTACCTGGCGGGCGACCCGCAGGTGGCCGCCGGACCCGCCCGGGAGGGCCGGGCGGGGGAGGAGCCGGCGTGACGTCCGCGACGCAGCACGTCCGATCCGCGCCCCCCGCCCGTTCCGCCCGCTCACTGCCCGGACTGCTCGCCCACCTCGCCCGGGCCCACCCGGACCGGCCCGCCCTGGGCGACGGCGTCCGCGGCTTCGACTACCGCACGCTCGACACCGCGGCCGCCCGGATCG
>NZ_JAHSQD010000556.1 GCF_020103755.1 Streptomyces sp. LS1784
GGATCGGGCTGCGCCCGATCGGGCGGTGGTGGCGGGCCTTGCGCGCGCGTGGGTGGTGGTGGGTCAACTCCGCGCTTCGCTGCGGAGTTGGGTGGGTGTCAGGGTGGGGCCTTCGGCCCCTGGGTGGGTGAGGGGGCGGATCCGGGCTTCGCCCGGGCCGGCTGGGGGTGGTGGGGCGCTTCGCGCCTTGGAGCGCGGAGAGGTGACGGGTGGTCACGGGGTGGGGTCACTCGTTGGGGTGGTGCGGGGGCGGGCTTCGCCCGTTCTTGTGCATCAAAGACAGCAGCCCGCTAGGCTCTGGGTTGTTGGTAGGGCCCTGGGGGATTCTCGGCGGCTGCGTGATCGTACGGGTCGGCCGCTCCCGGGTCAGCCCGGATGATTTCTCTCGGATTCGAGAGTGGAATACGTGGAGGCAGGCTTGGCGGGCAGCGAGGCTGACCACATTGATTTCGCGCGGCGGCTGGTGCAGCGACGGGCTCAGGGGAAGTCGGCCGAGCAGATCGAGGCCGGCCGGTGGGAGGCGCGGGCCTGGGAGCGGGAGGCCGGCCGCATGGAGGACTCGGGGCTTCGCCCCGTGTGGGAGGCCGCCGAGTGGGAGCGGATCGCCGCTCTCGTCGGTACCGGGGGGTGGGCTGCCTACGACGTGGCGCTCGATGGGCAGGCCCAGGCCTGGATCGCGGAGCGCGAGGCCCGGCTCGCGGCGGAGCAGGAGCGGGCGCAGCGGCTGCGCCGCCGGAGGCCGCGGAGCCTGGCGCCGGCCCGCGCGGTTCTGTGTGTCGGCTCAGCTTGCCGGCCCGAGCTCCTCTGGAAGGGCTGCCACCACGATGGCAACGGCTTCCTCCGGCGTCTCGGTGCGCACGAGCGGCTCGCCCTTGTTCCATACCCCGTACAGCCCCTCGTCGTACGGGTGGATGGTGTGGCTGACCCGCGTCTTCCAGGAGGCCTTGACACTGGTGGAGAACCAGAGGTTGAAGTGGCTGTTGACCGGCATCAGCTGACGGAGCACTGGCTGGGCGTGCGCCGCCGCCAGCAGCGCGTGGGGGCGCGGGTGGCGGTCGTACGGCGGCATGTGGATGCGGTCGAGCTTGGTGCGCCATGTCAACTCGACGACACCGAACGGCTCCCGCTCATGGGCAAGGGCCCAGGGCCTGAACCGGACGAACGGGGCTTGTGCCCTGGTCTCCTCCAGCCCGGCACCGTCCATCCAGGCCGCCGTCGCCCGGGCCACCTCGGCCAGGTCCGCGGTCCACCCACAGGCCAACCGTGTGCCGTGGGCCTGGAAGTTCACCTGGAACCCACGCCCCTCGTGGGGCGGATACACCGTCACTCTGCGGCCGCTGTCCGCGTCGAGGTACTCCGCGATGCGACCCCAGTCACCGTCCGACTCCGGCAGGGCAAGCCCGAGCCCCTCAGCCGTATACCTCACCGCAGCCCGCAGGGCCCCGTCCTCGTCCCAGCCACCCTCGCCAAGCCCCACCCCGAAGTCCATCGCCCAAGTGTGCCCGAACCGCCTCCACCCGGACCGCCACTCCACGTGCCCGCCGTGGTAAGGACCGCCAAAAAGAACCTCTCGCTGTGACAGCCGATAGAAATCGGCACGCTTTCCTACTGAATACCGGAGTCAGACGGAAACGGATTTCGCCCACCCCTGTCCATTTCACTTAATTCCCGGGAAAGGTAAATTAGAATCATGGTGAAAAAGCTTCGTCCGCACCAGGAAGAGGCGTGCGACGCGGCAGTACGACTTCTGACGCCTCCGGCGTCGGGATTGGTGCCGCCGGAGGGGCTGCGGTGCCAGATCCGGGCGGCGACGGGCTCGGGCAAGTCGCTGACGGCCGTTCACGTCGCCTCCCGGCTCCACGCGGAGCGGACGCTGGTGATCGTGCCCTCGCTGCCGCTGCTGGAGCAGACGGCCGGCGTCTGGCAGTGGGAGGGGCACGGCGGACTCATGGTCGGGCTCTGCTCGCTGGTGGGCAACGAACAGCCGGCGGGCCTGCGGTGCACCACCGACCCGGCAGAGCTGGTGGCCTGGACGGCCGGGGCGGGGCGGGTGACGGTGTTCGCCACCTACGCCTCGCTGGGTTTGGGGCACCTGGAGAAGGCGCACCAGGCGGGCTTGAAGCCGTTCTCGCTCGCGATCGTGGACGAGGCCCACCGGGTCAGTGGTCAGGCTGGTCGGCCGTGGGCGGCGATCCTGGACAACACCAAGGTGCCCTGTGACCGGCGGTTGTTCATGACGGCCACGCCGAGGTTGTGGGCGGTGAAGGAGACGGATCGACTGCGGGCGGCGGCCGGGATCGAGGCGGCCGAGCTGATCGCGAGCATGGACGACGAGGCGCTGTTCGGCCCGGTCGCCCACGACTACCCGCTGGGGACCGCGATCTCGGACGGGGTGATCGCCCCGTACCGGATCCTGTGCGTGGACGTGGCCGACCCGGTCCTCCAGGGCCTGGAGCAGCGCGGTGCGAGCGATGTATCCGTGGAGTACCGGGGCGCCCGTCTGGCGGCCCTGCAGACGGCCCTGCTGACCGCGTGCGCGGAGTGGGACCTATCCCGGGTCCTGTCGTTCCATCACATGGTCGCCGAGGCGAGGGCGCTGAGCACCGGCCTTGGCGATGTGGCGCGGGTGCTGTGGGAGCAGGACCCCGCTCTGCACCCGGACCCGGCGCTGATCGGCACGAGCTGGTTGGAGGCCGAGCACACGCCGGCCGAACGCCGGGCCGCACTCGGCACCTTCGCCTCGCTGGTCCGGGAGGACGGATGGCGGCTCCAGCGGTACATCCTCGCCTCGGTCAAGGTCTTGAGTGAGGGCGTGGACACCTTCGACTGCGACGCGGTGTTCTTCGCCGACGTGCGCGGATCCATGGTGGACCTGGTCCAGGCCGTCGGGCGGGCTTTGCGGATGCGACCGGGCAGCGGGAAGGTGGCCACCATCGTGGTGCCCGTCCTGCTGGGCGCCGGGGAGAGCGGCGAGGAGCTGCTGACCTCTCGGGCATTCGACGGGCTGAGCAAGCTGTTGATGGCGCTGAGGGCCCACGACGAAGCCGCCATCGAGCGCCTGGCCCTGCCCCAGTCCGAGACCCGGCCCCCGCGCGAGCCGAAGCACGCCGGGGAGCCGGAGGAGTTCCGCTCCGCCGGCGGCCAGGCGCAGCTGCTGCGGTTCTCCAGCCAGCGCGACCCGGCGGTGATCGCGGCGTTCGTACGGACCCGGGTACTGGAGCCGGAGCGGGCGGAGTTCCGGCGGGGCTTGGAGGAGCTGCTCGCCTACCGGGAGAAGTTCGGCGACGTGCGCGTGCCCTACGCGTACCGGGCCACGTCCGGGCACCGGCTCGGGGTGTGGGTGGCCGACCAGCGCCGCTACAAGGCCGCCGACGTCCTCGATGCCGAGCGCGTCAAGGAGCTGGACGAGCTGGGCATGATCTGGTCCGCATTCGACACCGCCTTCACCGACAACCTCACCGCGGTCACCGGATACGCCGCCGAACACGGACACGCCTGCCCGCCCAACGAAGCCGTGTGGGGCGGGCGCCCCGTCGGGACCATCATGAAGAACCTGCGCACCGCCCAACGCCGCACCGAAGCCCTCCAGCGCCGGGCCGAGGCCGGCGAGCAGGGCCTGGACTGGACCGGAGCCTTGTCCGCCGACCGGAAAGCCGCGCTGGACGCGATCGACCCGGCCTGGTGCCCGTCCTGGTCGATCGAGTGGCAGCGGTGCTTCACCCTGGCCTGGCGCCACACCCGGGACGGCGGCACACTCGCCGGCGCCGAGCCGGGCAGCATCGCCGTCCAGGGCGAAGACCTCGCCCGGTGGGCCCGCGCCCAGCAGATCGGCTGGGACAAACTCGGCCCGGCCCAGCAGTGGGCGTGCGAGCACGTCCTCGGAATCGGGCCGCTGCCCGCCGAACAGAAACCGGCCCAGAAGGTCAGCCACGCGGAAAAGGAGCAGCGCAACCTCGCCGCCGCCGCCCAATACCGCGAGCGCGAGGGGCATCTGAACGTCCCCCGCGCACACAAAGAACCCCTCGTCCTGGCCGACGGCACCACCGCGCAGATCAGCCTGGGCCTGTTCATCGCCAACAGCCGCAGCAGACGCGCCGACATCCCCACCGAACGGGCAGCCCGGCTCACCGGACTCGGCATCCGCTGGTGAAAGGCGATCAGACACCTCCGGCCAGGGCGATTGTGCGGAGGATGGGGTAGCCGACGTTCGCGGCGCAGCGCGCTGTCTGGCTCAGTCTGAAGGCCGCAGCGGGATCTCCTGGCCGCGATCGACGTCGAGCCGGCGCGAGGAGCAGCGCGGGCAGCTGAGGGCCCTTCGGGGTGGCCTGGTAGTAGCCCCGTGTGGGGCTTGGCTGGCATGTCACGCTGCTGCTTGGGGACCTGCCGCGGCTGTGGGCTCACCGAGATCGGATTTCTGTGCCTGATCAATGGGTGCGGTTCTCGCTGCGGATCATGTTGCGCAGGCTTGTGCGTGCTGCGGCGAGGTCGTTTTCAAGGGTCATGACCTGGGCGTGGAGGCGGGCATTGTCGGTGGTGGCGTGGTCGATTTGGTCGGCGAGCCGGTGGTTATCGCGGGTCAGGTCGTCGATTCGGGTGGTGAGGGCGTGGGCGCTGAGGGTGTCGAGTTGGTGCCCGAGCTGGCGCTGGATGGCGGCGCGTAGCCGGTCGCGTTCGATGCGGAGGTTCTTGATCTCTTCACGGGCCAGTTCGAGGTCGGCTGTGAGCGCCGCTGAGGAGGGAGCGTGGGGCTGGTGCGTGATGGCGCGCGTGGCTTGTCGATGTTGGGCGGCTTGGATGTGTTCGCGTAGGCCCTGGGTGTAGGTGAGCCAGGTGGAGACGCTGGCGGTGCGGGCGACGGCGGTGTGAGTGACCGGGTAGCCGTCGTATTCGAGAGCGGCGATCGCGGCCAGGGCGCGTTCGCGCTTCTCTGCGCTGATACGGCGTCTGGCTTCGGTCAAGGGGGTGGTGTTGCCGTTTGGGTTCATGGCGCGGCGGTTCCGGGGCGGCGCTGGGTGACGATGGTGAGCGGCAGATGGGTACGGGAGGTGCCGGCTCGGACTTTGCGCAGGAGGGTGACTCTGTTGCTCAATTAGAGGCCGGTGATCAGGCTGCGAGTTGGTGGGCGAGTCGGGTGAGTCGGCTGGTCCGGGGGCTTCGGGTCTGTTCGGTCCAGTGGGCGTCGAGTCGGATGACGTTGATCGCGGTGGCGGAATAGGCGTGTTGGAGGCTGGTCCTGGGCAGGCCGCGGTAGCGGGCCCGGCGCAGGTCGGTGAGGTCGAGGGCCTGGTTGATGGTGCCCTCGACACCAGCGCGGAGGGCGTACTTGGCTTG
>NZ_JAHSQD010000557.1 GCF_020103755.1 Streptomyces sp. LS1784
GGACCCGGCAAGGCCGCCCGGGACGCGCCCCGGGGCGCCCGGCCTCGGCCGGGCGCCCCGTACGGCGCACCTCAGCGCACGACCGGCAGTTCCAGCGCCGATCCCCGGTCGCCGCCCCAGCCGATCCGGTAGCTCGCCTGCCCGTCGGCCGGGAGCAGCTGGAAGGAGTCGGGGTTGGCGGCGGCGACGGTGAGCCTGATCCGCTCGCCGGAGCGGAACAGTACCGAGACGGGCTGGAGGTCGATGGTGACGCGTTGGGCGCGGCCCTGCGGGAAGTCCTCGGCGTCCTCGGCGGCGTAGCTGCGCGGCGTGCGCAGCCGGCGCCAGTCCGGGTTGTCCTCGCGGTCGGCCACCGCCCTGTCGGCCAGGGCGAGTTGACCCTCCGTCAGGTAGGTGACCCGGCCGTCCGGCGCGACGTCCTCCAGGTAGACGTGCAGGGCGCCGCGGGCCGAGCCCGCCAGTCCGGTGACGTCGAGGGTGACCTTGCCGTTGCCGGTGACCCTGGTGTCGGCGGTCAGCGGCGCGGTGGTGTAGCTGAGCAGCTTGGCGTCGACGGCGGCGCGGTCGGGGTAACTGACCTCGTCACCGCTGAGGTTGGTGTTCCAGCGGTCCAGCGGGCCGGTGCCCGCGGTCGGGTCGAGGCGCAGCGGGTCGGAGCCGGTGCGGCGGTCGTCCGGTCGGCTGTCGAGCGTGCCGCCCTCGCCGAGATGGAACCGCTGGGTGCGGGTGCCCGGGACCGGCCAGCGGGAGGTGGTGCGCCAGACGCCCTCGTTGAAGGTGTAGTAGTGCACCTGCCGCCGGCCGTCGGGGCGGGCGTCACCCCGGACGTAGCGGTCGAAGAAGTCGAGCACGCGCCGGTCGTTCTCGTCGTGTTCCTGCGCGGTGAGCGGGCGGGCGGGCCGGAACGGGTCGGCGAGCCAGCCGGCGCCGTGGTTCCAGGGCCCGATCCAGGCGTCCTGGGTGTTGGACAGGCCGGTGAACTGGGAGAGCGCCCCGTTGGCGGTGCCCGCGTCGAGCCAGCCGGCGCGGGTCAGGACGGGCACCCGGCCGGCTTCGACGGCGTCGGTCTTCTCGCCGACGCTGCCGACCGTCCAGCTCTTCGGGCCGTCCCGGTAGTCGCGGTAGGCACCGGCGTTCGCCATCTCGACCAGGTTGGCGTTGTTCGCGTGCTCGGCGCGCGCGGCGGCGAGCAGGGCCTGGCCGTCAGGGCCGTCGACCGGCCGGGGCTGGAGTCCGGTGAGGCCGACGTGCGCGCAGAGCTGCCTGGCCTGCTCGTCCGTCTCGCAGGTGGTGCCGCCGGCCTGGTCGAGGATGCGCAGCAGCAGCGCGTACGGGGCGACCCGGGGTTCGATGAGCACGCCGCCGGGGCGCACCAGGTCCTCGTAGGGGTCGAAGTCGTAGGAGATCGGGGCGGCGGCCGTGATGTGGTGGTTGCGCAGGGCGGTGGCGAGCATCGCGGTGTCGCCGCCGTAGGAGATGCCGGTGGTGCCGACCCGGCCGTTGGACCAGGGCTGGGCGGCGATCCAGTCGCTGAGCGGGCCGCTGTCGGCGATCGCGTCGGCGCCGAGTTCGGAGCCGAGGGTGCCGAAGGAGGCGCCGGTGCCGCGCAGGTCGGCGACCACGTAGGCGTAGCCACGGGCGGTCCACTGCTCGGCCTCGCCGCTGGCGCCGCCGGGTTCGCCGAGCCGGACCCTGGCCCGCCAGTAGCGCTGGGTGACCAGGACGGTGGGCAGTCCGGCGCCGGCCCGGGTGCCTTCGGGCAGGTAGACGTCGACGGCGAGGCGGACCCCGTCCGGCATGGTGACGTAGCGCGACCGCAGATGCGGCTCGGCAGGCCCGGCAGGCCCGGCAGGCCCGGCGGCGGCCGCCGGGACGACCGAGAGCCCGAGCACGGCCGCGGCCGCGACCAGCGCCGCCAGCGGGCGGCGCAGCAGCCCCCGCCTCATCGGACGGTCGCCTTCCAGGGACCTTCCGCCGGCCGCGCCTCGCGGTCCGTCCCCGGCCAGGGCGGCATGGTGACGGCGGTGATCCGCAGCGGCCCGTCGGAGTCCGCGTCCGTCCGGAACTGGAACGCGGTGCCCAGCGGTATCGACACCGCCGTGCCGGGCACGAGCCGTACGGTCTCCTCGCGCCCGCCCTGGCGGCGCCACAGCTCTCCGCTGCCCGCGGTGACCTGCCACAACTCCTGCACGGTGGCGTGCGACACCGCGCGGGTCACCTGCCCGGGGGCGAGTGCGAAGACCGCGAGGCTTCCGGCGCCCTCCAGTACCAGCAGCGGGCGCACCTCGGCCCCGTCCGGGGCGGTGACCACCGGCGCGTCCTCCGTATGCGCGCTGTGGAAGGGCTGTTGACCTGCCTGATTGCTCATGCGACGACCTGGCCTCTCTCGTACGAGCGAGTAGCGTGGTCTCGTCCCCCACCGCCGATGGGACCACGGGCGCCCGGGCGCCCGCCAGAGCGGGCTACCCTGAGACGACCCCGATCCGGCCCTGGTCCTCCCCGGACTCCTGGCAGCGTCCGAAGTCGCGCACGGCCTCGGTGACGATCGCCTCCAGCCGGGCGTGATGGGCGCCGCGCCAGTAGGCCTGGCCGCAGTCGGTGCACTGGGCGAAGGCGTCGTAGGAGCGCTCGGTGCCGTCCTGCAGCTGCTCGCGCACCGAGGTCTTGGTGGCCGGCTGCAGCGTGCCGTTGCAGGTGGTGCAGCGGCTCCAGGGGGCGAGCGACGGCGCGAACCGGGAGAGCACGTCGCGCAGTTGCTCGGCGGGGCGGTGGCTGTAGACGTAGGCGCCGGCCCACAGTTCGCGGCGGCGCAGCAGTCCGCGGTCGCGGGAGAGCATGATCCGCTCTTCGGCGGCCGAGCGGGCGGCCAGCGCGGCGTCGCCGATGTCGGGGTTCTCGTACGCGGCGTCCACGCCGAGCAGGCGCAACCGGCGGGCGAGGGTGCCGAGGTGGACGTCCAGCAGGAAGCGCGGCGGGACGGGCGAGGGCTGCGGCCTGGTCACGGCCCGGACGGCGATCTCCTCGCCGTCGGCCGGAACGTGGGCCTCGGGCACGGCCCGGCCGTCCACCAGCAGGCCGCCGACCTCGGTGAGCGGGACGCCCAGGGACTCGACGACGTGGCCGAGGGTGGAGGTGCCGTCGGTGCGCAGCGCGGTGCGGCCGGCCCGCCGGGGCGCGGAGACGAAGAGGTGCAGCTCGGGGGCGAAGTCGAGCCAGATCTGGGGTCGGTCCACGTGGCCAGCATGCCAGCGGGCGGCGGGCCGGGGCCACCGGGTTTCCGGCCCGCCGTTGCGGCGTTCGGGGTCTGGCCCCGGCGCGGGGCCCGTCGTCAGGGCGTCCCCGGTGCGGTGCCCGCCCCCACCGGCGACGGCGGGGACACCTCGTGACCGCGGTCCCGCGCCGCCCAGCGGGCGACCGGACCCATCGCGTACCCCGCCGCGAGGAACACCCCGCCCAGGACCAGCCAGCCGACCAGGCCCCCGTCCAGCAGCAGCGTGGTGAGCAGCAGTGGCCCGAGGGTGCGGGCGACGGCGACACCGGTGCCGAAGAAGCCCTGGTACTGGCCGATCCGCCCGGGCGGGGCGAGGTCGAAGGCGATCTGCCAGCTGCCGGCCGACTGCCGCATCTCTCCGGCCACCTGCAGGACGGAGGCGGCGACCAGCAGCGCGGCGACCGCCCAGACCGGCACGTCCAGCGCGGACAGCCCGAAGACGGCGCAGGAGCCGAGCAGCAGCAGGCCGGCGGAGCGGACCGCCCGGGCGGCCGGGTCCAGTCCGGTGACGCCGCGCGCCGCCCGGACCTGGAAGGCCAGCACCGCGAGGGTGTTGAGCACGAACAGCGCCGAGCCGAGCCAGCCGATCCCGGGGGCGCGCTCGGCGATCCAGAGCGGGATGATCAGGCTGAGCAGCGGCATCCGCAGCAGCAGGACGGCGTTGACCGCGGTGACGGCCGCGTACCGGCGGTCGCGCAGCACGGCCAGGCGCGGCCCGGCGTCCGACTGCCCTGTCGCGGGCGGGGCTTCGGGCAGCCGGCGCAGGACCAGCGCGCCGATCAGGAAGCCGAGCGCGGTGACGGCGAACGCGGCCAGGTAGGCGGCGCGGGTGCCGACGCCGAGCGCGATGCCGCCGATCGCCGCACCGACGGCCAGTCCACCGTTGAGGGTCGACTGGATGTGGGCGAGCAGGGTGGTGCGCTGCGCGGGCGGCACCAGGGCGGCGACCAGTGCCTGCCGGGCGGCGGTCATACCGGACTGCGCGGTGGCGTAGAGGCAGACCGCGAGCAGGAACAGCGGGTAGGAGCGGATCACCAGGAAGGCGGCGACCACGGCCGCCGTGCCGAGCGCGAGCGCCACCGAGGTGCGGCGCGGGCCGCGCCGGTCGGCGAGGTGGCCCAGCGGGACGCCGGCGACGGAGCCGAGCGCCCAGGCGAGGGTGAGGCCGAGCCCGAGGGCGGTCGGCGACATCCCGACCACCCGGGTGAAGTAGAGCGCGGAGCAGGTGTAGTACGCACCGTCGCCCACGGCGGCGGCCAACTGGGCGGCGGCCAGGGTCCGCTGGGGCCCGGCGGGCGGCAGGGCGTCCCAACGGGCGGCTCGGTCGGTCGGCATGCCCCTCCTTCACTCGTTCGCGGGTGTCACCCGCCGGACGTGCCGGGCCGTCACCCGCACGCGTTCACGGCGGGTGGACGACTCACGGTCCGTCACCCCTGTCCGTGGCCCCCGGACGGGCGGCGCGCGGAGTCGGTCTCCGCAACCGCCGGTTCCGGTGCGCCCCCAACCCTAGGGAAAAACCGGCCCAGTGGACCGGTCCAGTGATCAAGGAATTCCCTGGGCCAATTCCCTTCGCCGCCGCACCGCCGACCGACCCCTGAACCCGCGTGCGAGAGGCGCCAGTTGGCGCCTCCCAACCCTTCGAAGCGATCTCGTCCCGGCCTCGCCCGCACCCCCGAAGCGCCGTCCGTACCCGCTCCGAATCCGCTCCCGCCGACCGTCACAGAACCGCGATCACGCAGACCAGGGGCCAACTTTGACCGTGTTTGACCCGTCAGTAGCGCCCTTTTATGCTCAACGGCGTTCGCGATCCGGCACCGGCCCGGGGCCGCCCCGCCCGCCCGTTCCGTCGCCGTCTCCGGCTCGAAGGGTGTCCTCCCATCAGCACCTCCATCGCCCCCTCGGACTCCGCCGGCCAACCGGGCGACGCCGGACACCCGCGCGCCCACGCCCTCCCGACCACCCCGCACACCCCGGACGCCCCGGACGCCCCGGACGCCCCGGACGCCCCGCACACCCCGGACGCCCCGGACGCCCCGGCCGCCCGGGCGACGGA
>NZ_JAHSQD010000558.1 GCF_020103755.1 Streptomyces sp. LS1784
CCCCGGCCCGGCCCCGCGCCCGCGCCGTGAGGGCCAGGGCGCCCCGGGCGACCCGCGCCGCCAGCCGCAGCGCTCCCGCGAGCTCCAGGCCAAGATCGAGGACGCCGTCCTCGCCCGGCATGACAAGCCGGCCGCCAAGCTGCCCAAGACCTTCGGGGAGCCCGAGGGTGAGCGCCTCCAGAAGGTGCTGGCCCGGGCGGGCGTCGGCAGCCGCCGCGCCTGCGAGGAGCTGATCGAGCAGGGCCGGGTCGAGGTCAACGGCAAGCGCGTCACCGAGCAGGGCAAGCGGGTCGACCCGCAGAAGGACGAGATCAAGGTGGACGGCCTGACCGTCGCCACCCAGTCCTACCTGTTCTTCGCGCTGAACAAGCCGGCCGGCGTGGTCTCCACCATGGAGGACCCGGACGGCCGCCAGTGCCTGGGCGACTACGTGACCAACCGGGAGACCCGACTGTTCCACGTCGGCCGCCTGGACACCGAGACCGAGGGCATCATCCTGCTCACCAACCACGGCGAGCTGGCCCACCGCCTCACCCACCCGCGCTACGGCGTGACCAAGACCTACCTGGCCGCGATCCAGGGCCCGATCCCGCGCGACCTGGGCAAGCAGCTGGCCCAGGGCGTGGAGCTGGAGGACGGCTACGCGCGCGCCGACAGCTTCAAGGTGGTCTCCAACGTCGGCAAGAACTACCTGGTCGAGGTGACCCTGCACGAGGGCCGCAAGCACATCGTCCGCCGGATGCTGGCCGAGGTCGGCTTCCCGGTCGAGAAGCTGGTGCGCACCCACTTCGGCCCGATCGCCCTGGGCGACCAGAAGTCGGGCTGGCTGCGCCGCCTCACCAACCCGGAGGTCGGCCAGCTGATGCGCGAGGTCGGCCTGTAGGCCCGTCCGCTCCGCCGGAGCCCCGGCCGCACGTGCTGCGGCCGGGGCTCCGGCGTTCCCGGGGGCGGGGGCGACGGGGCGGGGCGGCGCGGGCGTCCGCGTGGGGATGTTCACCTGCGGATGTCCACGTTTCGGACGAGTCGTGTGAGCCGGGACGCAACCGCTGGTCACGGCCTTGTCAGCGTCATGATCCGTGGCCGAGGATGGCCACCGGAGCACCACCCGCCGTGTGGCGGGACTGCGCCAGCACGGGCGCGCGGGTCGGGGCGGAAACGGGCGAACAGGGGGAGAGGGCGTCGTGTCCGATGCAGCACTGGGGCGGGCCGGCGGACAGGCCCTCGGCGCACTGGGACTGGCGGAGCCGGACGGGCAGGTCTACGCGGCGCTGGTGGCCAACCCGCAGTCCACGGCGGAGGAGCTGGCGGAGAGCTGCGGGCTGACGTTCCAGCAGAGCGTTCGCGCACTGGACCGGTTGGCGCAGCAGGGCATGGCCACCCGGGCGCCGGTGGACCGGCACCGCTACCTGCCGGTCCCCCCGGACGTCGCGATCGGCACCCTGATCGGCCACCGGGAGTCGGAGCTGCGCTACGCCCGGGCCGAGATGCACCGGCTGATGGACGCCTTCCGGGAGGCCTCGCGGTACACCGACCCGGCGCACTCGGTGGAGGTGCTGACCGGCGGCGAGGCGATCGCCCAACGGCTGGAGCACATCACCGAGACCAGCCAGTACCAGGTGCGCGGCTTCGACCGTCCGCCGTACATCCAGGACCCGGTGGCGCCGATGCCCCTGCAACGGCGGCGGCTGCGCGAGGGCGTGAAGTTCCGGACGATCTACGACCGGGAGGCGGTGGCCTGGCCGGGGCGGCTGGAGAAGAACATCCTGGTCGGCGTCGCGGACGGTGAGGAGGCGCGGGTCCGGCCGACGCTGCCGATGAAGATGATCATCTCGGACGACCGGATGGCGATCATCCCGATCAGCGTCGGTGACAGCGTGCTGGACGCCGCGTACGTGATCCACCCCTCGGCGCTGCTCCAGGCGCTGGACACGCTGTTCGAGGCGGAGTGGGAGCGGGCCGTCCGCTTGCAGGCGGCGGTCGGCACCGGGGACGCCGCGCCGGAGCCGGAGGCCGACCACCGCAAGCTGCTGGGCCTGCTGGCGGCCGGGCTCACCGACGAGTCGATCGCCCGCTCGCTCGGCTGGAGCGCCCGGACCACCCAGCGCCGGCTCCAGAGCCTGATGCGCTCGCTGGGCGCCACCACCCGCTTCCAGGCCGGGATGGCGGCCCGGGAGCGGGGGTGGCTGTAGGGAATGTTGTGACAATTCACGATGTCGCGATGGTCTGCGGAGTCGTGAGCATCGGCGATGTTGTGACAATTCGCGAGGTCCGCGGGAATGGCAGGAAGCGCGGGAGCTGCCGGAACCCCGGGAACCGGGGGAACCGCGGAAACCGCGTGAGCCGCGTGAACCTCGGGAATTGTCATAACTTTCCTCGGTCGCGCCCCGTCAGCTCCAGGGGCTGAGTGAGGCCCAGCGGCCGTCCGGGCCGCGCTCGACCTTCTCCAGACCGACCACGGCGGTGCGGTTCAGCCGCCCGTAGATGTGCGGGAACAGCACGCCGGGGGTGGCCCCGGGCGGCGGGGCGCCGTGCGGGGCCTCCCACTTCACCATCGGCTCCACCAGCGACTCCTCGATCAGCAGCACCATCAGCGGGTCGGGGGTGTCGGCGAAGAAGGCGTTGGCCACGGCGAGCGCCGTCTGCTCGTCCGCGGAGCAGTGGATGAACCCGTCGGTGAGCAGCGAAGCGGTGGCGTACGGACGGCCGGGGTCGGCCAGCCAGTCGTCCAGGGGAGCGAGATGGAGGATCATGCTTCCTTTTCTACCCGTTGTCTCCGGTTTGGTCCTGAGCGGCCGTCACCGGTGCGGCGGTGTCAGCCGTCGGCCCGCCCGCAGCGGTCAGAGCCCGGCCACCTTCGCGGAGGCGGACACCTCGTACACCAGGGTGAGGGTGCGCCGGGCGCCGGGGGCGAGCGGGACGTCCCAGCGGACGATGCCCTCGGCGTCGAAGGAGTCCGGTGCCGGGGAGCACTCCTCCTTGCGCAGCCGCACCTCGACCGCGGACACCTCGGAGACCGGCACCCGCTCGCGCACGGTGACGATCCGCTCGTCCCGTTCCTCCGGGCCGGAGAAGCGGGACAGGTGCAGCCGGACCGTCCGGGTGGTGGTCTGGCGGCCGGTGAGGCCGGCGGTGGCCTGACGCTCCTCGGTATCCCGGACCACCCGGTAGCCGTCCGAGCTGCCGAAGGACAGTTCGGCCTCGGCGCCGGCGGCGGTGAAGCGCAGCTCGCCGCGGCCGGTGAAGCCGCTGCCGCGGACCAGCTCGACCGGGCCGGACAGCAGCGGGTGGCCGGCCGCGTTGCGGAACCGGACCACCTGGGTGACCAGCGCGGACAGCTCGGGGGCGCTGGCGTACTCGCTGCTCGCCGGGCCGGTGAAGGCGCCCAGCGGCACCCGGTGCGCGCGGCCGTCGGAGGGCACGGTCGCGGGGGCGGGGGCGGGCAGCACCCGGACCTCGCCGCCGTCGTCCACGCCCGGCACCCGTGAGGCCGGGCCCACGGCGGCGACCGCCTCCTCGCGCAGCTCGACCTCGACCGTGCGGCGTTCCTCGTCGGTGCGCTCGCGCAGCACCAGGACGTCCTCGGCGACCGCGGGCGGGGCGGTGGCGAGGGCGGAGCGGGCGGTGGAGAAGGTGAGCCGGGCGTTCGTCCAGTCCTCGCCGGTGCGCTGCCAGACCACCGCCTCCGACTCCAGGCACAGGTCGGTGCCGTCCAGGGTCGCCCGGTAGGAGGGGCGCCACAGTGCGCAGGGCACCAGGTGGGAGACGGTCAGCTCGGCGGGGCCGGGCCGCGCCGCCTCGACGGTGAGCTCCAGGTGGGCGGTCAGCTCGGCCGGGTCCTCCTCGGCCTGGTCCAGGGCGATCAGGGCCTGCGAGCGTTCCTGCTCCAGGCGGCGCAGCCGGGAGTGGGTGGCGCGCAGCTCCTCGCCGTAGCGCTCGCGCTCGGCGTCCACCCGGCCGAGCTCCCGGGCCCAGCGGGTGGGTTCGAGCTCGCCGAGGCCGGCGCCCTCGCCGATCTCGCGCAGCAGGTCGGCGGAGAGCTGGGCGAGCAGGGCCAGCCGGGCCTCCAACCGGGCCCGGGTCTGGTCGGCGAGCCGGGTCTCGGCGTCCAGCCGGTGCAGCCGGTGTCGCAGCTCGGAGTCCTCCGGTCCGGGCGGCAGTGGGGCGCGCGGGGCCCAGCTGCGCACCAGCCGGGCGTCCAGCACGCGGATGCCGCCGGTGGCGGACTCGGCGCGCAGGGTGCGGTCGACGGCGAGGGCGGTGAGCGGGCCGAGGCGCAGCCGCTGCACGCCCGCGGTGAGCCCGACCGTCGTGGTGCGCTCGACCTGGCTGCGGTCCTCCAGGCAGGTCACGGCGGTGACGGGGAGGGGAAGGGTCTCGACGGTCATCGCTCAGTTCCTCCGGTTTCCGCCGACGATGGCCTTTCCGGCCGGGATCTTGATCACGTAGCCGCCCTCCAGCTCGGTGCGTCCGCCTGGCGGCAGGTCGACCCGCCAGAGCCGGGTGCTGGGCGGGCAGTCCGGGGTGGAGACGGTCGGGGCGTGCCAGTCGGCCCGCTCCTCGATCCGGATCTCGGCGTCGGAGGTGACCGGCACCCGCTCGCGGACCTCCACCGTGACGGCGCGTCCGAGCCGGTTCGCCAGCTGGACGTGCACCCGGTGGTCGAGGACGGTGCTGTTGCCCTTCAGCATGCCGGTGGTGGACTCGTGCAGCTCGGTGCGGCGCGCCACCTCGATGCTTTCGGCGACGCCGACGCCCAGCCGGCGGGTGCCGCCGGGCGCCAGGGTGGGCAGCGCGGCGGTGAGCAGGAACTCGTCGTCCACGGTGACCTCGACCGGGCCGGCCAGGACGGCCTGGTCGGTGCGGTTGGCGAGCACCAGGGTCGCGTACACCTTCTCCTCGACGGCGGGGACGGTGACGTACTCGGGGCGGACGGCGAGCGGGATCTCGCCGACGGTGACGGCGTGCCAGGTGCCGTCGGACGGGATGTCGGCGGGGGCGGCGGCGTCGAAGCGGTGGTCGAAGGAACCGGCCGACTCGCGGGGCGGGACGGCGTGCCGGGGCAGGGTGAGGTTGCGGAGCCGCACTGCGCCGCTGCCGCCGGGCAGTGCCCCGGACGGCTCCTCGCGCTCGATCCGCTCGCGGCGGGGGTGCAGGGTCCCACGCCGGGCGGCGGGCCCCTCGGGGCCTGCCAGGACGAGGTCGGGATAGTCGAGCAGGGTGGCGTCCGGCGCGAGGCCGGGCTGCGGGGGCGCGGCGG
>NZ_JAHSQD010000559.1 GCF_020103755.1 Streptomyces sp. LS1784
CTCGCCGGGGGCGGGCCGGTCGGCGCCGCACCGGCGGCCACGACCGCCGTGCCCCTGGCCCTACAGCAGGAGCAGCAGGAGCAGGCCGACGGCTGCGACGTGTACAGGAGCGTGCCGCCGAGCACCGAGGACGGCCCCGCCGTGAAGGCCATCAAGACCAAGCGCAGCCTGGTGATCGGGGTGGACCAGAACAGCTACCGCTGGGGCGCCCGCAACCCGAACACCGGCCAGATCGAGGGCTTCGACATCGACCTCGCCCGGGCGATCGGCGCGGCCGTCATCGGCGACCCGGAGAAGGTGGTGCTCAAGCCGGTGGCCACGGCCGACCGGATCGACGCCATCAAGAAGGGCCGGGTCGACCTGATCGTCCGCACCATGACGATCAACTGCAAGCGGATGGAGGACGTCGCCTTCTCCAAGCCGTACTTCAACATCAGCCAGCGCGTCCTGGTGCCGAAGTCGTCGCCGGCGAAGAACGTCGACGACGCGATCAAGGACAGGGCGGTCTGCGCCGCCGACGGCTCCACCGCGCTGAACGTGGTCAAGGAGATGAGGACCGCCCGGCAGGTCGTCACGGTGGAGAACCAGCTGGACTGCCTGGTCCTGATGCAGCTCGGCAAGGTCGACGCCACCATGACCGACAACGGCCTGGCGGCCGGTCAGGCCGCGCAGGACCAGACCGTGCGGATCGTGGACGGCGAGGCCCAGCCGGAGGTGGTCGGCGTCGCCATGCTGAAGGACAGCACCGACCTGACCGCCCGCGTCAACCAGGTGCTCGCCGACTACTACGCGCGCGGCGACTGGGCCCGTTCGTACGACCACTGGCTCAAGCCGTACATGCTCAACGAGGCCGACCGCTACTGGCCGGGCACGCACTGAGCCGGTCCGGGGGGTGACGGGGAGGACGGCGCGGGAGGGGTAGCGCACGGGCCGTCAGCGGTGCGTTGACGGCGCCTTGACGCCCCGCGCCCGCTCGGCCCGAACGGCCACCGGTTAGGGTTCGGGACGATCACCACGGGGAGACCGGTGGTGGACACGGGGGTTGTCGTGGGACCGCACGTCAGGCACGTCGGGATCGCACGCGAGGAAGGAAGGACACCGCGGTGGCGGCATCGGCTGGCCCGGTACTGAGCCGGGAGGAGGTGGACCGCGCGCTCGCCCGCCTCGGCGCGGAGCGGGACGCGGTCGAGTCGGCGCTGCTCGCCCTCCAGGACCACCCTGGCCTGCGGCTGCTGGACGGCGCCGAGCTGTCCGGGCGCACCCTGGAGCGCTGGTCCGTCGCCGGCCGGGGCCTGCCGCTGCTCTGGGCGCTGTTCGACCGCTACTCCGAGGCGCTGGCCTCGGCGCGTGCCGTCCGGGCCCGCAAGGCCAAGCCCGGCGCGCCCGAACTCGCCGAGCTGAGCGAACTGCTGACCGGCGACGCAGTGACCGTCCCGGGCGGCGCGGTGCCGGACGGCCCGCAGCTGCTCGGCGCGCCCGCCAAGCTGGTCGAGCGGATCAGCCTGGACGCCCTGATGGCCCGGATGAACTCCTGGTACGCCACCGTGCTGGAGGTGGTCAGCGCCGCCGACGCGGTCTGGTCGGCCCTGCCGGCCCGGATCGACCTGCTGCTGGCCGAGCTCCGGCGGGTGCGCACCCTGGCCGCCTCGCTCGGCGTGCGCACCGGCAACCACCCGCTGGGCGACGACCTGACCGGGATCGAGAAGGACCTCACCGAGCTGCGCGCCGAGGTGCACGGGGACCCGCTGGCGCTGTGGCGCCCGGCCCGGGTGCCCGCCCAGCGCGGCACGGTCCCGGAGGGCTCGGCCTTCGCCGGCCCGGCCGGGGTGGTGGACACCGAGCGGTTCGACCGGGCCGGGCGGGCGCTGGACGGCGTCCGGCTGGAGCTGGAGGACCTGCTGCGGCTGCGTGACGAGGCCGAGGAACGCCTCCAGGGCGTCGGCGACCTGCTCCAGCGGGCCGACGCCACCCTGGCCGAGGCCCGGAGGGCGCGCGGCGAGGTGCTGGCGAAGATAGCGTCCAGCGACGTCCCGGCGGTGCCCGGACCGGCCTCGGCGCTGCGCGAGCGGATCGTCGCGGCGCTGGACCTGCGCCAGGCCGGGCAGTGGGGCCGGCTGGCGCCGCTGCTGGACGCGCTGGAGGACGCCGCCGCCAAGGAGCTGGGCCGGGCCCGGCAGTCGCTCACCGAGGTGACCCAGCCGCTGGCCGTCCGGGCCGAACTGCGCGGCCGGCTGGACGCCTACAAGGCGATGGCGGCCCGGCTGCGGGTCTCCGAGGACCCGGAAGTGATCGAGCGGTACGAGAAGGCGCGCTGGCTGCTGTGGAGCGCGCCCTGCGACCTGCGGGCGGCGGCCGCCGCGGTGGCCCGGTTCCAGCAGTCGCTGCGGCCGGCCCACACCGAGGCCGAGGCCGGGCAGGATCAGGAGGGGGTCGGCCGGCCGCCGGTCGACGGACAGGTCCAGGGGGGCTGAGGGTGATGGGCGAGACGTGCGAACGGCCGGAGTGCTCCGGCAGCGGCAGGATCGACGCCGACGGCTACTGCGACGAGTGCGGGCTGGCCCCGGCGGGCAGGGCCACCGCGACGCCCGGGGCCTCCGGGGCGTCCGCCCCCTCGGTCACGGCGGCCGGCCCCGGCTCGCCCTGCCCGCGCGACTGTTCCGGCACCATCGACCCGGACGGCTACTGCGACGAGTGCGGGCTGACCCCGCCCACCGGCGACACCGGCGTCACCCAGCCCTACGTCCCCTCCGCCCGGGTCTCCCCCGGCTCCGGCCACAACGGCTCCGGCCAGGACGGCTCCGGCCGCAGCGGCTCGGCCCGCTCGCTGTCGGCCCGCACCGGCTCGGCCCGTTCGATGTCCGGCCGCTCCCGCTCGCACCGCTCCACCCGCACCGGCAGCAGCCGCTCGCTCTCGGTCCGCTCCACCCGGGGCGGCGTCACCGCGGGCACCCGCAGCCGGCTGGGCGCCGGTCTGGTCACCGTGCCGACCGTCGCGGCGGCCGACCCGGCCCGGGCTGTGCTGGCCGACCCCGAGGTGCCCGAGCACAAGCGCTTCTGCTCCAAGTGCGAGACCCCGGTGGGCCGGGAGAAGAACGGCCGCCCGGGCCGCCCGGACGGCTTCTGCACCAAGTGCGGCACGCCGTACTCGTTCACGCCCAAGCTGCGCCGCGGCGACCTGGTCGGCGGGCAGTACGAGGTGGTGGGCTGCCTGGCACACGGCGGGCTCGGCTGGATCTACCTGGCGGTGGACCGGCGGGTCAACGACAAGTGGGTGGTGCTCAAGGGCCTGCTGGACACCGGGGACGAGGACGCGCTCGCGGCGGCCGTCGCCGAGCGGCGCTTCCTGGCCGAGGTGGACCACCCGAACATCGTCCGGATCATCAACTTCGCCGAGCACCCGGACCTGCGCACCGGCGCCACCGACGGCTACATCGTGATGGAGTACGTCGGCGGGAAGTCGCTCAAGGACATCGCCAACGAGCGCCGCACCCCGGACGGCCGGCGCGAGCCGCTGCCGGTCGAGCAGGCGATCGCGTACGCGCTGGAGGCGCTGCCGGCCCTGGGCTACCTGCACGGCCGGGGCCTGGTGTACTGCGACTTCAAGATCGACAACGTGATACAGAGCGGCGACGCGCTCAAGGTCATAGACATGGGCGCGGTCCGCCGGTTCGACGACGACGGCCCGATCTACGGCACCATCGGCTACCAGGCCCCGGAGATCGCCACCGACGGCCCATCCGTCGCCTCCGACCTGTACACCGTGGCCCGCACCCTCGCGGTGCTCACCTTCGACTTCCAGGGCTACAGCGGCACCTACCGACACTCGCTGCCCGGCCCCGAGCAGGTCGAGGCCTTCGCCAGGTACGAGTCGTACTACCGCTTCCTGGTCCGCGCCACCGACCCGGACCCGGCCCGCCGCTTCGCCTCCGCCGAGGAGATGGCCGACCAGCTCACCGGCGTGCTGCGGGAGGTCCTCGCCCTCCAGGACGACCGGCCCCGACCCGCGCCGTCCACCCTGTTCGGCCCCGAACTGCGCGTCGTGGACACCGAGTTGGTGCTGCCCACCGAGCAGGCCGGGCAGCTCCGGGTGGCCCCCCTGGACGCGGCCGCCGCCGCTCTCGCGCTGCCCGTCCCGCGGGTCGACCCCGGCGACCCCAACGCCGGCTTCCTGGCCGTCCTGGTCACCCCCGACCCCGAGGAGACGCTCGCCGCACTGGCCGCCGCGCCCGCCGTCTCGGTCGAGAGCCGGCTGCGCGAGCTGCGCGCCCTGCTCGAACTCGGCCGCCACGGGGACGCCGCGAGCCGCCTCGCCGGGCTGGAGCAGGACCAGCCGGACGACTGGCGGGTGGTCTGGTACCGCGGCCTGACCGCGCTGGTCGGCGCGGCCCGAGCCGAAGGGCCCGCCGGCGCCGGAAGCGTGGGCCCCTCCTGCCCGGGGGCGGGCGAGGAGGGCGAACGAGGGAGCGGCGGAGGAGCGCCGGAGCGACAGCCGTCGGCGCCGGGCCAGGAGCGCCCGGAGGCGAGCGGGCGAGTCACGTCCGGCCTGCGGGCCGCCGCGGAAGCCTTCGACGCGGTCTACGACGCCTTCCCCGGCGAGGCCGCCCCCAAGCTGGCCCTCGCCATCTGCGCCGAACTGCTCGGCGACGGCGGCGACGCGGCCGAGTTCTACCGGCTGGTGTGGGCCACCGACCACGCCTACCTGAGCGCCGCCTTCGGGCTGGCCCGGGTCCGGCTGGCCGAGGAGGACCGGACCGGCGCGGTCCGCGTCCTGGAGACCGTCCCGGCCACCTCCAGCCAGTACACCGCCGCCCGGATCGCCGCCGTCCGGGCCCGGCTGCGCGAGCGCCGGCCCACCGACGACCTGGCCGCCGACCTCGGCGCGAGCTCCGCGCAGCTGACCGCGCTGCGGCTGGACGACCGCCGCCGCGAGGAGCTCGCCGTCGAGGTGCTCGACGCGGCCCTCGGCTGGGTCGGCGCCGAGGCGGCCGCCGGCCGGCGGGCCACCGATCTGGTGGTACTGGGACGTCCCGCACAGGAGCGGGAACTGCGCTTCGCCCTGGAACAGTCCTACCGGGTACTCGCCCGGTTGGCCGACCGGGCGGAGACCAGGATCGAGATGGTGGAACGGGCCAACCGTGCCCGTCCCAGGACGTGGGTGTAGCAGATGCCGCAGCAGACCGAGTGCCCGAGCTGTTCGGAGCCGATGGAGCCGGAGGACGCCTACTGCGGCTCCTGCGGGACCGGCCGGGACG
>NZ_JAHSQD010000056.1 GCF_020103755.1 Streptomyces sp. LS1784
AGCGCCCCCGAGCCGCCCGAGGGGAACAGCTCCGCCGCCCCGCCGACGCCGGCCCCGCCATCGCCGAGCTGCTCGCCACCCTCCTGCGCCGAGACCGCCCCGCCACGGGCCGCAGCGCACGGCGCCGGAGATTCACGAGCACGGTGCGGCGGTCAGGATGCGGGCGTCGGCGGGCCGGGCGAGGGCGCGGTGCCGCCCCTCGGCGGTGATCTCCACCAGGAGCTGCCCGTCGCAGCCGGTGTAGAGGGGGTGCCCGGCGGGGCCGAGGCGGCCGGTGGCCGCGACGGGCAACACACTGAAGGCTCCCGACGGGCTGCGCAGCCACAGGACATAGCCGGACGCGGTGCCGTCGGGACGGCTGGTCGCGGCCACCCTCAGCGGCTTGTCGGTGCGAAGCCGAGGATCCATGCCAACGCGCGGGCCGCACCCACCGCACGCTCCCGTTCGGCCCCCGGCCGGGTACGGTCGCGCGAGACCTCGATCGCCGCGCGTTCCTCCACCGCGAGGTCGAGATCGGCCGGCGGGCCGTCCAGCACCCGGCCCGTCACCGGCGCCGGACCCACCGGATCCAACGCCCAGCGGTAGACGGCGAGCGCCCCCGCCTCCTCCACCGGCACCGTACCCGCACGGCGCCGGAGCAGTTCGTCCGCGCTCGCGGCCACCTGCGCACGCGGACGGACCGCGATGAACGTCTCCACCGGTACGTCAGCCACTGGGTCACCTCACAGGGACGGGGCAGGCCGGGCGTCGACCGGCCCCGCAAGCGGTCGGGTCCGCACCACGCTCCTCCGTTCCCCGTCAGTACGCACGACGGAACCCCGGAGCACTGCCCCACCCGGGCGACATCGCATCGCCGGCGCCCGGCCCGGACGGCGCCGGACACACCCGTCGCTCCGGCTCACCGCGACGGCCGGCGTGCGGCCATGAGGTCCCGGCTGGGAGCCCGCACCACCCGCAGGCCCGCGGCTTCGAGTTCCCCGCGCAGCTGCTGCTCACCGGCCGGCCACATGCTGAACGCCTCTCTCTCCTCGCGGACCACGTGCCCGTCGCGTTCGACGCGATAGGTGAAGACGGTCCGCAGCGTGTCCCGATCGGGTTCGCGGGTGACCTGCGCGCTGTAGAGGTCGGGACCGACCCGCACCGGACCGAGCCGACGCACCGCCTCGCGTCCGGCGGGCAGCGTGGCGGGCGGCGGCTCGAACAGCAACAGCCCGCCCGGCAACAGAGCCCGTGCGACGGCCCGCCAGGTGGCGCGGCGGGTGTCCGGGTCGAGGCAGGCGATGACGTTCGAGGCGACGGCCAGGTCGGCGGCCTCCTCCAGGTCCGTCGCTTCCACGGGGCGGGGGTGGACGGTGACGCGGGCGCGCCGGTCGGCGCTCAGCGAGGCCAGGCGCGTCAGCAGCGCCGTCCGCATCGCGGTGGCCGGTTCGACGGCGTGGACCGGAACGGTGGAGGCGTCGAGGAGAACCTGGGTGACGATGCCCGTGCCCGCGCCGACGTCCAGGATGCCGTGACGGGCGTGACGCCCGGCCTCGCCGAAACGCCGCTCGGCCCTGCGGCGGTCGTCGTCGGCCTGGAGGAGGTCGTAGAACTCGACGGAGACCGCGTAACGGTCGTCGGATGTGTCGCTCATGGCACGTCGAATACCCGGCCCGGTGCCGACGTGATGGTCACGGGCCCGTGACTGCGCCGTCCGGGTGTCCGGGGAACCCGGATGACGCCGTCGCGAGGACGAACACGCCCGCCGTCCGCCGGCCCACGAACTGCGCACGCCGTTACCTGGTCCGCCGCCGTGGGGAGGTGCGCCGCCTACGGGCTACCGCCGATCCGGGTGTACCGCTCCTGGCCGGTCCTGCCAGGACCTGCACTGCTTCCCCGCCGCCTGAGCGGACGCCTGGACCCAGGACGGGGCGACGCAGGAGGTGCGCCGTTGCCGGGGACGACGCGGCCCGGTGGCGCCTGTGGGCGGGTGGTGTCCGGCACGGCCGGACCGGCGCCCCTGGAAGGGTTTGCGACGCCGGGCTGGCCCGCACGGGCCGCGGACCCGCCGAGCCCGGAGGTCACACTCGCCCTCGTCGGGACTCGCCGGGGCCGTGAGGAGGGATGGAAGGCGCGCCGGCCCGAGGCCGCCGCGGGCCTCGCCCCCGCGTCGCCGAACGAAACGGCACCACGCGCGGGTCGGGAGGGAGTTGTCGGTCCGACGGGCGCCGACGTCACGGGCGGCTGCGAGGCCCTGTACGCACTCGCCGCCGCCGCGCGGGACACCACCCTGCTCCCGTACGACCTCATCCGCGAGGACGAGCGGCTGCGCGCCCTCCTGGCCGAGCTGCGCTGACCCCGCCGAGCTTCGCCCTGCCCGTCGAGCCGCGTTGACCTCGGCCGTCCCGCCCCACCCCCGGCGGAGCCGGTTGTCAGTGACGGGCCGTAGCTTTGGAGGTGTCGGCGGGCTGGTCCGCCGGCCCCTCGTCTCCGATGCCCGAAAGGGGCCGCACCGTGTCCGTCGCCGTGGAAGAGCAGGTCACGTACCTCGAACTGTCCGAGGACGAGGGCAGCGCGCACAAGTTCTACGAGGTGCGGCTCGCCGGCCAGGTGGTGACGGTGCGGTACGGGCGGATCGGCGAGCCCGGGCAGAGCAAGTCGACGACGTACCCGAGCCCGGAGAAGGCGGCCGCGTCGGCGGCCAAGAAGATCGGCGAGAAGGTCCGCAAGGGGTACGCCCCGGCGGTCCAGGGCGCGCGCCAGCGCCGGGCGGTGACCAGGCGGCAGATCGTCAGCACCCGCTCGACCGCCAACCAGGCGCCGCTGCTGTGGCGCTTCCGCTCCGGCTCACCCGCCTTCGGGATCTTCGTCGGCGAGGAGCACGCCTGGGTCGGCAACGAGCGCGGCGACGTCTACACACTCACCCACGACGGCGAGGTGACCGCCCGCTACGGCCTGCCGGACGGCGTCAAGTGCATCGTCGCGGACGACTGGTGGATCTACGCCGGCTGCGACGACGGCAAGGTGTACGACCTGGGCGGCAAGGTCCCGCGGGTGGCGTACGAGATCGCCCAGGACGTGGACATCTTCTGGCTCGACATCCACGACGGCGTGCTCGGCGTCGCCGACGAGCGCGGCGGGCTGACCACGGTGGACCACGAGGACGAGTTCCAGTGGCGCCGCCAGGCCGACGGCCGGGCCGGCTGGATGGTGCGCTGCGACGCCGACGGCGTCTACCACGGCCACTCGCGCGGCGTCGCCCGCTACGACAACCGCAGCGGCGACCAGCGGTGGCACACCCCGACCAAGGGCGAGGTGCTGTTCGGCTGGCAGGAGGCCGACGAGGTGTTCGCCGGCACCGCGCGGGGCTGGGTGCACCGGCTGCGCAAGTCGGACGGCGCGGAGGTGGCCGCCTACCGCTGCGACGCCGCCGTCTTCTCCTGCGCGGCCTCCCCGGACGGCGAGTACGTCTTCGCCGGGGACAACCACTCCTCGGTGTACTGCTTCGCCGCCGACGGCACCCGGCTGTGGAAGCTCGCCACCGGCTGCGGCTCGGCGTACAGCATGCAGTACCGGGACGGCCGGCTCTACCTGGTGACCACCGACGGCTCGCTGGCCTGCCTGGACGCGAGCGAGCAGGCGGTGCGGGCGGCCGAGGACGGCACGCTGCCGAAGACCGCCGAGGTCAAGGGCGCGGGCTGGGAGCCGGTGCTGGCCGGCGCCGGACTGGAGACGGTCGCGGTGGCCACCGCCAGGACCGGCGGCGAGGTCGAGGTCGAGTGCGTCCAGGACGGCGCCCGGCTGCGGGTGCGGGTGGTCTCGCAGGGCTACGACCCGTCGCGGCGGGTGCAGTTCCCCAAGGACATCCGGGTCGCCGGGGCGCGCTACCTCGTCGCCGAGGTGCGGGAGTCCGCCTCGGGCGGCTTCTACCGGGCGCGCGGCGAGATCAAGCGCCTGCTCTGACCCGGTGGACCCGGGCCCCGGGCGGCCGCACGGGGGTGGCGGCCGCCCGGGGAGCTTCATGCCGGGCGCAGTACCAGCTTGCCGGTGTTCTCCCGACCTGGCCCTTGTGCCGGTGAAACCGGCCGTGAACAATCCCGGTGCGTTGCTTCCGGACCAGACAGTCCTCGTGGTCGAGGTCACCTCCCCCTCGAACGCCGACACCGACCGGACCGTGAAGCGCCGCCGCTACGCCCGGTTCGGTGCGCCGCTCCACCTCCTGGTGGACCGGCAGGAGCGGGCCTGCACGCTGTTCTCCCAGCCGGGCGCGCTCGGTTACACCCGGGTCGAGGGGCCGCACCCGTTCGGGGTGCCGGTGCGGCTGCCCGAGCCGTTCGAACTCGACCTCGACACCGGCGAGTTCTGATTCAGTAGCGGTCCGCGAGGTGGCCGTAGCCGCCGGCGGTCCAGACCCGGCGGCGGAACTCCCGGAGGCTGAAGGCCGCCGGTCCCTGCCCGGCGGCGGGTGAGAAGTGGGCGGTGCCGCAGCGGGCGCAGTACCAGGCCTGGGACCAGAGGCGTTCGGCCTGGGGACGGCCGGCGAGTTCGCGGTTGGCGTTGACGCGGAGCAGTGCGGCGGTCACGAACAGGGCGATGGCGACGGCCAGGCCGACGCCGGAGAGCGTGTGGAGGGTGCCGGTGTCGGGGGAGGAGTGGGACAGGGCCGACCCGGTCGGGAAGTTGCTCCTGACGAACGCATCCTGATCGCTCTGGGCTTCGGCGGCGAAGAAGGCGCCGACGGTCCCGAAGAGGGCGAGGACGCCCAGCACGACCGGAGCGCGTTCGGGGTGGCGGTCGGGGGCGGGGGCCAGCGCCCGGGCGAGGTCGCTGATGACCACGCGGGTCTCGGTGTGCCCGCGGTCGTCCCTGAGCGAGCGGACGGTCTCCGTGCTCCTTCCGGCCCGGTAGACGGCCGGTACGCTGCGGACCTGGTCGGCGAGCCTGCAGCTCGGACACGGTGGCAGGGCCGGTGGTACGGGCATGGCGTCGCGTGGTCCGATCACGGTGTCCCCCGGAAGCTGTTCGGCCCCTCGGCCGTTCGTATTCGCTTGGGACGCACCTCGCACCGACCCGGTTGCGGCTCAACCTGCCGGGATCCCCGGAGCGTTGCCGATCGATCCGTCCTGCCCGGGCTCCCAGCCGAGGGCGGGTCCGAGGCGGGTCGCCAGGTCGGTGAGGATCTGTACGTAGTCCTGGTGCTCGAAGGTGAACGGCAGGGCGAAGGCGACCTCGTCGACCTCGCGGTAGCCGGCGTGGGCGTGCAGCCGCTCGACGAGTTCCTCGGACGTCCCGACCAGGTCGGGGGCGAACAGCAGCCGGGCCGGGCCCTGCGGGGCGAGGGTGCGCGGGGTGCGGGCGTGGGCGTAGGCCTGGTACCTGGCGCGCTGCTCGGGGGTGGCGCTGTCGGTGGGAATGACCACCAGGCCCTGGGAGACCCGGGCCTGGTGGCCGTCGGGGTGGCGCTCGCGGAAGGCGCGGATCCGGGTGGCCTGGATGGTGGCGAAGTCGAGCGGTCCCTCGTCGTCCTCCGCCTTCACCACACTGCTGGTCAGCAGGTTGAGCCCCTGCTCGCCGGCCCAGCGGGCCGAGCGCAGGCTGCCGGCGCCGTACCAGAGCCGGGAGGCCAGGCCGGGGGAGTGCGGCTGGACCCGGCGGGAGTACACCTCGATGCCCTCGGTGCCGGCGAAGTCGGAGGCGTCCTCGCCGCGGACCAGGGCGAGCAGCCGTTCGGCGCGTCCAGGGCCGAAGTCCTCCTGCTCGCCGGTGTCCGGGTAGAGCGCGCCGCGCACGTGCTCGTAGTGGGTGGGCGGGCCGACGCTGAAGCCGGGGTTGAGCCGGCCGCCGGAGAGCACGTCCACGGTGGCCAGGTCCTCGGCGAGGCGCAGCGGGTTCTCCCAGCCGAGCGGAGTGACGGCGGTGCCGAGCTGGATTCGGCTGGTGCGCTGGGTGGCCGCGGCGAGCACGGCGACCGGGGAGGAGATGCCGAACTGGAGGTGGCGGTGGCGCAGCCAGGCGCTGTCGAAGCCGAGCCGCTCGCCGAGGGTGATGAGGTCGAGGGTGGACTCGTGGCCGCGGCGAGGGTCCGCCTCGTCGAAGAGCCCGATGGTCAGGAAGCCGAGTTTCCGCAGTGGGCGAGGGGCCGGTGACATCAGGGGCTCCGCGGGGTGAGGGGGCGGCCCGGGGCGGGCCGGTCGGGTGGTGCGTTCCGAACGTACGCAGCCGCCGCGCTGCCCGACAAGATCGGCGCGCGATCCGGACACCGGCCCGCAATACGGCGCAATGCGGCGGCCACATGTGCGGGCTCCCACCCCGTCGAGCAGGGTGGGAGCCCGCGCGCCCGGACCGTGTCCGGGCCGGCCGTCAGCAGCTGCGCAGCTCCGGGCTCTGGTTGCGGATCTGGTTGTGCAGTGAGGTGAACTCGCGGTACGCCGCGCCGTCCTCGGCGCCGGGGCGGAAGGCGCCGACGCGGTGGCAGTTGACGAAGGCGAGCTTCACCCCGAAGTGGCTCTCCAGGCTGCCCCGGATCGCGTTGCTGGCGAGCGCGCGCAGCAGCTGGGCGCGCTGTTCGTCGCTGGGCGTGGTGTTGTCGGTGGTGAACTCGGCGTCACCGGCTGCGAGTTCGGTGCTGAGTCCGGCGACGACCTGGTAGGCGTACGGGAGCGAGGTGCGGACGGTGTCGAGGAAGTCGGCCTCGCCGACGCGGCCCTGCTGGGCCTGGGCGAGGAGGGCGGGGGAGACGTCGAGCGACATGGGGGTCCTCTTTCGGGGGTGCGTCGGGCTTCGACCCGTGGCGGGCAGCAGTCACCCGCAACAGCTATCGAAGATGAAAACCATTGCAAGAAAGACTCTCTCGTCGCCTTGATGACCTGTCAAGCGCCGCCCCCCGAAGGGCTGATGGCAGGAGGACCCTGGAAAAACTTGCCATTCTGGAAATCTTGCCGTGGCGGCAAGATTTGCCCTACGCTGCTCGCATGGCACCTGTGGACGAGGCCCGCACGGCCGGGCAGCCCGGGCTCCGCGAGCGCAAGAAGCGGGAGACCCGGGTCGCGCTGAGTCAGGCGGCGATCCGGCTCTGCGTCCTGCATGGCTGGGGCAATGTGACGGTCGATCAGATCGCGGCCGAGGCCGACGTCTCGGTTCGTACCTTCCGCAACTACTTCGCCGGCAAGGCCGAGGCGATCGCCGCCAGTCACCTGGAGCGGATGCTCCGAGTCGCCGACGACCTGCTCGCCCGCCCAGCCGGCGAAGGGCTGTGGGACTCGCTGCTCCACGCCGTCCTGGGGCAGTTCGTACCGCCGGACAACTCCGCTTCACAGAACGAACGTTGGCGCCAGGGGGTGCGGCTGATGCTGGCCGAACCCGCGCTGGCCGGTGAGATCGTCAAGGCCAACGCCGCCGCCCAGCAGGAGTTGGCCAGGGCCATCGCGCAGCGCACCGGGACCGACACCGAACGCGACGTCTACCCGAAGCTGGTCGCGTCCGTGGTCGCGGCCGGTAGCGCAGTGGCCGTCGAGCACAGCCTGCGCGCCGACGGATCCGTGCAGCTCGGCGCGGTGCTGGCCCAGGTCTTCGAGCAGCTCGCCGCCGGCCTGCCCGTCCCGTAGCGCAGAGCGGCGGCCAACCCGCTTCCGGTGCCACCCTTTCCCGTTCGCACCAAGGAGACGTGACCGTGACAGCCGACGTGATCATCGTGGGGGGCGGCCCCAACGGGCTGATGCTGGCCTGCGAACTGAGTCTGGCCGGCATCCACCCGATCGTGCTGGAGCAGCTCCCGCAGCCCAGCACCGAACCCAAGGCCAACGGCCTGCTGGGCCAGGTGGTGCGCCTGGTCGACCACCGCGGCCTGCACGAGCCGCTCAGCGGCAGTCCGGAGCCTCCGCAGCCGAACTCCGCGTACTTCATGTTCGCCGCCATGGGCCTCGACCTCGGCCTGCTGGACGCCAGTCCGGTCTTCGGCCTGGCCGCTCCGCAGCACCGCATTGTCGAGGTCCTGGAAGAGCGCGCCCACGCACTCGGTGTCGACCTGCGCCGCGGACACCGGGTCAGCGCCGTCGCCCAGGACGAGGACGCCGTCACCCTCGACGTCACCGGCCCCGACGGCGACCAGCAACTGCGCGCCCGCTACGTGGTCGGCGCGGACGGCGCGCGCAGCGCGATCCGCAAGCTCTCCGGGATCGCCTTCCCCGGTGTCAGCTACGACCGCCGCACCAACCGTACCGCCCACGCCGCCGTCCCGGCCGACTGGGTCGACCCGGTCAACGGCGCCCTGACCATTCCCGGTCACGGGCCGGTCCTGCCCTTCCTGCCCCACCGCACCGACCAGGGCGGCTTCTCCTACGCGCCGTTCCCCGGCCGGCCACCGCTGGTCAGCACCACCGAATGGGACCAGCCCGCGACCGACGAGCCGATGACCCTGTCCGAGATGGAGTCGAGCATCCGCCGGGTCCTCGGCGTCGACCTGCCGCTCGGCCTGCCGGACGGGACGGGCCCGCATGTGCTGCGGCGGCTGACCGGCGGCAACACCCGGGTCGCCGACCGGTTCCGCGACCGCCGGGTCTTCCTGGTCGGCGACGCCGCCCACGTCTACACCTCCGGCGGCGGCCCCGGATTGAACCTCGGGCTTCAGGACGCAGCCAACCTCGGCTGGAAGCTCGCCGCCGCGCTGCGCGACACCGCCCCGCCCGGCCTGCTCGACACCTACGACACCGAGCGCCGCCAGGCCGCCCGCCGCATGGTGCTCAACGCCGAGGCACAGTCCGCGCTCACCGCACCGGGGAGCGACACCACCGCCCTGCGCGAGCTCTTCACGGAACTGCTCACTCGCAAGGAGGTCGTCCAGCACCTCGCCGACCTCACCGCGGGCACCGACGTGCGCTACGACATGGGCATCACCGATGCCCATCCCGCAGTTGGCTACTTCGCACCGGAGTTGGAGCTGATCACCGGGACGGGTGAAGTCCGGATCGCCGAACTCGCCAGGAGCGCCCGGCCGTTGCTGATCGATCTGACCGAGGATCAGTCGCCGACGGCAGTGCTGGCGGAGGATCAGGATGCCGTCGACCCCGTCGTCGCGCAGGGCGGCCCGGCCGGCCTCACCGGTCTGCTGATCCGCCCCGACGGCTACGTGGCCTGGGCCTGCGGCTCACCCCGCCCCGACCCGGCCGAGCTGGCCGCCTTGCGGGCGGCCGTCGAGCGCTGGTTCACGGTCTGAGCAGCAGCCGCCGTGCGTCGCAGGCCTCTCCGGAGCCGGCGATGCAGGCGCGGACTCAGCCGGTACCCGGGCGTCGGGACGGCCGGCATCATGGGGACTTTCCCAAGGAAGACCGGCCGCGATCCGTGTCGTCGGCGCATGACCGCGACCGCGTCCAGGGCCATCCTCGTCGAGGCGTCCCCGGCCGCGTGGATCTTCACCCCGCGCCCGGCGGAGACGCCTCGTTCGCCGCCGCGTCGACGCGGCCGGCCCGCAGGAGCCGGTGGCCGAGGTCGATCAGGGCCCGGGCAGCGGCGTACTCGTCGCCGATCTCGGGCACGGGCGGGTCGTGGGGGTTGCGGTGGGCGGTGGTACGGCTCTCCAGGGTGTTGTCACCGGTGTCGAGGACGGCGTGGACCTTGGTGGCGTCGCCCTCCTCGAAGAGGTCGAGGCGCAGGGTCCAGCGCTTGGTGCGCATCGGTGTCGGGGTCTTCGTGGTCATCTCCGGCTCCAGGGTCTGCCGGGCCCGGAGCGGTGTCCGGGGCCCGGACGTGGGGATCAACTACCCCGGGTTATCTCGATCTTGCGGGCGGGTTTCGCGACCTCGCCGATCGGTGCCCGGACGGTCAGGACGCCTCGGTCGTACGACGCGGTGACGTCCTCGTCGCGGACGCCGGCGGGGAGCCGGACGCTGCGGCTGAACGAGCCGTAGCGGAACTCCGAGTGCTGCTCGTCCTTCTTCTCCTCGGCGCGTTCGGCCTGGACCGTCAGCATGCCGTCGTCGACGCTGATCGAGATGTCCTTGTCGGGGTCGACGCCGGGGAGTTCGGCCTTCAGCTGGTAGATGCCGTCGGCCACCGACTCCTCGATGCGGATCATGTGGGTGCCGCGTGGCAGGCGGAGGTCGGCGGGGAAGTCCTCGAAGAGGTCCGGCAGCGAGGGCCACCGGCCGCCGAACGGGAATCTTCTGCGCAGGTCACTGGCCATGATGGCCTCCAGAGGAGGAGATGGGGTCGTTTCCGGGTGCGGTCGGCGCCCGGGGTGGGGAACGGGCCTCCGTATCCAGCAGACCGCTGCCGGGAGCGGGACGGCAGGGCCGTTCGGCCCACCACTGGGCCCCGTCAGAACCGGATGAATGCGGCCACGGATGCCGCCTCGGTCATGGCCGGCCCGGGGCGTCCGGCGGGCTCGACGGCCACACTTCGAACGCCTGAGAGAATCCCGTCGGGGGGCCGGCGCGGAAGCGGGCGCGGATCAGCGTCGAGACCTTGGCCACGGCATCGGCTCTGCCGTCGAGCTCCACCTTCACCGAGTCGGCACCAACGTCTGCACGGGCGACCGGTTGTGCGGGGGCCTCCGTGACCGGCGCCGACGTGTCCACCTGCCAGCGGGTGTGGACCACCTGGTCGGCGAGTGAGACGTAGTCCCTCGCGGTGCCGGGACCGGGGACAGCGATCAGCCTGAACGACTGCCCCACCGTATCGGCGACCACGTTCGCCACGGATGGCGCACCGGAGATCGACATGTGCACCATGGCGCTCGGTTCCCGTGAGGCACTGGCACCGGTCATCGCTCTCCTCCGGAGTCGGTTCTCCTCCAAGGGTCTGCCAGTGCCGGGACTCCCGCATCTGTTCGGTGCGGGTATCCCGCTCCTGTCCGCCGCCGACGGCTCGGCGTCGACCCGAGCGCCCGTGGGCGCGACAGCCATGACGCTGTCGTGTCCGGCTCGGTTCCCTGGCCGCCGGATCTCCGGCGGTGTAACGTTCTGATCAAGCAGTCGTGGTTCCGAAGTTCTCGCCCGCGGTTACATGCCGTGGGCGTTTTTGCTGGTCAATGCCTCTCCGGACCAAGGCGATCACCTCCGGGCCCGCACCCGTGGGACCCGATCAGTCCCCACGAAGGAGAAGCACATGGCAACCGGCACCGTGAAGTGGTTCAACGCCGAGAAGGGCTTCGGTTTCATCGAGCAGGACGGCGGCGGCCCCGACGTGTTCGCTCACTACTCGAACATCGACGCCCAGGGATTCCGTGAACTCCAGGAGGGCCAGAAGGTGACCTTCGACGTCGTGCAGGGCCAGAAGGGCCCGCAGGCGGAGCACATCCGCCCCGCCTGACCTCCTGCACGCGTGAGGGCGCCCCGCACGGACCACTGTGCGTGGCGCCCTCCCGTGTCCGCCAGGAGCGAGCCGCACCCTCCGCGGTGGCCGCACCCGGAGATTCGCAAGGCCCGTCCCCGGGAATTCGGTGGCCTGCCCCACTGCACCTGAGCCCGCAGGAGCGGCACGGCCGGCGCGCTCGGCGGCTTCGGTGCGGTCGGGCTCGTACCTGTCGAGTACACCCGCGCGCCGACGACCGGATGCACCCGGTGCCCGGGCAGGCCACGGTGGGAGTATGGATCTCATCGCACTGCTGGAGCTGGACGGACCGATGAACATACGGATCCTCACAGCCGACAAACAGCCCGCCACGCTGAAGGCACCCGTCGTCCGGGTCCACGCCGCCGCCGGCACGCCCACCCCGGCACAGCTCACCCTCTGCGGGCTGTCGACCCGCGACATGCAACCCGACTCTCCGCACCCTGCCGCACAGGGTGACCCCTGGTGCCCGCCGCGCTGGCACCGGCACGCCTGCCCGGTCTGTGACACCGCCGTCACCAGCCTCGCCGGGAGCGGCCCGCCTGCCGAAACCACCGACCCAGAGACCGCAGCGACGACTGCCGACGCGGCCCGGAAGGGCCACCGAGACACGGGATGACGGCTTCGTCCGCTCCCAGGACCCGGTCCCACGCGGAGGAGCCCGAACAACAGCCGGGAGTCGAACCGTGGAACGCAACCGCTACGCGGACCTCCTGCGCGTGGGGGCGATCGGCACGGTCGTTCTGGGCCACTGGCTGCTGACGAACCTCACCTACCGGAACGGGCAGCTCGCGGGTCAGGACGCGCTGCAGTACGTGGCCTGGGGGCGCTGGCTCACACTGCTCTTCCAGGTGATGCCGACCGTCTTCCTGGTCGGCGGCTTCGCCAACGCGGCCTCCTGGACCGAGCACCGCCGACGTCAAGGGGACTGGGCGAGCTGGGTACGCCGACGTGGCCTGCGGCTGCTCTGGCCCACCACGGTGTACGTGGCCGCGGCCTTCCTCGGTGTCACCGTGGCCCGGGCAAGCGGCGCGGGCACGGGCGAACTCGCGCAGACCGGCTGGTACATCGCCCTGCACCTGTGGTTCCTGCCGGTCTACCTGCTGTTGATCGCCCTCACTCCCGTGCTCCTCGCCGCGCATCACCGGTGGGGCCTGCGGGTGCCCCTCGTGATGGCGATCGTCGCCGCGGCCGTGGATCTGGCGGTCCTGGGCCCGGGACTGCCGGTGGTCGGCTTCGCCAACTACCTGCTGGTGTGGGGCTCCATGCACCAGTGGGGATTCGCCTGGCACGACGGTCGACTCACCGGCGGCCGACGTCCGGTCGTGTTGGCTGCGGCCGGTGCGGTCCTCCTCACAGGCCTGCTGGCCTGGGGACCGTTCCCGGTGGACATGGTCGGTACCGGCAGCCGCGCCGGCAACACCACGCCGCCGTCCATCGCCCTGCTCGCCTTCGCCGCGACCCAGTGCGGCCTCCTCCTGGCGGCGGAACCGGCCGGGCGGCGTCTGCTCGCCACAGCGGAGCGGCAGGACCGGCTCGCCCGCCTCAACCGGGCGGTGATGACGGTCTACCTGTGGCATCCCGTTCCGGTGGTGATCGTCGCGATCGCGTTCTACCCGCCCGGGATCGCGCCCCAGCCCGCTGTCGGTTCCCAGCAGTGGTGGCTGCTGCGCCCGCTCTGGCTCGCCCTCCTGGCCCTGCTGCTCGTCCCACTGGTCCCGGCCGTGCAACGGGCGCAGCGGCCGTTGCGCCGCCTTGCCGCCGGCCCGGGAGGCGGCGGGCGCATGTCGGCCGCTCTGCTGGTCTGTGGTCTGGCCGCGGTTCTGCCCGCTCTGGCCCGACTGGCCGTCAACGGCTTCGCCCCGGCCGGGCAGCCCGCCAGGGCCGTCCTCGTGTTGTACCTCGGCGGGTTCCTGCTGGTGCTGTTCTCCCGCCGCCGGCGCTCCCGGCCGGGTCGGCCTCGGGGCGCCGCGCCCAGGGCGCGAGGCCCGACGCCGGGCCGAGACGGGCCGTGAACCACCGCGCGCCCGGGTCGGCGGCCGGTCGAGCGTGTTCCTCACCGTATGGCGGACGACCGTGAGCAGGCCGGGTGACCGCACGGGCGGCAGACCGGGGGAGGTGACCTGGATGGACACCGAGGCGGTCCGCCCGCAGGCGGTGTGCGGCAGCTGCTGGGTGCCGGTGCGGGATTCGTCGGTCGGCACGGACGGTGCCTCCGCCCGTCAGGGCCCGGAGCGGTGGAGCGGGCCTGTCTTTCCGGCGGACCGCTGCCACGGGCGGGGTGGAAGGGCCGTTCGGCCCACCACCGGGCCCCGTCGGCGGGACCGCCCTGGTGGGGCGGCGCACTACTCCGGGACGAGCACCGCGACGCCCGTCACCCGGTCCGCGGCGAGGTCCGCGAGCGCCGCGTCCGCCCGGCGCAGGGGGTAGCGGCTGACGTGGACCGACGGGCGGGTGCGGGCGGCCTCCGCGAGGTAGGCGCGCCCGTCGGCCCGCGTGTTGGCGGTGACGCTGCGCAGCGTGCGCTCCTGGAAGAGGTGCCGCTGGTAGTTCAGCGCCGGGATGTCGGTGAGGTGGATGCCGGCCACGGCGAGCGTGCCGCCGCGGTCGAGGGCCGCGAGGGCCACCGGCACCAGTTCGCCGACCGGGGCGAAGAGGATGGCGGCGTCCAGCGGTTCCGGCGGCGGGTCGTACGAATCGCCGGCGAAGGCGGCACCCAGGTCCAGCGCCAGCCGCCGGGCCGCCGCTGCCCGGGTGAACACGGCCACTCTCGCCCCTCGGGCGAGGGCGAGCTGGGCGGTCAGGTGCGCGGAGGCGCCGAAGCCGTAGATGCCCAGCAGCCCGCCCGTCGGCAGTTCGGCGCGTTCGAGGGCGCGGTAGCCGATGATCCCGGCGCACAGCAGTGGGGCCAGTTCCTCGGCGGGCGGTCCTTCGGGCAGCCGGTAGGCGAAGCGGGCGTCCGCGGTCAGGTGGCCGGCGTAGCCGCCGTGCCGGTCCCAGCCGGTGTAGCGCGACTCGGGGCAGAGGTTCTCCCGCCCGCTGCGGCAGTACCCGCAGCTGCCGCAGGTCCGGGCCAGCCAGGCAGTCCCGGCCCGGTCCCCGACGGTGAACTCCTCGACCTCGGCACCGACGGCCAGGACGTGCCCGACCACCTCGTGTCCGGGCGTGCGCCTCGCCACCCTGGGGGAGAGGTCGCCCTCCGCGAGGTGCAGGTCGGTGCGGCACACTCCGCAGGCCTCCACCTCGACCAGGATCTCCCGGGGCCCGGGAGCCTCCAGGGACCGCCGCTCCCACACCAGCGGGCCCGGTCGTGGCCCGTCGACCGGCCCGGGACGGTCCACCATCCAGGCCCAGGTCTCCGTCGGTAGGGGTTCCGTCGTGGTCATCGCCGCCTCCTGTCCGTCCGCCGTGCTCCCGGCCGTCGGGGCCGGGATCGCCCGGGATCAAGTCTCCTGCTCCGCGGCCGCCACCGCCCGCTTCATGAGCGGCTCCAGGCCACCGACCAGGCCGTCGTCCTCCCAGCCGAGGTCGATGAAGCGGAGGACACGGCACATGGCTGCCTCCGGGCGTGCGCGGCGATCTCGGCGGCCGTGTGTTCCCCGGTGCCGAGGGCGTGTGCCAGCCGGTGGGCGTTCCGGCCGTGCCGAGCGAGCAGGGTGGGGAGCGGACGGCGCGGACCAGGCCGAGCGGCAGCCGGTGCGGGTGCGGGTGGACCCGGGGGCGAAGGCGCGGTCGTACGGCGGCGGACGACCGGACGGCGCTGTTCGTCCGAACCCCCGGTCCGGGAACGGAAAGCTGACCGGTGGTCACCGGGGCGGAAGTGAGCTGAATCCCGTGTTCAACGCCCACCTTCCCTGACGGGCCGAAGGGCCGGCGCTCTCCTCCGGCGCGTCAAGTGGCCGACGACGCACCGGTGTCGTGGGACCTCGGGCCCTGACCTGGCGGCGCGGCCTCCGGGCGCTGCCGGGAAGCGGCGGCCGGACAGGGGAGTAGAACGGCGCCGTGCGGGAAGACGTCCTGTCAAGTCCCGTGATCGAGGAGGTGAGGGAGATGGCCGCGATCAGGGTGGTCAAACGTCCTTCGGGGCCGCGGCGCCCGCAGCCGCCGTTGGACCTGCGCACCCCCTCGGGGCGCCCACTGCCGTACTGACCGAGCCTCCCGGGTGCGTCGAGCGTGCCTCCAGGAGGCCGTGCCGTTCTTCAACGACAGCCTCACCACCCGTGGTTGAGGTCCCGTTGCCCGGGCGGTGACCGGGCACGACCCGGTCGACCGTCCGAGTCAGGTCACCGGCTCTCTCCGTAGCCGCCCCCGCCCGGCGTGCGGATCTCCAGGGCGTCGCCGGCCGCGACCTCGGCGCTGCCGCACCCGGGCAGGTCCTCGGCGGTGCCGTCGGCGCGCAGGACGCGGTTGGCGCCGCACGCGCCCGGGGAGCCGCCGGCCAGGCCGTACGGGGGGACGCGGCGGTGGCCGGTGAGCAGGCTGACGGTCATCGGCTCGCGGAAGCGCAGCCGCCGCAGGACGCCGTTGCCGCCGTGGTGGCGCCCGGTGCCGCCGCTGTCCGGGCGGACGGCGAACTCCTCGACGAGGACCGGCAGACGCCACTCCAGGACCTCGGGGTCGGTGAGGCGGGAGTTGGTCATGTGGGTCTGGACGGCGTCCGCGCCGTCGTAGCCCGGGCCGGCGCCGGAGCCCGAGGCGATGGTCTCGTAGTACTGGTGCTCCGCGTTGCCGAAGCTGAGGTTGTTCATCGTTCCGGACCCCTCCGCCTGCACGCCGAGCGCGGCGTAGAGCGCGCCGACGATGGCCTGCGAGGTCTCGACGTTGCCCGCGGCGACGGCGGCGGGGTACTGCGGGGCGAGCATCGAACCGGGCGGCACGACGATCCGCAGCGGGCGCAGGCAGCCGTCGTTGAGCGGGATGTCGTCGGAGACGAGGGTGCGGAACACGTACAGGACGGCGGCGGTGACGACGGCGGAGGGGGCGTTGAGGTTGCTGTCGAGCTGCGCCGAGGTGCCGGTGAAGTCGATGATGGCGCTGCGGTCCCGGCGGTCCACCCGCACGGAGACGGCGATCACGGCGCCGGAGTCGGTCTCGTAGCGGTAGGAGCCGTCGCTCAGGCCGTCGACGGCGCGGCGCACCGCCTGCTCGGCGTTGTCCTGGACGTGCCGCATGTAGGCCTGGACGACGTCGAGGCCGAAGTGCTCGATCATCGCGTTGACCTCGTCGACGCCCTTGCGGTTGGCGGCGATCTGGGCGCGCAGGTCGGCGAGGTTGGTGTCGGGGTCGCGGGACGGGTACGGCGCTTCGGTGAGCAGCCGCACGGTCTCCTCCTCGCGCAGCCGTCCGTCGACCACCAGCGGCCAGTTGTCGAAGAGCACGCCCTCCTCGTGGATCTCGCGGCTGTCGGCGGGCATCGAGCCGGGGGAGGTGCCTCCGATCTCGGCGTGGTGGCCGCGCGAGGCGACGAAGAACAGGACCTCGTTGCCGTCCGGGTCGAAGACCGGGGTCACCACGGTGATGTCGGGCAGGTGGGTGCCGCCGTGGTACGGGTCGTTGACGGCGTAGGCGTCGCCCGGGCGCAGCTGCCGACCACGCCGGTGCAGCACCTCCTTGACGGTGGTGCCCATCGAACCGAGGTGGACGGGGATGTGGGGGGCGTTGGCGACGAGGTTGCCGTCCGGGTCGAAGAGCGCGCAGGAGAAGTCGAGCCGCTCCTTGATGTTGACCGACTGGGCGGTGGACTCCAGCCGGGCGCCCATCTGCTGGGCGATCGCCATGAAGAGGTTGTTGAAGACCTCCAGCAGGACCGGGTCGGCAGTGGTCGGGACGGCCTCCTCGGCGGTGGCTCCGGCCTGCTCGACGAGCAGGTGTCCGGCGGCTGTGACGGTGGCCTTCCAGCCGGTGTCCACCACCGTGGTGGCGTTGGCCTCGGCGATCACGGCGGGGCCGGTGACGGTGTCGTCCGCGTGCATCGACTCGCGTTCCAGCAGCGGGACCCGGTGCCACGTGCCGCCGGTGTACAGCCGGACGGTGACGGGCCCGGCGGCGGTGGCCGCGGGGGAGAGGGTGTCGAGCTCCGGCTGCTCGGTGAGGCCGGTGCCCTCGACCGCGAGGGCCTCGATGACCAGCGGGCGGTCCATCAGGAAGGAGTAGGTGGACCGGTGCCGCTCCTCGAACTCGGCCCGCATGTCGGCCGGTTCGCCCAACGGGACGGCGATCGTGGTGTCGGTGCCCTGGTAGCGCAGCCGGGCCCGATGGGCCACGTCGATCCGTTCCGGCGGGATTCCCTGGTCGAGCAGCTCACCCGTGGCCGCCCGCGCCAGTTCGTCGGCGAGAGCCCGTACGGCGCCCATCTCCTCTTGCGCCACGGGCCGTTCGACGGCCTGCTCGCGTAGGACGGTGGTGTCTGCCAGGCCGATGCCGAGTGCGGACAGCACTCCGGCCATCGGCGGGACGAGGACGGTGCGGATGCCCAGCGCCTCGGCCACCGGGCAGGCGACCTGGCCGCCCGCGCCGCCGAAGGTGGTCAGGGCGTAGCGGGTGACGTCGTGGCCCTGCTGGACGGAGATCCGCTTGATCGCGTTGGCGATGTTGCCCACCGCGATCCGCAGGAAGCCCTCGGCCGCCTCCTCGACCGAGAGGTCGCCGATCTTCGCGGAGAGCTCGGTGAAGCGGCGCCGGGTCAGTTCGGTGTCGAGCGGCTGGTCGCCGTCCGGCCCGAAGACCTGCGGGAAGTGCCGGGCCTGGATGCGGCCGAGCAGCAGGTTGGCGTCGGTGACGGTCAGCGGCCCGCCGTTCCGGTAGCAGGCCGGCCCCGGGTCGGCGCCGGCCGAGTCCGGTCCGACGCGCAGGCGTTCGCCGTCGAAGCGCAGCACCGAGCCGCCGCCCGCCGCGACGGTGTGGATGGCCAGCATCGGTGCCCGCAGCCGTACCCCGGCCACCTGGGTGGTGACCACCCGCTCGTACTCGCCCGCGAAGTGCGAGACGTCCGTGGAGGTGCCGCCCATGTCGAAGCCGATCACCCGCTCGTGGCCGGCCAGTGCGGACATCCGTACCATGCCGACGATGCCGCCGGCCGGGCCGGAGAGGATGGCGTCCTTGCCCCGGAAGTGCCCGGCCTCGGCGAGCCCGCCGTTGGACTGCATGAACATCAGCCGGACACCGGAGAGCCGGGACGCCACCTGCCGGACGTAGCGGCGCAGCCCGGGGCCGAGGTAGGCGTCCACCACGGCGGTGTCCCCGCGGGGCACCAGCTTCATCAGCGGGCTCGCCTCGCCGGACAGCGACACCTGGTCGAAGCCGAGCCGCTCGGCGAGCTGCCCGATCTCCCGCTCGTGGGCAGGGTGCAGGTAGCTGTGCAGGCAGACCACCGCGACCGAGCGGATGCCGTCGCGCAGGCAGCCGCGCAGGTCCTCGGCGAGCCGGTCGAGGTCGGGTGGGTGCAGCACCTCGCCGTCGGCGGTGATCCGCTCGTCCACCTCGACCACCCGGGTGTACAGCGGCTCGGGCAGCACGATCTCGCGGGCGAAGATCTGCGGCCGGTTCTGGTAGCCGATCCGCAGCGCGTCCGCGAAGCCGCGCGTGACGACCAGGACGGTCGGCTCGCCGGTGCGCTCCAGCAGGGCGTTGGTGGCCACCGTGGTGCCCATCCGGACCGAGTCGACGTCCGCTTCGAGGTCCGCGTCGGGCGGCAGCAGGGCCCGGATCCCGGCGACGGCCGGGTCGCGGTAGCGGGCCGGGTCGTGCGAGAGCAGCTTGTGGGTGAGCAGCCGGCCGTCCGGGGCCAGGGCGACCACGTCGGTGAAGGTCCCGCCCCGGTCCACCCAGAACTGCCAGCCCCTGGCTGCCATGACCGGCTCCCTCCGCCGTGCCGCGTGGCGTTCCGTGCGCGAGCAGCCCTGCGCACGAGTATCCGACCGGGCGAACCGGTGGGGCAAACGGGACATACTGGGCCTGGAGGCCGACCCTGTGGAGGCACCGATGACGGCCGCGACGGTGGGGGTGCTGCGGGAGACCGTCCCCGCCGAGCGCCGGGTGGCCCTGGTGCCGGACCTGGTCCCGGCCGTGGGCCGGCTGGGTGTGACGGTCCTGGTCGAACCCGGCGCCGGCGTGCCCGCCGGCCACCACGACGCGGACTACCGCGGCGCGGGCGCCACCGTGACCGGGCGGGCGGAGCTGCTGCGCCGCGCCGACGTGCTGATCGGCATCCGTCCGCCGAACGTCGATCCGGTGCGCGAGCTGCGCCCGGGCCAGGTGCTGGCCGCGCTGCTGCGCCCCCAGCGGATCCCGTACCTGGTACGGCAGTGGGCGGACCGGGGCGTGACGGCGATCGGCCTCGACCTGGCGCCCGACCTGCCCGCCGCGTACCCGCTCGACGCCGAGGCCTCCCAGGCCAGGGTGGCGGGGTACCGGGCGGTGCTGCTCGCCGCCGAGCGCCTGGACCGCTGCCTGCCCCCGTGGGGCACCACGGACGGACCGTTCGATCCGGTCCGGGTGCTCGTGGTCGGCGCCGGGCCGGCGGGCCTCCAGGCGATCGACACCGCCCGTCGGTTCGGCGCCCCGGTCCACGCGGTCGAACCGCGCCACCGCGAGCGGGCCGCGGTCGCCGCCCTGGGAGCGGAACTGCTGGACCTGCCCGGGCTGCGCCCGGTGACGGACGACCGGCAGCTGTGGGAGGTCCTGGACCGGGAACGCCCGGCCTGGGTGGCGGGGCTGGCCGAGGCCGCCGTGCGGTACGACGTCGTGGTGACGGCCCTCGCCCCGCCGGGCCGGCTGCCGCCTGTCCTGCTGCACGCGGCGACGACGGCGCGGCTGCGCCCCGGTGCGGTGCTGGTGGACCTGGCGGCCGGTTCGGAGGGCGGCAACGTCGAGGGCGCCCTGTCGGGGACCGCGACGCCGGACGGCGACGGAGGCGACGGCGGCGGGGCCACGGTGATCGCCGCGGGGGAACTCGCGGCGCGGGTCCCGGGGACCGCCTCGCGGGCGTACGCCCACAACGTGCTGGCGCTGCTCGACCGTCTGCTGCGGGGCGGGCCGCTCGCGGGGGACCCGGTCCTCGGCCCGATGCTGGTGACCGACCGGGGCGCCGTACGGCACGAACCCACCGGCCGGCTGCTGATGGAGGCGACCGCCGCCGCCGGCCTGCCCTAGCTTGGGGTCGTGCACCGGGGATTCAGACGTCGGCGTGCGAGAACAGCACGGCGTGCCGGGCGATCGACCCGGCCCGGTCGGCACACTGCTGGTAGCAGCAGGACAGCAGCACGAGGTCGGTGGCGTCCACCGGATCCGTCCACTGCTCGCGGAGCAGCAGTTCGTACAGCAGCCGCTGGCGCTGTCCGACCTCGTGGAGCTCCGTCAGCAGGTCCGCGACACCCTCGGGCGCCCCCGACTCCAGGACGTCGGCGGAGCGGGCGACCAGGTCCAGCACCGCGTCCGCGAGCCCGCGCAGCGGGGCCCGCAGCCGTTCGTCGAGCGGCTCCCGCGTCCGGCGAGCCCAGGCGGCCTCCAGGAGCCGCTGCACCAGCCGTCCCAGGGCCTCCACCTCGCACCCGACGTGGACGCCGACGACGACCCCGGCCCGTCCGGCGGGCGGCGCGGCTGCGTCCTCCTCGATCCGGGTCAGCAGTTCCTCCAGGGCCTTCTCCGCGGCCGGGATCCCGTCCCCGCCGGCGGCAGGGTCCGTCAGCACGGCCGTCGCGCCGCCCAGCGCGGTGTCCGCCAGCCGTACCAGGGCGGCCAGCTCGCCGATCAGGGCGCGGTACCCGTCGCGTGCGCCGTCAGACATCGCGGTCACTCCCGTCCCCGGCCCCCGGACCAGTCTCGCCCCGATCCGGCGCAGACGCCTCGCCGCGGTGGACCCCGGCCGTGCACGACGGGTGACGGACCGCTCCGGCCCCCGGCGGCGGCGAAGGGCCGGGGCTTCGAACGGGATCAGACCAGGCGCGCGCCCCAGGCGCGGGCGCGGTCGAGTTCGCCGGCGCGCAGCGGTCCGTCGGTGTCCTCCACGATGAAGCCCTCGGGTTCGGCGACCACGTCGTAGTGGTGGCGGGAGAGCCGGTGGGCGATGCCGTCGGCCGCGCCGCCGGCCCGGGGCATGTCGACCCGGGTGTCGAACGCGGCGGCGTAGGTGGCGGCCCCGGTCGTCGGAAGGTCGTGGAACCAGGCCCGCAGGCCCGGACCCTGGACGGTCTCCCGCGCTTCGGCGGCGGCCTCCTCGTGGCCCTCCTTGTGCCCCTCGGCCACGGCGGCCATCCGGCGGCTGAGCCCGGAGGACATGCCGCGCATGTGGGTCGGTCCGCCGACCACCAGCAGGTCCGCGGACCGGGTGACGTCCGCATCGGCCTCGGCCACCGGGAGGCAGTCGACGGACGCACCGGGGTCGGCGTCGTGGACGCCTTCGGCGATCGCCTCGGCGATCTCCCGGGTGTTGCCGTACAGGCTCTCGTACACGATCACGGTGTGCATGGTCTCCACCTTTCGTCTCCTTCAGGATCGCCCCGGAACTCCCGTGCGGAGGTGGGCCGTTCGGCCCGGACCGGGGCGCCGGACGGGTACGTCCGCCGGTGCACTGCGGACGGGGGCGCCCGGTCGCGCCGCGGCGTCACGGGCGACCCGGCCGGTGCCGGCCGGTGCCGACCGGAAGCGGGCCGGTTCACTGCGGATGAGCGGGCACCGTCACGATCGGGCAGTGGGCGCGGCGCAGCAGGCCGTGGGGTACGGAGCCGAGGCGCATGCCGGTGAAGCCGCCGTTGCCGCGGCGGCCGACGACCACGGCGAGGGCGTGCTCGGCGGCCCGGGCCAGCTCCTCGACCGGGTGGCCGTGCACGAGTTCGTGGGTCACGCTCACGTCGGGGTGGCGTTCGTGGCGGCCCGTGGTGGACTCGAAGAGCATCCGGCGCAGCAACTGCTCGGTGGCGGGCTCGTCCAGGTTGCCGACCAGCGGGCGCTGCCAGGCCCACAGGACGCGCAGCGCGGCCCGGCGCTCGTCCGCGAACGCGAAGGCGAAGTCGACGGCGGGCTCGGAGGACGGGTTGCCGTCCACGCCGAGCACGACGTACGGCGGGTCCTGGGTGGTGTGCTCGGGATCGCGGACCACGACCACCGGACAGTGTGCCTGGGCGCTGACCGGGACGATCACCGAGTAGGCGCTCAGTGCCTCCGCGGCCCGGCTCAGCCGTCGGGAGCCGAGGACGACGAGCTCGGCGTGGCGGGACTCCCGGCACAGCGCGGGCGCCGGGACGTCCTCCGCCACGAAGGTGGCCACGCTCAGCCCGGGGTGGCGCTCCCGGGCCGTGGCCGCGGCCCGGTCGAGCGCCTGGTCGGCCCGCTCGCGCAGCATCTTGTGGTAATGGCCCTCGTCGGAGGGCCGGAACTCGCGGTACAGCGACGGGACGGCGTGCACCAGCCGCAGCGGCAGACCCCTGCGGGCGGCCTCGTCGGCGGCCCAGACGGTGGGCATCGAGCCGGTGTCGTGGGCGTCGACGCCGAGCACGACGGGACGGCCGGGGTCGTCGGAACTCGCGGATGTCATGGCGGTCCTCCTCGGTTCGCCGACCTGGCCGGCCCACGGGGTGAGGCGTCGGTGGAGACGGTCACGGGGGAGGCCCGTCAGTCGGCGAAGAGGTGCGGGTTGGGCGGGACGGGTCGCGGGGCCGAGGGATCGTGGCCGAAGTGGTGGATCCGGGCGTCCGGCCCGGGGAAGTACTCGGTGACCCGGTCGTCGTCCGACCAGCGCACGTCGTACGGCGGGCTGCCGTCAGGGTGGTGCAGGCCGACGATCTCGCCGTCCCTGCGGGCCGCGCCCGGTCGGGTGCCCTGGACGATGATGCGGTCTCCGACGGCGGCTTTCATGCCGTCCTCCCTGGCTCGGTGCGGGGCCGGGAGGCAAGGCCCGGCCGTCCGTACTTCCATGGCACCACCGAACGCGGGCTCCGGCAGGGGCCGGACGGCCCCCGGCACCGGGCCCGGCCGGCCCGGCCCGGGACGAGCGACCCGGGGATCGAGGCCCGGAGGGCCCGGGACCGGGGCCGTCCGGCCCTCGGAGGACGGCTGTCGGCTTCGGAAGACTGGTCCGTGCGAGCAGAAACCCGTCCCGGCACCGAGGAGGCGCACCGTGTCCGCCGCAGTCACCACGCACAGGCACATCGCCTCGCACACGTCCCTGCGCGGGCACGTCCGCCGGGCCACCGGCCGGGACCACAACCCGCTCTGCCGTCCGCTCGACCGCGCGTACAGCCGCCTGGTGGCGGGGACGGTCCTGATGGTGCTCGCCGGCTTCGTCCTGGCGGCGGTCGCGGCCGTGCTGACGTACCGCGCGGAGACACAGGACGCGCAGGAGGTCGCCCGCCACCGGCACGCCGTCACCGCCGTGACCACGGGCCCGGCGCAGTCGGACGACCCCCGGGCCGGCAGCGTGCGCGAGCACGCCCCGGCGCGGTGGACGTACCCCGTGGGGCCAGGGATCGGCTACGTCCCGGTACCGGACGGCACCGTCACCGGGACGGCCGTCCCGGTCGGGCTGGACGACGCCGGACAGCCGGCCGGTGCGCCCAAGTCGAACGAACTGGTCGTCGCCGACACCGTCCTGGTCGGCCTCGGCGTGGTCCTCGTGCTCGGATTCGGTACGGAGGGCTGGTTCGCGCTGCGCCGCCGCCGGCTGGACCGGTGGGCCGAGCGGAGCTGGGAGTGCGCCTGGGAGCAGGTGGAGCCGCGCTGGTCCGGCCGGCAAGGGCCCGGGTGCCGCTGAGGCTCCGGACGCCGGTGAGGGCCCCGGCGTTCAGAGGTGGAAGCACCGGCTCTCGCCGGGCCGGATCGTCGCCGCGGTGCCGCGCAGGCGGATGCGGACCGGCTCCTGGCGGTCCCGGTGCAGGCTGACCGTGACGGTGCGGCGGTCGACGGCGACGGTGAGGCCCCAGTGGCCCCGGTAGCGCAGGTCCAGCTCCAGCCGGCCGAGGGCGGAGGGCAGGTGCGGGTCCAGCCAGAGGGCGTCCTCGCGGACCTCCAGGCCGGTGTAGCAGCGCTGCAGCAGGTCCACCGCGCCCGCCATGGCGCCCAGGTGGACGCCCTCGGCCGTGGTGCCGTGCTGGCTGTCCCGGAGGTCGGCCACCAGGGCGTCGCGGAAGTGGTGCCAGGAGGCGCGGCGGTCGCAGCGGGTGAGCACCCAGGCGTGCACCACCGAGCTGAGCGTCGAGCCGTGGACGGTGCGCCGCAGGTAGTAGTCGGTGGTCCGGCGCAGCAGCTCGTGGCCGGCCGGGTGGCCGAGGCGGCGCAGCAGGTCGCGGACCTCCCGGGCGGAGAACAGGAACCAGAGCATCAGCGCGTCGGCCTGCTTGGACGCCTTGTAGCGGTTGACGGTGTCGCCCTCGGCCTCCAGGATCCGGTCGAGCCGGCGCAGGTCCGGGTAGCGACGCCGGTAGCCCGGCCAGTCGAGTTCGGCGAGGCGTTCGTAGCCGTCGAACTGGCTCAGGACGCCGTCGTGGAACGGGACGTGCAGGTGCCGGCCGACCACCTGCCAGCGGTCCAGCTCCACGGTGTCGAGCGCCAGGCGCTCGCGCAGCTCGTCGCGGCGGTAGCCGGGCAGGACGTCCAGGGCGTCCTGGGCGCGGGCCAGCACCCAGGACGCCAGCACGTTGGTGTACGCGTTGTCGTCCAGCCCCGGCCGGGTCTGCCCGGGGTAGCCGTCGTGGTACTCGTCGGGGCCCAGCACGCCGCGGATGGACCAGTGTCCGCGGGCCGGGTCGTGGACGGCCGCGGAGGACCAGAACCGGGCGATCTCCAGGAGCATCTCGGCGCCGGCGGTGGCGAGGAACTCCCGGTCCCCGGTGGACTGGTAGTACTGCCAGATGTTGTACGCGACGGCCGAGCCGACGTGCCGCTGGAGGTGGCTGTGGTCGGGCAGCCAGCGGCCGGACAGCGGGTTGAGGTGCAGCTGCTGGGACTCCTCGCGGCCGTCCTGGGCGCTCTGCCACGGGTAGGCCGCACCGTGCAGTCCGAGCGCCCGGGCCTGGCGGCGGGCGGCGTCCAGGCGGCGGTGGCGGTAGCGGAGCACGGCGCGGGCCAGCTCCGGGAAGCGGAGGTTGAGCAGCCGCAGGACGAACAGCTCGTCCCAGAAGACGTGTCCCCGGTAGGCCTCCCCGTGCAGCCCCCGGGCCGGGATGCCGACATCCAGGTCGACGGAGTGCTCGGAGTGGCTCTGGAGCAGGTGGAACAGGTTCAGGTGCAGCGGGCCGACCCCGTCGAACTCGGCCTCGATCCGGCAGCGGCGCCACAACTCCGCCCAGCGCAGAGCGTGTTCGGCGAGCAGCCGGTCGAAGTCCCCGGCCTCGGCGGCGAGCAGTCGGGAGGCGAGCAGCGGGGTCTCGACCGCCCGGTCGCGGGACGTGTGCACGGCGACGGTCTTCGTCACCGTGACGGGCCGGCCCGCCGCGGCCTCCAGGGTGAGGACGCGGGCCACCCAGCCCTCGCGGCACTCGGTCCTGGCCGTGTGCTCCCGGTCGGTGCCGGTGCGGGCGCAGAGCGCGATCCGCAGGGGCGAGTTGACCGCGTCGGCTTCGAGCCGGAGCAGTCCGGTCCCGTCCGCCCCCTGCCCGGCCGGGACGAGGTGGCGCTCGGTCAGTCCCCGGTAACGGGCGACCCCGGTGTTGGCGACGCGGCCGTCCAGCCCGGAGCGGACCTCCAGCGGGCCGGACCAGTTCTCCGGGGTGAAGGTGCTCTCCAGCGCCAGCAGGTGCGGCCGGGCCTGGCTGGCGAGCCGGCGCTGCGCCAGCCGGGTCCGCCGCCCCTGCCCGTCGACCACGAGGGCGGTGCGGGTCAGCAGCCCCCGGCGCAGATCCAGTTCCAGCGTCTGCTCGGCGGGCGGTCCGGAGAACCACGCGCCGCCGGCCGGGCGGAAGGTCAGCGGCAGCCAGTTCGGGCAGTTGACCAGGTCCTCGTTGGTGACCGCGCGTCCCGCGACCGTCGACTCCGCACGGTCGTAGCAGCCGGCGAGGTACGTCCCCGGGTAGTGCACCCCGTCGGCGACGGACTCCGGCGCGGCGCCCCGGCTGACCACATAGCCGTTGCCGACCGCGCACAGCACCTCCCGCAGTCCTTCCTCGGCCGGGTCGAAGCCCTGGTAGCGGAGGGTCCACGGGTCGGGCATGTCGGGATACCCCGCGGGTGGGTCTGCTGCCACGACGTGACCTCCGTGCCGAGCGGTCTGCCTCCAGTCTGCGCACGGCGGCGCCGGGCCGCCTCACCGCGGTCCGCAGGGCCGCCGCGGGGCGTCCGCCCGGCCGCCA
>NZ_JAHSQD010000560.1 GCF_020103755.1 Streptomyces sp. LS1784
CGGCGTCGGCCGCGAGCCGGAAGGCCGGGCCGGCGTTGGCGGTGCGGCGGCCGCGGTTGCGGTTGCGGCGGCTGCGCCGGGATGCCCGCCCGCACACGGCCGGCGATCTCCGAGTAGCAGCCGGGAGCGGTCCTCGAAGCCGCCATCGTGCCGGCCCGTGCGGTGGTTGTCGTAGCGGGGAGAGAAGCGCGTGACCAGGTGGCCGGCGCCCGGAGCTGGATCCGGACCGGCTGGCGGCGGGCGCTGAGGGTGCAGGCCGCAGTGTCGCCGCAGGCGGCGACCATCCTCGACGGATGGATTGCCCGCCAGATCTATGCGTCCTAGCATGGCAACGGGGGCATAAGTTTGGAAATCAAACCGCATCTGGAAAGATCTGCGATGAGACCTGCTTCGCGACCTCCGATCATTGACAGCGGTGGGATGACCGACACCCGGGAGAGCCGCCGTACCGCCGAGCTGTACGCCACCGACCAACAGGTTCGAGACGCCGCGCCGCTCCACGCCGTTGCCACGGCGATCCGGCAGCCGGGGCGGTCACTCGCCGCGATCGCGGCCGGGGTGATGGACGCCTACGCGGACCGGCCCGCGCTGGGTGAGCGGGCTCGGGAACCGTCCACCGACCCGGCGACCAGCCGCACGTCACTGCATCTGCTGCCGAGGTTCGACACGATCAGCTACGGCGAACTGTGGGCCCGGGTCGGCGCGGTTGCGTCCGAGTGGTACCACGACGAGCGGCATCCGTTGCGCCCGGGTGAGTTCGTCGGCGTTCTCGGCTTCACCAGCTGCGACTACGCGACGATCGACCTGGCGTGCGTCCGGCTCGGCGCGGTCAGCGTGCCGCTGCAGTCCAGCGCTTCGGTCGCCAGCCTCGCGCCGATCATCGCGGAGACCGGGCAGCGCCTGCTCGCCACCAGCGTCGAGCTGCTGGACACCGCTGTTGACCTCGTCGTGGACAGCCCGTCCGTGCGGCGGCTGGTCGTGTTCGACTACCACCCCGATGCCGATGAGGAGCGCGAGAAGTTCGAGGCCGCACGCGAGCGTCTCGCGGAGTCGGGCAGCCCGGTCGTGCTGGACCGGCTCGCGGCCGTGGTCGAGCGCGGACGGAGCCTGCCGGTCGCACCCGTGCCCGAGCCCGACCCGGACCGGCTGAGCCTGCTCGTCTACACCTCCGGTAGCACCGGCACGCCCAAGGGCGCCATGTACACCGATCGGCTGGTCGGCCGGATGTGGCAGGGGTGGCTCCCCGTCGACGACAAGCCGAGCATCGCCGTCAACTACCTGCCGCTGAGCCACATCGCCGGCCGGGTGGCGCTGCTCGACACGATGGCCCGCGGCGGCACGAGCTACTTCGTGGCGCGCAGCGACCTGTCCACCCTGTTCGAGGACATCGGCCTGATCCGCCCCACCGAGCTGCTGCTGGTGCCTCGTGTCTGCGACATGCTGTTCCAGCGCTACGCGAGCGGGCTGGACGGCGGGGCGAACGACGCGGAGGTCAAGGCACGGCTGCGTGAGGAGTTCCTCGGCGGCCGGCTGCTGTGGGCGGCGTTCGGAAGCGCGCCGCTGTCCGCCGAGATGGCGGCATTCGTCGAGTCGGTCATCGGCCTTCCGCTGCACGACGCCTACGGCTCGACCGAGGCGGGCGGAGTCATGCTGGACCACAAGGTGCGCCGGCCACCTGTGCTGGACTACAGGCTGGTGGACGTTCCCGAGCTGGGCTACTTCCGCACCGATACGCCGTACCCGCGCGGCGAGCTGCTGATCAGGTCGGAGACGGTCACTCCGGGCTATTACAAGCGGCCCGAGGTCACCGCCGAGTTCTTCGACGAGGACGGCTACTACCGCACCGGTGACATCATGGCCGAGATCGGACCGGACGAGCTGGTCTACGTCGACCGCAGCAAGAACGTGCTGAAGCTGGCGCAGGGCGAGTTCGTCGCGGTGTCCCGGGTGGAGGCCGCCTTCGCCACCAGCCCGCTGGTGCGGCAGATCTTCGTGTACGGCAACAGCGAGCGGGCCTACCTCCTCGCGGTGATCGTGCCCACCGAGGAAGCGCTGCGCGACGGCGGCGACCTCACGGCACGACTGCACGGGTCGCTCCAGCGGATCGCCACGGACGCCGGCCTGAACTCCTACGAGATCCCGCGCGACTTCCTCATCGAGACCGAGCCGTTCAGCACCGGGAACGGCCTGCTCTCCGAGGCGCACAAGCCGCTGCGACGCCGACTGACGGACCACTACGGCCAGCAGCTGGAGCAGCTGTACACCGAGCTGGCCAACCGGGAGACCGCCGAGCTGAGCGCGCTGCGTCACGCCGGCACGAAACAGCCGGTGCTCGACACGGTGCTGCAGGCCGCCCAGGCGGTGCTGGGCCGCGCAAGGGGCCCGGCGGATCCCCACGCGCACTTCAGCGACCTGGGCGGCGACTCACTGTCGGCGTTGACGTTCTCCGATCTGCTCGGGGAGATCTTCGACAGCGAGGTCCCGGTCGGTGCCGTCATCAGCCCCACCAACGACCTGGAGGCACTGGCCAAGCGCATCGAGACCGCCCTGAGGTCCGAGGGGAAGCGTCCCGCCTTCGCCACCGTGCACGGCGCCGGCGGCTCGCAGGTTCGGGCAGCGGACCTGACCCTCGACAAGTTCATCGACGCCCGGACCCTCGCCGCGGCCGTGACGCTGCCCGTCCCGAGCGGACCCGTGCGGACCGTGCTGCTGACCGGCGCCAACGGCTACCTCGGCCGGTTCCTGGCCCTGGAGTGGCTGGAGCGGCTGGCGCCCACGGGCGGCACGCTGGTCTGCGTCGTGCGGGGCAGCAGTGCCGAGGCCGCGCGCCGACGGCTCGAAGAGGCCTTCGACAGCGGCGACCCCGAGCTGGTCCACCGCTTCCGGCAGCTGGCCGCCGGCCACCTTGAGGTGCTGGCCGGCGACATCGGCGAACCCGACCTGGGCCTGGACGGGCCGACCTGGCAACGGCTGGCCGATACCGTCGACCGGATCGTCCACGCGGCCGCACTGGTCAACCACGTCCTGCCCTACGAGCAGCTGCTCGGCCCCAACGTGGTCGGCACCGCCGAGCTGATCCGGATGGCGATCACCGCCCGGATCAAGCCGGTCACCTACCTGTCGACGGTCGCGGTGATCACCTCCCAGGTGTCCTCGGCCGACGAGGACTCCGACATCAGGGCGACCAGCCCGGTGCGGCGGCTGGACGACGGCTACGCCAACGGGTACGCGACCAGCAAGTGGGCGAGCGAGGTGCTGCTGCGGGAAGCGCACGACCTTTGCGGCCTGCCGGTTGCCGCCTTCCGTGCGGACATGATCCTCGCGCACAGCAGGTACTCCGGACAGCTGAACGTGCCCGACATGTTCACCCGCCTGCTGTTCAGCCTGATCGCCACCGGAATCGCTCCCGGTTCGTTCTACCGCACCGGCGCCGCGGGCAACCGGCAGGCCGCGCACTACTCCGGGCTGCCCGTCGACTTCACCGCCGAAGCCGTCACCGCCCTCGGGGCGCAGGCCACCCGGGGCTACCAGACGTTCAACGTGCTCAATCCACACGCCGACGGCATCTCGCTGGACGTCTTCGTGGACTGGCTGAACGACGCCGGCTACCCGATCACGCGGATCGACGACTACGACCTGTGGTTCACCCGGTTCCGGACCGCCCTCCGGGCCATGCCGGACCAGCAGAAGCAGCACTCGCTGCTGCCCCTGCTGCACGCGTTCGCCCGGCCCGGCCAGGCCGTGGACGGCGCGGGCGCCCCGACCGACCGCTTCCGCGCCGCGGTGCAGGCGGCCGGGGTGGGGCCGGACAAGGACATTCCGCACCTGTCGGCCGGGCTGATCCGCAAGTACGTCAGCGACCTGCGCCGGCTGGGTCTGATCTCTGGACCCGGCAGTCCGGGCCCCGAGGAGAAACACCGCTCGCAGCAACTCTGACCGGCTTCCTGCCGATCGCACCGGACGGGCCCGCCTCAGCGCCTCGGTGACCAGGCGACCCGGTGACCGGGCACCCGAAAACGCACCCGGCGCCCCGGCCCGCTCAACCGGCCGGAGCGGGTTCAGCGAACCGGAGGTCCCGAGGCGGCCTGAGGGACTCGCCGCACCTCATCGCCCGGCGGAGGGCCGAGGCCCTGCCGGCGGACGCTCCGAGCCCGTCACCGGGCCGGTGAGATCCCACTGCGGCGCACTGGAGATCCGTTCGACGTCTTCTTCGCGTACGGGCTCGCCGCACGTCGCGCAGACGACCCGGTGGCGGATCGCATGGCCGTGATGTGCGACGGTGAGCGGGGGTTCCTCGACGGCCCACCTGTCTCCCCAGGCGCGCAGCGCCGACAGAACCGGCACCAGTTCCCGGCCCGCCTCGGTGAGATGGTAGTCGGATCGGGGAGGGCTCTTGCGGTACTCGCGCTGCTCCAGGACCCCTGCCGCCACCAGGCTCTTCAGGCGCGCGGCGAGCCGGTCCCGGGGGGCTCCGGTGTTGCGGGCGATCTCGCTGAACCTGTGGTTGCCGAACGTCACCTCGCGCACGGCCAAGAGCGCCCAGCGGTCTCCTACGACCGACAGCGCCGCGGCGATCGAGCAGGGCCGGCCGTTCTGGCTTTCCATACGTCAAGGTTTGCATATCAAACTGACGCCGTCCAGGGTTGCGACCGGGCGCGTCAACCCGCGACCGGCCCGTCGGCCCGCCGCCACAGGGTCGTGTCGGGCCGGGCATCGGAATCGCCTACCGCGCACCCCGGGGCTCGCATCCGCTCACCGGACGCCCGGTACCGGACCTCCGCCTGGCCGGGGAACCGGCCCGGCTGTACGAGGTGCTGCGGGAGGGCCGGTTCGTGCTGGTGGGCCGCGATGTCGCCACGTGGGTCATCAGTCGCCATGGGGTCGGTATGGCCGGCGTCGGCGTGCCTGGGTCCGGTGGGTGAGGCACTACGAGGTAGGACCCAGCTGTCGGGCAACGGGGCGTGGGGGATCAGTCCGGGCAGGGCCAGGGCTCGAAGATCCCTGCCGTCGGCTGCTTCGAGTTCGGCTGCGGCTCCTGCCGGGACAACGCTCCAGCCCGCCTACAACCTGACCGTCAGCACCGTCCACACGTACTACGTCATCGCGGTGGCGGACGCCGGTGATGCGGACGGTCCGGCCGTCGGGGGTGCGCAGGGTGTCGCCCGCGGCGAGGGAGACGGCGTCGCGGGCGACACAGCAGTCCACGGGACGGCCCGCCGCCCGAAGGGGCGGCGGGCCGTCGAGTCTGTT
>NZ_JAHSQD010000561.1 GCF_020103755.1 Streptomyces sp. LS1784
GGCGGCGCGGGCGAGGACGGCGAGGGCCCCGGACGGCGGCGCGGGCCGTGGGCCTGGGTGGCCGGTGCGATCGCCGTGCTGGTCGCGGCCGGTGCGGGCATCGGGTTCGCGCTCAGCGGCAACGACCAGACCGACCACGGCGTGTCCCCGACGCAGCCCCCGGCGGTCACCACCACGGAGCCGACCGCGCCGGCCCCGAGCGGTCTGGTGACCCCGCCGGCCTCGGTCTCCGGCAGCAAGAAGCCGTCGGCACCGACCGACCCCAACAACAACGGCGGGAACAACACCGGGAACAACGGCAACAACATGTCGCCGTCGCCGAGCACCGGCAAGCACGGCACGCAGGCCCCGACGCCGACCACGTCCACCAGCCACAGCGCGACCGGGACCGCGCCCGCGTCGTCGGCGCCTGCGGCGACGACGCCGGCGGCGACCTCGGGCGCCAGCACGGGGCCGGCGAAGCCGCCGACGGACACGAAGCCGACGACGGACCCGAAGTCGACCCCCTGACGCGGTCAGTTGGTGAAGGCGTCCAGGACCTGCTCGTACTCCTGGCACCACCACGCCAGCTGCCCCGCGGAGGCGGGGTAGAGCGGGTCGGCCCGGTGGTCGGCCCGCTGGTAGCGCCACTGCAGCATCCAGAAGTCGTTCAACCGCTCCCACCAGACCCGGTGGACGGCGCCGGCCACGTGCTCGGCGGTGGCGGCACCGGAGGCCCGGTACGCCTGTGAGTAGCGGCGGACCCGGACCAGGTCGAGGACACCGGACGACCGGTCGTTGAAGAGCAGCGTGGCGGCCCGGACCGCCTCCTCGGCGCGTGGCTGCGGGCCGAGCTTGTCCCAGTCCAGGACGGCGGCCACCCGGCCGCCGCCCTGCGGGCCGTCGTCGTACAGCAGGTTGAGGCCGTGGAAGTCGCCGTGGGTCCAGCCGGTGGGCGGCGCGGCCTCCGGGGCGGGGCGGCGGTGGGCGTGCTCGGCGAGCAGTTCCAGCCGTTCCGTGAGCCGTTCCACCACCAGGGCGTCCAGCTCCCCGGCCGGGTGGTGCTCCCGGGCGCGGCGCCGCAGGTCGCGGGCGAGTCCGGCGCTGTCGACGGGGTCGGCGCTCCGGTAGCCGGCGGGTTGTCCGAGCGGGGCGCAGACGTCGTCGAGCGCGCCGTGCAGCCGGCCGAGCAGCGCGCCGAGCGCGTCGCACTGCGACGGGTCGAGCTCGCCGCCGTGCCGGTGCCGGCCGTCGACCCAGGGGAACAGCGCGAACAGCCGACCGCCCCGGGCGGCCACCGTGCCGGACCGTTCGGCGCAGGCCAGCGGGGGTGTGACGGGCAGTCCGAGGGTGTTCAGCGCGGCCATCGCGCGGTGGTGGGCGAGGATCTTCGGACGGCTGCCGGTGGCGGTGTCGACGTAGCACTTCAGGAAGTGTGGACCGGCCTCGGTGGTGACCAGGTACCCCCGGTTCAGCAGGCCCTCGGCGACGGGTTCGGCGGTCAGCAGCCGTCCTACCCGGTAGCGGGCCAGGACCTCGGCGAGCGCGCCCAGCGGGACGGGTGGGCTGAGGGTCCCCATCGGCGGTGCGGAGACGTCGGGGCGGGCCGGGGCGCAGGCGAGGGTCTGGCTGAAAGTCACGTGGAGAGGTTATGTCCCCTGTGTGGGGGCCCTTGACAGGACGTCAGTTATGTGCAGCCATCCGGTCAGTACTGGTGGTCGGCCTGGTGCCGCGCCACGAAGGCGGCAGCCTGGGTGCGCCGCTCCATGCCCATCTTGGCGAGCAGACTGGAGACGTAGTTCTTCACCGTCTTCTCGGCCAGGTGCAACTCGTTGCCGATCTGACGATTTGTCATACCTTCGCCGATCAGATCGAGGATCCGCCGCTCCTGCTTGGTGAGTTGGGCGAGCCGCTCGTCCTCCTTCTCCCCGCCGTCGCGCAGCCGGGCGAGCACCCTGCTGGTGGCGACCGGGTCGAGCAGCGAGCGGCCGGCCGCGACGTCCCGGACGGCGGTGATCAGGTCGGTGCCGCGGATCGCCTTCAGCACGTAGCCGGAGGCGCCGGCCATGATCGAGTCGAACAGCGCCTCGTCGTCCGAGAACGAGGTCAGCATCAGGCACTTGATCTCCGGCAGCCTGGACCGGATCTCGCGGCAGACCTCGACCCCGTTGCCGTCCGGCAGCCGGACGTCGAGCACCGCGACGTCCGGGTGGACCGCGGGGATCCGGGTGAGCGCCTCGGCGGCCGTGCCGGCCTCGCCGACCACCTCGATGTCGTCCTCGACCGAGAGCAGATCGTGCACGCCCCGTCGGACGACCTCGTGGTCGTCGAGCAGGAACACCCTGATTTGTCCGTTATCAGTCACGTCCAAAGCCTCCCATATCACCCTACGAAAGACCTATCGCCCGCACCTCCGTCACGACGGGATCCGGCCACAGCCGTCCGAAACCGATACCGAGAACCCCCTTACGTACGGGCGTCTGCCCGGATAACGTGCGCTGGTGTCCTGAAGGCGCTCGAATTGAGAGCTGCGTCACGCCGACCGTCACCCCCACCCTTCCGACGGCGAGTCGAACGCAGCACCCTCGGGGTTGTAGGCCCTGAACAAGTAGGACGTCCTAGCGCAAGCGCGTCGAGGGCGGACGCTGGGTAACGTTCTCGTGAGGGACGCCGTCGGAACAGGATCACCACCTGCCCCGCAGTGGGAGCGCACACCCACGCGCGCCCCGCGAGGCGGTGACCGGACCGGTCACCGGCGACCCCGGGTGGCCGGACAGACCGAGGAGTGAACGTGACCGTCAAAAGCACGGCGAGGGCTCGCAAGAAGGCGGCCCCCGGCGTCCCTGACAACCTCCGCGCCACGGGCAAGGACGCCCAGCCGGAGCTCGTCCAGTTGCTCACGCCGGAAGGCGAGCGGGTCGAGCACCCGGACTACCCCCTCACCACCACTCCCGAGGAGCTGCGCGCCCTCTACCGCGACCTGGTGCTGGTGCGCCGGTTCGACGGCGAGGCCACCGCGCTCCAGCGGCAGGGCGAGCTGGGCCTGTGGGCCTCGCTGCTCGGCCAGGAGGCCGCCCAGGTCGGTTCCGGCCGCGCCATGCGCCCCGGCGACTACGCCTTCCCCACGTACCGCGAGCACGGCGTGGCCTGGTGCCGCGACGTCGACCCGCTGAACCTGCTCGGCATGTTCCGCGGCGTGAACCACGGCGGCTGGGACCCGAACGAGAAGAACTTCCACCTGTACACCATCGTGATCGGCGCGCAGGCCCTGCACGCCACCGGTTACGCGATGGGCGTCAGCAAGGACGGCGCCGACGACGCGGTGATCGCGTACTTCGGTGACGGCGCCTCCAGCCAGGGCGACGTCAACGAGGCCTTCACCTTCGCCTCGGTCTACAACGCGCCGGTGGTGTTCTTCTGCCAGAACAACCAGTGGGCGATCTCCGAGCCCACCACCACCCAGACCAAGATCCCGCTGTACCGCCGCGCCTCCGGCTTCGGCTTCCCGGGCGTCCGGGTCGACGGCAACGACGTGCTGGCCTGCCTGGCGGTCACCCGCTGGGCGCTCGACCACGCCCGCAGCGGCAACGGCCCGGTGCTGATCGAGGCGTTCACCTACCGGATGGGTGCCCACACCACCTCCGACGACCCCACCCGCTACCGGCACGCCGAGGAGACCGAGGCCTGGAAGGCCAAGGACCCGATCACCCGGCTCCGCGCCCACCTGGAGAAGGAGGGCCTGGCCGACGAGGCGTTCTTCGCCGCCCTCGACGCCGAGAGCGAGCAGTTGGGGCTGCGGGTGCGCGAGGGCGTGCGCAGCATGCCGGACCCGGACCCGACCCTGATCTTCGACCACGTGTACAGCGAGCCGCACACGCTGGTCGATGAGGAACGGGCCGAGTACATCGAGTACGCGGCCTCCTTCGAGGCGGGGGAGACCCACTGATGGCCGGTCAGCTGAGCATCGCCAAGGCGCTGAACGGAGCGCTGCGCAAGTCGCTGGAGAACGACCCGAAGACCGTCCTGATGGGCGAGGACATCGGCAAGCTCGGCGGCGTCTTCCGGATCACCGACGGCCTCCAGAAGGACTTCGGCGAGGACCGGGTGATCGACACCCCGCTCGCCGAGTCCGGGATCATGGGTACCGCGATCGGCCTCGCGCTGCGCGGCTACCGCCCCGTCGTGGAGATCCAGTTCGACGGCTTCGTGTACCCGGCCTTCGACCAGATCGTCTCCCAGCTGGCCAAGATGCACGCCCGTGCGCTGGGCCACGTCAAGCTGCCGGTCACCGTGCGCATCCCCTACGCGGGTGGTATCGGTGCGGTCGAACACCACAGCGAGTCGCACGAGGCGTACTTCGCGCACACCGCCGGTCTGCGCGTGGTCACCCCGGCCAGCGCGCACGACGCGCACTGGATGCTGCGGCAGTCGATCGAGTCCGACGACCCGGTCATCTTCCTGGAGCCCAAGCGCCGGTACTGGGACAAGGGCGAGGTCGGCGACGCCGCCGACCTCGGCCTGCACGACGCCCGGATCGTCCGGTCCGGCACCGACGCGACGCTGATCGCGTACGGCCCGATGGTCAAGGTCTGCCTGGAGGCCGCCGCGGCCGCCGAGGAGGACGGCCGCCGGCTGGAGGTCGTCGACCTGCGCTCCCTCTCCCCGGTGGACTTCGCCGCGCTGGAGGAGTCGGTCAAGCGCACCGGTCGGGCCGTCGTGGTGCACGAGGCACCGGTCTTCATGGGCATGGGCGCCGAGCTGGCCGCCCGGCTCACCGAGAAGTGCTTCTACCACCTGGAGGCGCCGGTCCTGCGGGTCGGCGGCTACCACGCGCCGTACCCGCCGTCCCGGGTCGAGGAGGCCTTCCTGCCCGACCTGGACCGCGTGCTCGACGCCGTCGACCGCGCGCTGGCGTACTGATACCGGGGAGCGAAGATGACCACCGAAGTTCGCTCGCTCCGCGAGTTCAAGATGCCCGACGTGGGCGAGGGCCTCACCGAGGCCGAGATCCTCAGCTGGTACGTCAAGCCCGGTGACACCGTCACCGACGGGCAGGTCGTCTGCGAGGTGGAGACCGCCAAGGCGGCGGTGGAGCTGCCCATCCCGTTCAACGGGGTGGTCGAGAAGCTGCACTTCCCCGAGGGCGCGACGGTCGACGTCGGTACCGTGATCATCTCGGTCGCGGTCGCCGGCGGGGCGGGGGCCGAGGCTCCGGCCGCGCCCGCCGCGACGCCGGCCCAGGCTCCGGCTCCCGCCGAGGAGGCCG
>NZ_JAHSQD010000562.1 GCF_020103755.1 Streptomyces sp. LS1784
CTCGCCCGGGCGCGGCGGCTGCACCGCGCGGCCGTCGGCGAGCACGGCTGGCTGCTGGAGCGGGAGCGGGAGAGCGCCGCCCGGACCGCCGTGGACGCCGAACGGGCGCGGATCGCCGCCGAGTTGCACGACATCGTGAGCCACAACGTGAGCCTGATGGTGGTGCAGGCCGGGGCCGCGCGCGAGGTGCTGGCCACCATGCCCGAGGAGGCGGCGGCCGCGATGGCCGCGGTCGAGGCGGCCGGGCGGGACACGATGACCGAACTGCGGCACCTGCTCGGCCTGCTCGCCCCCGCCGCGGACGGCAGCGAGGAGCCGGCCGCGGACGGTTTCGCGCCGCAGCCCAGCCTGAGCCGGCTGAGCCCGCTGATCGACCGGTTCGCCTTCGCCGGGCTGCCGGTCGAGGTGCGGATCTCCGGCGAGCCGAGGCCGCTGCCCGGCGGCATCGACGTGACGGCGTACCGGATCATCCAGGAGGCGCTGACCAATGCGCTCAAGCACGGGGACGGGGTGACGGCGGAGGTGACGGTGCGCTACGCGGACCACTACCTGCGGGTGGAGGTGCTCAACAGCGGCCCGAGCGTGCTCTCCGGGGCACCCGCCGCGCCGGTCGGGCCGCGGCCCGACGGGGCCGGGCGCGGACTGATCGGCCTGCGCGAGCGCGTCGCGGTGTACGGCGGTGACCTGGACGCCCGGCGCCGGCTCGGCGGCGGGTTCCGGGTCCGCGCCCGCATCCCGCTGGACCGGCCGTGACGGGGGGCGGCGTGGAGCAGGACCGGGAACGCCGTCCGCGCGTGGTGATCGCCGACGACCAGGAGCTGGTCCGCACCGGTTTCCGGATGATCCTCACCGCCCGCGGCATCGACGTGGTCGCCGAGGCCTCCGACGGCGCCGAGGCGGTGGCCGCCGCGGTGCTGCACCGCCCGGACGTCGCGCTGCTGGACATCCGGATGCCCGGCACGGACGGCCTGGAGGCCGCCCGGCGCATCCTGGCCCAGGTGCCCGGCTGCCGGGTGATCATGCTGACCACCTTCGACCTGGACCACTACGTCTACGCCGCGCTGTCCGCCGGGGCCAGCGGCTTCCTGCTCAAGGACGTCACCTCGGCCCACCTCGCCGCCGCCGTCCGGCTGGTGGACACCGGGGACGCGCTGCTCGCCCCCTCGATCACCCGGCGCCTGGTCGAGCGCTTCGCGGCCGGCGCCCCGCGGCCGGCCCCGGGTGCCGACGGCCCGCCGCTGCACCGCGACCTCGCCCCGCTCACCCCGCGCGAGGCGGAGGTGCTCACACTGCTCGGGCGCGGGCTGTCCAACACCGAACTGGCACGCGAACTGACGCTCAGCGAGTCGACGGTGAAGACCCACGTGGCCCGGATCTTCGCCAAGCTCCACCTGCGCGACCGGGCGCAGGCGGTGGTCCTCGCCTACGAGACCGGGCTGGTCGCACCGGGGGGCGGCTGACCGTCAACGTCCCTTTCCGTATGCGCCAATTCGCGCGACTATCATCCGAATCTCACTCCTTAGAGCTAACTCCTCGCCAAATCCCCCTTTTTGCCGGTCCATGGGGCAGCATCTGCATGTCCACGCCCGAACAGAACCGACACCTCGGGCGCCACCACCCGGCATGACGAGGACACTTGGACCGGCCCGTGACCACCACCGCCCCCGTGTGGGACTGCCCCTTCCACCACACCGACGGCCTGGAGTTCGACCCCCTCCTGAAGCAACTGCTCACCGAGGCCCCGGTCGCCAGGATCCGGCTGCCGCACGGCGAGGGCGAGGCCTGGCTGGCCACCCGCTACGAGGACGTCAAGACGGTCACCACCGACCGCCGGTTCAGCCGTGCCGCGGGCATCGGCCGCGACCTGCCCCGGATGACGCCGGCCCCGATCGCCCAGGCCGAGGCGATCAACCTGATGGACCCGCCCGCGCACAACCGGCTGCGCCGGCTGGTCGCCCAGGGCTTCACCAACCGCCAGGTCGAGCGGATGCGCCCGACCACCCAGCGGACCGTCGACGGCTACTTCGACGAGATGACCGAGCACGGCGCCCCCGCCGACCTGATGCACTTCCTGGCCGGCCGCCTCCCGCTCACCACCATCTGCGAACTGCTGGACATCCCCGAGGCCGACCGCGCCGAACTGCGCGGCCACGCCGTCGCGATGATGCGGATGGGCCCGGGCAGCCGGGACGGCCAGGAGGCCGCCAAGACCGCGCTGCGCGGCTACTTCACCGAGCTGACCGCCGCCCGCCGGGCCCACCCCGGCGAGGACCTGATCAGCGCCCTGGCCACCGCCCGCGACGGCGACGAGCTGCTCGACCCGGACGAGCTGACCGTCATGGCGATGGTCCTGCTGGTCACCGGCCACGACACCAGCACCTACCAGCTCGGCAACCTCACCTACACCCTGCTCACCCACCCCGAGCAGCTCGCCAAGCTGCGCGCCCGGCCGGAGATGCTGCCGCGCGCCCTGGAGGAGCTGCTGCGCTTCATCCCGTTCCGCCAGGGCGTCGGCATCGCCCGGGTCGCCACCGAGGACGTCGAACTGGGCGGCGTGCCGATCCGGGCCGGCGAGGCCGTGCACGTCTCCTACCTGACCGCCAACCGGGATCCGGCGGTCTACGAGCACCCCGACGAGCTGGACCTCGACCGCGGCGCACCCACCCACATGGCCTTCGGGTACGGCCAGCACCACTGCCTCGGCTCGCACCTGGCCAGGATGGAGCTTCAGGTCGCCATCGGCACCCTGCTGCGCCGGTTCCCCGGCCTGCGGCTGGCCGTCGACCCGTCCGAACTCGACTGGAACTCCGGCTCGATCTGGCGCTTCCCGCGCACCCTGCCGGTGGCCTGGTAGCGCCTCCCCTCAACTCACCGTTCCCGCAGCACCGGGGAGACCCACACCATGGCAACTCTCTGCCGCCCGGCGATCGCCGTGCCCGAGCACGTCATCACCCTCGAACAGACCCTCGACCTGGCCCGCACCCTGCACGCCGGCCACCCCCGACTCGGCCTGGCGTTACGGCTGATCGAGAACACCGGGGTGCGCACCCGGCACCTGGTCCAGCCGATCGAGCGCACCCTCACCCACCCGGGCTTCACCGTCCGCAACGAGGTGTACGAGCGCGAGGCCAAGCGGCGCGTCCCCGCGGTGGTCGAACGCGCCCTCGCCCACGGCGAACTGACCGCCCGGGACATCGACCTGATCGTCTACGTGTCCTGCACCGGCTTCATGATGCCGTCGATGACCGCCTGGCTGATCAACACCATGGGCTTCCGCTCCGACACCCGCCAGGTGCCGATCGCCCAGCTCGGCTGCGCGGCCGGCGGCGCCGCCGTCAACCGGGCGCACGACTTCTGCCGCGCCTATCCGGGCGCCAACGCGCTGATCGTCGCCTGCGAGTTCTGCTCGCTCTGCTACCAGCCGACCGACCTCGGCGTCGGCTCGCTGCTCTCCAACGGCCTGTTCGGGGACGCGGTCGCCGCCGTGGTGATGCGCGGGAGCGGCGGGCACGGCGTGCAGGTCGAGCGCAACGGCTCGCACCTCGTCCCGCACACCGAGGACTGGATCTCGTACGGGGTGAAGGACACCGGCTTCCACTTCCAGCTGGACAAGCGGGTGCCCGGCACGATGGAGATGCTCGCGCCCGCACTGCGCGGCCTGGCCGGGGAGCACGGCTGGGACGTCTCCGGGCTCGGCTTCTACATCGTGCACGCGGGCGGCCCGCGCATCCTGGACGACCTGTGCCGCTTCCTCGACCTGGAACCGGCCACCTTCCGCTACAGCCGGGCGACGCTCACCGAGCGCGGCAACATCGCCAGCGCCGTGGTCTTCGACGCCCTGGCCCGGCTGTTCGCCGACGGCGGCGCGCCCGAGGGCACCACCGGGCTGATCGCCGGCTTCGGACCGGGCATCACCGCCGAGATCTCACTCGGCAGTTGGGTCGGCGCACCGGCCGCGGTACCGCGTCCGCTCCGCCCGCTCGCCGTCTCCACCTCCGACATCACCCTCGTCCATCCGAGCGCCCCCCGGCGTTTCCCGGCCACCACTACGATCTGCGAATGACCGATACCACGGACCGCACCGACGCCTCTGCCAGATCCGCCGAACTCGCCGCCCTGTTCCCGGCGTTGCACGCACCGCAGTACTGGAGCTGGGGGCGGTTCGACGCGCAGTTCTCCACCGAGCCGCCGCCGGACGCGCTGGTCACCAACATCCACCTGGTCGGCTTCGCGGACGGTCAGGTGGTGCTCTGCCGGGACGACCGGGACCACTGGTTCCTGCCCGGCGGCACCCGGGAGCAGGACGAGAGCATCGCCTCCTGCCTGGCCCGCGAGCTGCGGGAGGAGGCCGGCGCCCGGCTGCTCGGCGAGGCCCACTGGCTGGGCGCGCACCGCTGCCGCACCGAGGACCCGGTGCCGTACCGGCCGTGGCAGCCGCACCCGGAGAAGGCCTGGCTGTGGGGCTGGGGCGAGGTCGCGCTGGACTCCGCGCCGACCAATCCGGCGGACGGCGAGCAGGTGGTCGAGGTCCGTCCGGTGCCGTCCGCGGAGGCCCAGCGGCTGCTGCTGGCCGGGCACGACGCCTGGTGGGGCGAACTGGTGGCCCTGGCGGTGGAACTGCGGCGCCGGGCCGGACTGGGCTGAGATCCCGGCCCCGGCAGCCGTTCCCGCGGCTGCGGAAGGTCACCGGAACGGCGGAACATCGAGTGAGAGTGTCCGTTTTGTGGTGATATTACTCGGCCATGGACACCACATCACTGGCCGTGGACTACCCGCTGCTCAACATCTTCTGGACGATGCTGGAGCTGTTCCTCTGGATCCTCTGGTTCTTCCTGCTGTTCAAGATCATCACGGACATCTTCCGCAGCCACGACCTCGGTGGCTGGGGCAAGGCCGGCTGGCTGGTCCTGGTGATCCTCCTGCCCCTGATCGGCGTCCTCGTGTACCTGATCGCCCGCGGGCAGTCGATGACCAAGCGCGACATCCAACAGGCCCAGGAGAGCCAGGCCGCGTTCAAGGCCTACATCCGGGACGCGGCGGCGTCGGGACCGGAGGCCGGCGGCCGCAGCCACGTCGACGACCTGGCGAAACTGGCGGACCTGAAGGAGAAGGGCGCCATCTCCGACGAGGAGTACCAGAAGGCCAAGGAGAAGATCCTGGCCTGAACGTCCGGACGGGCACGACGGCCGGGGCCGGTGGACGCAGGGGTGCGTCCACCGGCCCCGGCCGCGGTCCGTCCGTC
>NZ_JAHSQD010000563.1 GCF_020103755.1 Streptomyces sp. LS1784
GGGGAGGGCGGGGTCGGCGTCGACCAGCCGGACGGTGCGGACGCCCCGGTGCCGCAGCACCTCCCGCAGGGCGAGCCCGTCGCCGCCGCCGAGCAGCAGGACCCGGGCGTCCGGGCCGGCCGCCATGGCGGGGTGGACCAGGCCCTCGCTGCCCCGGTACTCGTCGGGCCCGCAGACGGCGAGCCGGCCGTTCAGGTAGAGCCGGAGCGGGCCCTCGGCGGGGCCGGTGAGCACGATCTCCTGGTACCGGCTGCGGGTCGCGTAACGGACCTGGTCGCCGTACAGGGCGTGCCGGGCGGCTCGCTCGATGGCGTCGGAACCGGCCGCGGCCGCCGCGAGCACGGCGAGGACCAGCAGGCAGCCGCCCCAGAGCAGCCGTCGTATCCGGCGGGCGGGTTCCTCGCGGAACAGCCAGAGCACCAGGGCCGCCCCGGCGACGGCGTTGACCGCGCCGGTCAGCAGCGCGCCGTCGCCCGGTCCGAGGGCGGGCAGGATCAGGAACGGGAAGGCGAGGCCGCCGATCAGCGCGCCCACGTAGTCGGCGGCGAACAGATCGGCGACGGCCCGCCCGGCGTCCTCGCGCCGGATGCGCTGGATGAGGGTCATCAGCAGCGGGATCTCGGCGCCGATCAGGATGCCGATCAGGCAGGTGAGGCCGACCATGGCGGCCTGGTAGCGGCCGATCCAGGCCCAGCAGGAGTAGAGCGCGAGGACGGAGAGCCCGCCGGTGAGCGCTAGCGCGCACTCGACCAGGGCGAAGGCGGTGGCGGGCCGGCTGGTGAACCGCTTGGCGAGCAGCGAGCCGAGGCCCATCGCGAACACCATGACGGAGAGCACGACGGAGGTCTGGGTGACCGTGTCCCCGAGCACGTAGTCGCCGAGCGCCACGAGTTCGAGCTCGTACACGAGTCCGCAGGCCGCGCAGACGAACGCGGCCAGCAGGACGGTCAGACGGGCGAGCCGGGGGCGGGAGCGCAGCCGGGACCGACGGCGGGCGGGCAGGAGTGGGGCGAGGGCTCGCCCGGGCCGGGGTGGGGTGCCGTCGTCGAGGTCCACTCGCGGGCGTGCGGGCGGACCGGCCGGATGGTTGATCACGAACAAACGCTAGGGGACGTGCGGGACGGATGGCTGCGCCCATCCGACGGACAGTGAGCGACATCGGATTGACGAACCGTTCCTGCGTGCGATTCGTAGGTCTGCGTCTGGCGGCCTCCGGCCGGATCGGTGTTCCGGTCCGGGCTTCGGGCGGTCATGCCCCGGACACCACCAGCGAGGAGCGGGTGCACACCAGCTGCCCCTCCTGCGGGTAGGCGTGCCAGGTGCGCCAGAGGAGCCGGTCCGGGCCGCCCTGGGTGACCAGCGCGGTGAAGGCGCTCGGGTCACCCGGGAAGACCCCGGCGAGGCCCCGCGGGTGCCCCTCGACCAGGGCCAGCAGCTCCTGGGCGCGGGCCGCGAAGTCGTGCGGGGGCAGCACCTCGATCCGGGCGGCGAACTCGTACTCCCAGCCGCCGACCTGCTTGGCCACCCGGGCGGGCAGCGGGGTGCGGCGGCCGGGCAGGCAGGCGACGGTCTCCAGACAGCGGCCGGGGCCCGCGTCGATCACGACCTGGTGGGAGGCGCCCAGCAGGCGCAGCTGGAGGGTTCCGGACGTGCCCGGGCGGCCGCCTCCGTCGAGTCTCAGGTCGCGGACGGCGAGAGCGGGCAACGGTTCGCCGCCGAGGCACCAGGCGAGGTCACCGGCCCGGGTGTCCGTGTAGGAGGTCTGCAGTGTGGTGAGCATGCTCGGCTCCGCGTTTCAGCTCCGTGCGCGCCCGCCGAGCAGCAGCGAGTAGGCCTAGGCGATGGCGAGGCTGTTCGTGGCTGTGCGGCCCTGGGCGCGGCCGACCGTGGAAGGAAGGATTCCGGCTGGAGATTCAGCAGCAGAGAAGCACGAATACGCCGGGTCCGCCGGTGATTTACCCAACTTTGTCAAGCATTCACCGCTTCGAGCGCACCTGCTTCCCGACTCTGATCGAGTGCATGGACGACTTTGCACAGTGCGCGTCCCTAGCACCGGATTGCGCGCCGTGCGCGCCGGGTGTGCGCTGTCCGCGTGCATCACATATCGCCGCCCTCCAGGCGCGGGGCGTGGAGGGCGGCGGGGGAGTGCCGCGAGGGTCGGCCGGAATGCCTCGGTGGCAGTGAACCGGCAAGCCGATCAAGGAAGTTGAGGATCCATCAGAACTGGTGTCGGGCCGCGGACATCTCTGTTCGAAGGGCGTGAAAGGGGGCGCGCGGCCCATCGCGGGCGCCGCAGACGGGTGGTGGACTCTTGGAGGATCTCGCCCTTTTGCAGAAAGTGAAGCAGGCCAGGCTACATCGGCGGCTGAACGCAACCGCACAGGAGAGATCGAGTGGAACGGGGTGCATTCCGAAGGGGTGGACAGCCTGGGAGATTCCCGGCCGGCATGAGGAGGAACGGCTTCGCGACGTGCTGATTCGCCGATTGTGTCGAGCGAAGGAGTTCTGTCCTCCGGGCCGGTTCTGCACGTCGTGCAGAACCGGCCTCTGTCCCCGGAGCAGTGGTACGGCCTGACGTACGTGGTGTTCCCTGACCACCAGGAGCTGACGGTCTGTCTCGCCCAGGTCTATGCCTGCCTGTTCGACGGCTTCGAGGCCATGCCGCCGGCCCCGCGGTAGCCGCCCGTCAGAGCCGCCGCAAGCGGGTGACAGCCTCCTGGAGGACCTCGTCCTGCTTGCAGAAGGTGAAGCGGACGAGGCTCCGTCCGGCGTCCACGTCGTCGTAGAACACCGCGTTCGGGATGGCGACGACGCCGCAACGCCCGGGCAGGGTACGGCAGAAGTCGATGCCGTCTTTTTCGCCGAGCGGGGTGATGTCGGTGGTGACGAAGTACGTGCCCTCGGGGGTGAAGGCCCGGAAGCCGGCCGCGGTGAGGCCGTCCAGCAGCAGGTCGCGCTTGCGCAGCAGGTCGGCGCGGAGGGTGTCGAAGTACGTGTCGGGCAGCCGCAGGGCCTCGGCCACGGCGTACTGGAAGGGGCCGGCGCTGACGTACGTCAGGTACTGCTTGGCGGTGCGTACCGCCGAGACCAGCTCCGGGCTCGCGGTGACCCAGCCGACCTTCCAGCCGGTGAAGGAGAAGGTCTTGCCGGCGGAGGAGATGGTGACGGTGCGCTCGCGCATGCCGGGCAGGGTGGCGATCGGGTGGTGGGTGGCGCCGAAGACGAGGTGCTCGTAGACCTCGTCGGTGACGACCAGCAGGTCGTGCTCGACGGCGAGCGCGGCGATGGTGGCGAGCTCGTCGGCGGTGAGGACGGTGCCGGTGGGGTTGTGCGGGGTGTTGATCAGCAGCAGCCGGGTGCGCGGGGTGATCAGCGAGCGCAGTTCGTCCGGGTCGGGGCGGAAGGACGGGGCCCGCAGGGTGAGCGGGACCCGGGTGGCCCCGGCCATGGCGATGCAGGCGGCGTAGGAGTCGTAGAACGGCTCGAAGGCGATCACCTCGTCGCCAGGCTCAAGAAGTGCCAGCAGGGCCGCCGCGATCGCCTCGGTGGCGCCGGCGGTGACCAGTACCTCGGTGTCCGGGTCGTACGAGAGGCCGTAGAAGTGCCGCTGGTGCTCGGCGATGGCGGTGCGCAGCTCGGGGATGCCGGGGCCGGGCGGGTACTGGTTGCCGCGGCCCTCGCGCAGGGCCCGTACGGCCGCCTCGCGGACCTCCTCGGGGCCGTCGGTGTCCGGGAAGCCCTGGCCGAGGTTGATCGAGCCGGTGGCGGTGGCCAGGGCGGACATCTCGGCGAAGATCGTCGTGCCCATCTTGGCCAGTCGGCGGTTCAGCAGCGGCCTGGTACCCATCGGTGGCTCCTCACGGCTCGTCGTCAGGGGCCATCCTGGGACAGCCGGGGGCCGGGGACAAGAACGGCCCGCCACCGGCGCGGAGGCGGTGGCGGGCCGGACCGGAGTGCCGGGACGGGATCAGGCCTCGTCGGTGCCCTCGTCGCTCTCGCCGTCCTCGCCCTCGATCTCGTTCTGGAGGCCGAGGCGCTCGACGATCCACTGCTCGAAGCCGACCGCGGCCTGGGTCCAGTTGGCGGTGGTGGTGACGAAGTAGTCCAGGTTGACGCCGGTGCCGACGATCATCTGGGCCTCGCCGATCAGGCGGACCACGCCGTCCTCGTGGGTGTGGGTGTAGACCTTGGGCCAGAGGGTCTCGCGGTTCCACTCGTCGATCAGGTCGAGGATCTCGCCCTTCTTCTCCAGCGGGTACGCGCGGTCGTAGAAGGCGCGCACGGCGAAGAGCTCCTTCTGCTCGCCGCGGAACATGTAGTAGACGCGGAAGCCCTCCCAGGGGGCGGTGAGGTCGCCCTCCTCGTCCACGACGTGCTTGAGCTGCATCTGGTCCAGCAGCTGGGTGACCAGGCCCTGGTCCGGGACGATGATCGGCGGCGGGCCGGCCGGCCGCCCGCCCTGGCCGCCGGGCTGGCCGCCCTGGGGGACGCCGAAGGACGGGATGGACGACGGGTCGATGCTCATGGGGGTCCTCTTCCTCAGTGCACGTGGTGGCCGGCAATGAGAGGCCGCCCTTTCCACCTCCCATCCTGCCTCATTCGGGGCTCCGCTCACAGGGGCACCGAGGGGTGCGTCGATCTTCGTCGGGCGTTCTTCCCGGCGTCGTCGGCGCCCTTCGGCGGCGGGTGGAACGGGCGGCGGTCACGGAGGGTGTGCGGGGTGGGGTGCGGGCCGCCCGGAGGAGGGCGCGTGAGCCACGTCACGCGCCGGGCGCGCGGGGTTTGCCTGCCGTACCGACCGGATGCGGTTAGCGTGCGACGGTACTCGCTTCGATCAAGTCCCGGGCCGGCCGGGAGAGTTGAGCGGTCCTGAGGTGGACTGTCCGGAATTGAGGGGGGAGCAGGAGTGGGTGGAGCGGCGACGGGGGACGGCGCATCGCTCGGGGTGCTGCTGCGGAGCATCCGGCTGGACCGGGGGATGACGCAGGAGCAGCTGGGCGAGGCGGCCGGGCTGAGCGTGCGGTCGATCCGCGACCTGGAGCGGGGGGTGTCCTGTCCACGGGTGTCCACGCTCCGGCTGCTGACCCAGACCTGGGACCTGCCGGACGCCCAGGTGGCCGAACTGCACCGGCTGGTGCGCAGCCGGCGGGGCCGGACGCGGCGGCTGCTGCGGCAGGCGGCGGCCGAGTGACGGTGCCCGGTGCGGGCCGCGGGCGGGAAGCGGTTCCGAGCCGGGGCG
>NZ_JAHSQD010000564.1 GCF_020103755.1 Streptomyces sp. LS1784
CGGCGGGCAGCGCCGCCGCCTCGTCCGGGGCCAGCCAGCCCGCCCAGGGGGCGCCGGCCTGCCACTCGGCCGCACGGCGGACCCAGCGGACCGGTGCGCCGTCCCCGGACCACTCCTTGCCCAGCCGCCAGGCCGGAGCCCAGTCGTCGAAGCCCGCCGCCGAGAACGGGGCGAGCGCGCGCAGCGCCTCCCGGTGCGCGGTGGCGAACCGCCCGCACAGCACGACCCGTTCGGGGCCGAGCGCCTTCAGGAGCACCACGGCCGCCGGGAGTTGCTGATCGGTCTCGATCACCAGGTGCACGCGACCGTCCGGGGCTGCTGCACGGGTCCACCGCGCCTCGGGCCCCAGCAGCTCGGTCCGCTCGGCGGCCGGCACCACATCGGCCCCGCACTCGGTGGTGCCGGCGACGAGTTCCACGTCGTCCGCGGCCAGCCGCAGGGCCGGATCGGCCTCGCCCGCCAGCCGCAGCGCCATGCCCATGGCCCGCAGCCGGCCCGCGGCATGGCCGCTCCGTGCGGTGACCCGCGCGGCGGCCCGTGCGAACAGCGCCTTGGCCCGGTTCTCCGCGGGGTCGGTCCCGCCGCGCCTGCCGAGGGCGTAGTCGTCGGCCAGTCCGGCGAGCGCCCCGGTGCCCGTGAGGCGTGCGATGAAGTACGCGTTCACATCGATCAGTTCGTCGTCCGGCCCGAGGTCCGGTTCCAGACTCGGATCGAACAGGGGAGGGAGCACCACCCGGCGCATCACCGCTCACCACCGCCCCGCAGGTACACACAGCGCAGCTCGGAGGCGAAGCGCAGCTCCCCGTCCCGCAGCCAGGCGTCCTCGGGCGCGGGCAGCGCCTCGGACACCAGGAGCTGTTCCGCCGTGCCCGCCAGCCGGGCCATGCCCTTGAGCAGTTCCGGGCTCGCGGTGTCCACGTACACCGGCTTGCGTTCGGCCGGCGACTTCACGAAGAAGCGGTCGGGCAGGCCCCGTTCCCGGACCAGCCGGGCCGACGCGAGCAGCCGCTCGTCCTCCCGCCGGCTGCTGTGCGCCTCCAGCACCGCGGCGCTCGGCAGCGCCCAGCGCCGCCGCGAGAACACCACGTTGCCCCAGCGCAGCCGTGGCACGTGCGGCAGGTCCGGCAGCACAGGGCGGCGGATCCGGGGCAGCGCCAGCGCGGTGTGCACGGCGGTGTCGAGCTCGCCGTTGTGGAACAGCAGGCTCCGGCCGGGATGGGTGTCGCCGCGCAGGACGACCTCCTCGCCGTCGCTCTCCAGCCACAGCTGGTCCAGGCCGATCCGCGCCCGGTCCGGGCCGGCCTTGCCGCCCAGTTCGAGCACGACGCCGGGGAACTCCAGCGGCGGCAGCCCGGTCGTACGGCGCGAGATCACATTGACGGCCACCTGGTCGCCCAGTGCCCTGCGCACCCCGGCGTCCCGCTCGGCGAGCAGCGCCGCAGCGTCCGGATGGAACTGCAGCGCCCACGGGGTGAGCAGCGCCGCGTCGTGGATGTCGCCGAGCACGAGCGGGGTCGCCCCCGGCTCGTATCCGGCCAGGTCGGGAGCCGCGATCAGGACGTCGATGGAGCAGAGCACCGGGGCGGCGGGCGGTGGCGGTGCGGGGAGCAGCCCCGCCACGTCGAGTTCGGCCCGGTCCGCGCCTTCGGCCTCGATCACCCGGCTCAGCTCGGCGCCGAGCGCTCCGCCCGTCTCGATGTCGAGGTCCGCGCACTCCCGCAGCGCCCGCAGCAGCGGGATCCTTCCCGCTCCCAGCCGGGCCGCGACCGCCCGGTTGGTGCGCAGGCGGGTCGCCTCGGCCTCGTGGGCCAGCAGGTCGAGCACCGGCGCGACGGCGTCGCACATGTCGCGGGCCAGCGGTCCGCGGACCTCCAGCCCGGCCGTGCCGACGGCGGCCTCGTGGATGATGACCCGGTCGTTGTAGAAGCGGCCGCGCTCCGCCGAGCGGTCGGTGACGGGCAGCAGCGACTCCAGTTCGGCCTGGACGGTCAGTTTCCGCTCGGGCGGCGCCGACGGGTAGTCGTCGAGCAGGCCGAGCACCTTCACCAGCAGGGCCCGCACCCCGGCCGCGCGGGCGGCCGCTTCGGGGTCCGAGGCGTCGATGCGGTCCACGGTCCAGCGCAGCGGGTCGACCACGGTCGCCGGCGGGCACAGGGTGTGCGTCAGCGTCCCCTTCGCCACGGCCGCCGTGAACGCCGCCACCGCCTCCGGGACGCCGGCACCGCACCCGGACGCGATCAGGGCCACCGTCCGTACGCCGTCGGCCTCCCGCAGCAGCGCCGCGCCGACGCCCGTACCGCGGGGCGTCCCCGTGATCGTCTTGCGCACCGGTACCAGCCGTTCGGCCAGCGCCGGATCGCCCAGCAGCAGGTCCTGCACGGCGTCGTTGACCCGGGCCGCGGTGTGCGCCTGGCGGACCCGGATCGCGGTGTGGCCCTCCCAGTCCAGCGCCGTGGCGGCGTCGGAACCGGGGTTGAGCCGCCCGTAGTTGATGGGCCCGAAGAAGCTCATCGTCTCGCTCTTGGACGCCAGCCGCTGTGCGTAGGAGGCGAGTTGGCGCCGGATCCGGCCGCCGCCCGCACCCCGGGCGAGATCGCGGTGGACGGCCGGCGACGAGCAGACGATGGCGTCGTTGACCCGCGGATCGGTGCGGATGGCGGCGAGCGCCTCGTCGACCGCCGCCGTGTCGGCCTCGACGGTGGCGGTGAGCCGCTCGCGCACCGCGGTCACCTGCTCCGCCGCGGCGTTCCACTCGGCCAGCCAGTCGGCCGGGAGGTTGTCCGACGCGGGCAGCGGCCGCAGACCGCGCAACTTGGCCTGCTGGCCCCGGGCCAGCCGCCCCGTCGGGTTCAGCCGTGACGCCACGTCGGCCGACCGGGCCTCCAGGGCGAACAGCTCCTCGATGAGCAGACGGGTCCGTTCACAGGCCAGTCGCTCGACCATCTGCCAGGGGAACCCGGCGCTGCGCAGGACGACGGTGGGCAGCAGCTCCCAGCCGTGCCGCCGCGACGCCGGCTTCTGCGCAGAGTGGGCGGAATGGGGTGTCATGACGCCGCCCTCTTCATGGCGATCCGGAACTCCGAGGTCACGGGGGCCCCGCCGTGGCGCAACCACAGCGCGTCCGGCGCCGGCCTCATCTCGGCCAGCGACACGGCCGCACTGTCACCGGCCAGCACCATCGCCACCAGGGCGTCGACGGCCAGCGGACTGTCCAGGTCGATCCCCACCGGCTTCGGCTCGTGCGGAAGGGAGGCGAAGCAGAACCGGGGCACGCCGTGCCGGGCCCGCAGCGACTGGACGGCGAGGAAGGCGGCGGCGGGGTCGCGCGCCGCGTCGACCCCGAGGTCGGCCCGGTCGAACCACCAGCGGGCCCGCTGCACGAGCAGGTTCCCGACCACGATCCTCGGCGCGAAGTCCCCGATCCGCACCAGCGGCAGCCCCACGCCGGGGGCGGCGAAGGCCCGCAGGTGCACGTGGTCGTCCTCGCCGGCGTACAGGGTCAGTTCACCGTCGGGGGTGCGCAGCCGGGGCGTGCCGTCCACCAGGACGACCGTCAGATCGGTCAGCGGTACGGTCCGCTCCCGGTCGTCGGTGGCCACCGAGGTGATCTCGATGAAGCGGCCCGGGAACCAGTCGGCCACCAGGCCCTTGTGGCGCCTGCGGCGGATCACCGTGGCCAGCCGCTCTGGGCCGCCCCACGGTTCGAGGCCCGCCGCGAAGTCGCCCAGCATCCGGTCCTGTTCGTCGCAGAACAGTCCCTGTGAACCCCAGGCGAAGACGTACGGGTGCAGTTCGCCCAGCACCAGCAGCTCGCCGCCGTCCTCCCGGCTCTCCAGCATCAGGTCCGGGCTGACGAACCGGTGCCGGCCGGGCCCGGGCGCGAACGCCGCGAGGTCGGCGGGGGAGAGCCGGGCCTCCTGGCCCTGCACGGCGGACTCCACCAGCGCCGCGTAGTCCCGCTTGAACCCGATCAGTGGTCCCGCGAGCCGGTCCAGACCGCCCTCCTCCACCGAGGCGCGCATCCGGCGGATCAGATCGTCGTACGGCATGGCGTCGCCGCCCGCCTCGCGCATGATCTGCGCGCACAGCTCGGCAGCCGCCTGCTGCTGGAGCTCGCCGTAGCGGGCGGCCACGTCCAGCACCGGGCTGAGCTCGGACTCCCAGTGCCCGGCCACGTCGCCACCGATCACCACCGGGCTCTGGTCGCCCTTGGCGTCCAGGGACACCACCAGCCGGTCCGCGTACATCCGGCCGCCGGCGCGGCGCGCGTCGACCTCGGTGAGCCGGGTGAAGCACTCCTCGACGTACTCCAGCGCGGTCGCCCGGGCGCGGTGGCCCTCGGCCGCCGCGTAGGCGTCGGCCAGATCGCGCAGTTCCCGCAGCCGTGCCGGCCAGGCGGTGCCCTCCGCGTAGCGGTCGGCCCAGGAGACCAGCCAGTCCAGCGGCCGCGCCGCCGTGGACGGCGGCTCGGGCCAGAGCCGGACGGCCCCCGCCTGCCGCAGCCGGTCCAGCACCCGGCGCGTCTCCGCGAGGTCGAGTCCCGCCAGCGCCGCCAGTTCGACGGTGGAACGCCGCCCGTCGACGGCCTCGGCGAGCTGCCAGCGCACCCCGGACAGAGTGATCCGGCGGCCGTCGGCGGACTGGATCGTCCCCGACCCCGGCGACCCGGCCGGTGCCCTGCGGCAGGACGGCATCCAGGCCACCGGCGGGCGGTCCCGCACCTGTGGGTCCGTCCCGATGAGCTTGGCCAGCTCGCACACCGCCCAGAACGCGGTCTGCGCCTCCAGGACGTGGTAGCCGGAGTCCGTCTCGGGGCCGAGGGCCGTGCCCTCGGCTGCACGGTCGACCCGGCCGTGCACCAGCGGGCCGAAGTAGCTGGTCGTCTCGTTCTTCGCGCCGAGCCGCTGGCCGTACAGATAGACGCGGCGATAGAAGGACCGGTCCTTGGCGCGGTTGCGGCCGGTCGCGCCGTCCTGCTGGTGCCAGCCGTCGGCCCAGCGCACCGCCTCGGTGTGGAAGGACGGCGACAGCTGGAGCAGGGCGTCGCACACCCGCTCGTCGCGGAGCAGGTCGCGGACCCGCTCCGGCCGCCGCAGCACCTCCTCACCCAGGGCGGCGGTCAGCCGCTCGCCCACCTGCTGCCGCGCGGAGTGCGCCGCGCGGTAGGCGTCGACCGCCGAGGCCACGTCGTCGCCGCGCGGGCCGGGCTCGACCGGCAGG
>NZ_JAHSQD010000565.1 GCF_020103755.1 Streptomyces sp. LS1784
CTGTTCCTGGTGGCCCAGCTGGCCGAGCGGTGGGGGACCAGGTACACGGCCCGCGGCAAGGTCATCTGGTCCGAGCAACCGCTGACCGCACCCGAGTTCCAGTTCGAGGCGATGCTGCTGTAGCCCGATCCGCAGCGGAGCACCATGACGGGGACCGGGCGGGGGACCCGCACTCGCACCCGGCCTCTGTGGGAGGGACGGGACACCGTCATCGGCCGGCCGGTCGCGGTCAAGCTGCTGCCACAGCAGAACAGTCCGGACGCCGTGGAGCTGTTCTTCCGGGAGGCCCGGACGGCGGGTGCGCTGAACCACCGCGGCGTCGTCACCGTGCACGACATCGGACAGGATCCAGCCGACGGCACGCTCTTCCTGGTGATGGAGCTGGTCAAGGGCGGCAACCTGGCCACCCACCTGCGCACCTACGGTCCGCCCCCCGTACCCACCGCGCTGGACCTGGTCGACCAGACCGCCGCCGCACTCGCCGCCGCGCACCAGGCAGGCGTGGTCCACCGGGACCTCAAACCCGCCAACCTGATGCTCACCACCAGCGGCGACGTCAAGGTCCTGGACTTCGGCATCGCCCGCTACATGGCCGCCACCCACCAGTCCAGCCAGGTCATGGGCACCCTCGCCTACATGGCCCCCGAACGCTTCGCCGGCGCCCCGGGCGACGCCCGGTCGGACCTGTACGCACTCGGCTGCGTCCTGTACGAACTCCTCACCGGCGCCCCGCCGTTCCAGGACGGCGATCCGCTGACCATGATGACCGCCCACCTGCACCGCACTCCCGACGCCCCGGGCATCCGGCGCGGCGACATCCCCGCCGACCTCGACGCAGTGGTGCTCCGCCTGCTCGCCAAGGACCCGGCGGCCCGCCCGGCCTCGGCGGCCGAACTGCAGTCCCTGCTGCGCGGCACGGCGCCGATGCCCACGGTCGTCTCGGCCGTTCCGCAGCCCCAGCAGTCGGCGGGGGACTTCCTGCTGGAGCCCCCGCCGACCGCGCGCCCGACAGCCGAGCCTCCGATGCCTCTGCTCCCTCCGAGGCCGGTCGCCGCGACTGGGGCTCCGCCGGTTGACCTACCGTCAAGTCCCGGCTACCGCGGCCCGCGCTTCGCCCTCGCGGCGGCCGGCGCGCTCTGGTGCGCCTCGCTCGCACTGCCGCTCTGGGGCCGCTCCGGCCCGGCCAGGGCCCGCTCCCCGGCCGTCACGGCCTGGGACCTGGTGACCGGCGGCCGTTCCTGGGCCGGTGCCCCCTGGATCTGGCCGCCGGCCATCGCCGTCCTCCTCGTCACCCTGCTGGCCCTCGCCACCGCCTGGCGAAGCCGCTCCCGCCTGGGCACCTGGCTCTGCTGCTGGTCCGCGGTTCCCGTCGGCGGCCTCGCCACCACCTGGTGGGCCGTCATGGGCGTCATGGTGACCACCGAACACACCGACGCCTGCACCGCGGACTTCCCCCACGCCGACACCCCCCTGGGACAAGCCCAGATACGCCGTTGCATCGACGACATGGGCCTGGACTACGACTTCTACGCGCTCCTCGCGACCACCGCCCTGCTCGCCGCAGCGGGCCTGTGGGCACTGGTGCAGCGCATTCGCCACCGCAGGCGGACCCGTCGGCCCTGGGGCGTGGTGCCGCAACCCGCTCAGGGGCTCCCTCAGGGGTGACCTTCGTGGATGGCCGCGCTCGCCGGTCGAGACGTCCGGACGCGTTCGTCGAAGGCATCGTCGGGCTGCTGCCGCGACAGAACACCCCGCCCCATCGACAGGACGACGATCTGTCTGACAAACACCATCCAGCGAGACCATGGCCGGCCCACAACTGAACCGTCGAACCCGGCCCGAATTCAGCCGTCGCCGACAAGTGCCAGCCCCAGATGAATGGGAAAAGACCTTCGGCGACCCCCGGCTCTGCGCGGCCATCGCCGAACGCATCACCTTCCGCGGCACCCTGATCCAGACCAGGACCGAGTTCTACCGCTACCAGAACGCCACAGCCCAGCAGGTCGGCAGGCCACTCGGTTAGGCAGCTCCCAGCCCGTGCCAGATGCCTCACGCGGAACGCTTGACCTCAGGTGAGGACTACGCGTGCTCAACCCGGAGCGAAGACCTTTACAGTGCCCTTATTTACTCGGCGAGCCCTCTTACGGATGAGATCGTGTCGGGCATGAATGAGACGGAACACACCGTGTTCGACGATTCCGACCTGCTGGGCAGGATGGAGCAGAACCTGGCCGAACGCGCCTGCCACCTGCACCGCAACATGAAGCACGCGACCGTCACCGAGACAGCCGATCTCGTGATCGCCGACAGCGGGCTCGACGACGACACCTTCAACATCGTGGCGGCCGCGCGATTCACCGACGACACCGCTCCCGACCGGGTGGCGGAGACGGTCCGGACGCTGACCGCGACAGGCCGTCCCTTCTCCTGGTGGGTCGGCCCCGCCGGCACACCCCCGGACCTCGCCGTGCTCCTGACCGGCGCCGGCCTCAAGGCGTCCGAGACCGAGACCGGCATGTGGATGGACCTGCACACCGCTCCACCGGAGCCATACGCCGAGGGCTTGGACATCCGTCCCGTGGCGACTCCCGAACAACTCGCCGACTACGCGATGATCCTGGCCGCGAACTGGGACCCGCCGGCCGCCACGGTCCGCCGCTTCTTCGCCGATGCGACCGAGTGGGCTCTGGCCCCCGCCTGCCCCGCGCGCTACCTCATCGGCTACGCGGACGGCCGACCGGTCTGCTCGGCCGAGGTCTTTCTCTTCGCGGGTGTCGCCGGAATTTACAACATCGCGACCCTCGCTTCCGACCGCCGCCGCGGATACGGCGGAGCCATCACCCTGGCCACCTTGCGCACGGCCTACAACGCGGGCTACCGCACCGCGGTCCTGCAGGCGTCCTCGGACGGAGAACCCGTTTACCGCCGTCTCGGATTCCAGGCCTGCGGTCAGTTCACCGAGTACGCAGTCACCACCTGAGACCTCCGGCCGGGCCAGGGGCAGTGGACACCGCCCACCGGCTCGGCCTCGGGTCATGTCCGCCGGAGTGGTGTATCGACGGCCACTCGGTGATTCGTCAAGAGGTTATGCGGTGAGGGAAGTTGGGGTCAGGTCGGTGCCGGTTTCTCCCTTGATGAGGTGAACGCGGCAGCGGCCGAGGATCTCGGGGCCCGTGTGGCGGCGCTGTCGGCCCACTCGTCGTTCTGTTCGGCGACTGGAGGGCGCGGACGGGCGGGCCGCCGCCGGCCCGTACGGTGCCCACCGGACCTCCCTCCATCCCGATTCGGCCGATGTCCCTTGAGGCCCCCAAGCCGCCCCGCACCGCCGCTCGCGTCCTCGATCGTGCGGTCCTCGCCGCATCGGAACGTCACCGAGAGCGCCCGGGCGCTGGAACTCCTGTCCGGGCGTGGGCCGCTCGGGCAGCCTGACCGTCTTCGACGTCGAGGGAGCCATCGGCGCTCCCGGGACGCCAGGGCCCGGAGGTTATCTGATGGATCGTCAAAAGTAGAGATTCGTTCTAGAGAGCTTCTTCAGTTCTGCTCTATGCTGGCCGAGTTGGCGGCCGAGGCGGCCGTGGTGACGGTCGAGCGGAGGTCCGAATGCCCCCCAAGCAGCAACGGGGCGAGGCCACCGTCGAGTTGCTCCTGACCAGCGCGCTGCGCGTGTATGCGGAGGCGGGCCAGCAGGGGTTCACCGTCAGTGCCGTCACCGCGGCGAGCAAGGTCAGCCTGGGCAGCCTCTACCACCACTTCGGGAGCTTCGACGGCCTGGCCGCCGCGCTCTACATCCGCTGCATGGAGCAGCTGTTCGACGAGATGATCGTCGCGCTGCAGCGCAGCCGCACCGCGCGCACCGGGGTGCGGGCGCTCGTCCAGGCCTACCTGCGCTTCACCGAGGAGCACCGGGACGCCGCGCTCTTCCTGCACGCCTCCGCCTACTCCGGCTACCTGGCCGCCCGGGCCGAGCAGATCAAGGCCGCCAAGGCGGCCAAGCTGGCGGTGATCGGCGCCTGGATGCAGCCTCGGATGGAGCGGGGCGAGATCCTGCCCGTTCCCGGCCCGCTGGTCGAGGTCCTGGTGATGGGTCCGGTCGCGGAGGCGGCCCGCCGCTGGCTGTCCGACACCTACGAGCTGGACCTGGCTGAGGTCGCGCGGATCCTGCCGGAAAGCATCTGGCGCTCGCTGCGGCCCGAGCGGTCCGAGCCGTGCGGTGCGACCGGTACCGGCGGGGGCGGCGGGTGAGGAGGACTGATGGCAGGACATGACGCGCTACTGACAACCGGTTGGGGCTGGGCATCGCGAAGGGGCGGGGCATGACTGGTCGGGGGGCCGTACTCGGAGGTCGCTACACGCTGACCGAGTGGATCGGCGGCGGGGGCATGGGTGCCGTCTGGCGCGCCGATGACCGGGTGCTGGGGCGGCAGGTGGCGGTCAAGGTCCTGCACGCGGGGCTGCTGGAGGAGGGGACGTTCGCCCGGCGCTTCCGGCGCGAGGCCCAACTGCTCGCGGCGATCAGCCATCCGGGCATCGTGGACGTCCACGACTACGGGGAGAGCGGCGGCGAGGCCGAGGGTGGCGCGGAGGGGGAGCGGATCGCGTACATCGTGATGGAGCTCGTCGACGGGCGGCCGTTGGACAAGGTCCTCGCCGAGGACGGCCCGATGCCGCCCGAGCGGGTGCTGAGCATGCTCGCCACGGCGCTCGACGCACTACAGGCCGCGCACCAGCAGGAGATCGTGCACCGGGACGTCAAGCCGTCCAACCTGATGCTCGGGGTCGACGGCCGGGTGACGGTGACGGACTTCGGCATCGCGCGGGCGCTCGTGAGTACCACGCTCACGGCGACCAACGTGGTGATCGGCACTGCGCTGTACATGGCCCCCGAGCAGGCCGGGGGCGGCGGCGTCACGCCGGCCTCGGACCTCTACTCGATCGGCGTGGTCTGCTACGAACTGCTCACCGGAAAACCGCCGTTCACCGGTGAGAGCGTGGTCGAGGTCGCGCTCAAGCACGTCCAGCAGCCCGCGCCGGAGCTGCCGGAGGATTTCCCGGCGGCGGTACGGGAGTTCGTCGCGCGGGCCCTGGCCAAGCAACCCGGGGACCGGTTCGCCGACGCCGCGGCGATGGCGGCCGCAGCGCGGGCCGCGGTCGGCGACCGGTCGGTGCCGGTCGCCGCGGT
>NZ_JAHSQD010000566.1 GCF_020103755.1 Streptomyces sp. LS1784
AGCAGCGCGGCCTTGCCGCCGGGGCCCGCGCAGCCGTCCAGCCAGAGCCGGTCCTGGCCCTCCAGCGGCGCCGAGGCCAGCGCCAGCGCGACCAGCTGGCTGCCCTCGTCCTGCACGCCCGCCCGGTTCTCCTGCACCGCCGCGACCGAGCCCGGGTCGCCGCCCTCGGCGAGCCTCAGCGCGAACGGGGACCAGCGCCCCGGCTCGGCCTCCGGCAGCGCGTCGGCCAGCTCACCGACGGTGGCCCGGCCGGGCCTGGCGACCAGGGTGACCTCGGGCCGCTCGTTGTCGGCCCGCAGCAGCTCCTCCATCGCGGTGCGCCCGGAGGCGTCGGGCTGCCAGCGGCCGAGCGAGTCCCAGAGCGCGGAGACGACCCAGCGCGGGTGGGAGTGCACGACCGCGAGGTGGTCCTCGGCGTCCCGGTCGTACGGCGGGGCGACCTGCTCGATCCAGGCGTCCAGGTCGTGGGCGCTGATCCGGCGCAGCACGGCGTTGACGAACTTGGCCTTGCCGTCGCCGAGCACCACCCGGGCCAGCTCGACGGTCGCCGAGACGGCCGCGTGGCTGGGGATGCGGGTGGTGAGCAGCTGGTGCGCGCCGAGCGAGAGCACGTCCAGCACCGGCGGGTCGACCTTGCCGAGCGGCCGGTCGATGCAGGCGGCGATGATCGCGTCGTAGGTGCCCTGCAGGCGCAGGGTGCCGTAGACCAGCTCGGTGGCGAGGGCGGCGTCGCGCCGGTCCATGCCCTTCTGCTCGGCTTCGCGGAGCAGCGAGGGCAGGATCAGGTTGGCGTACGCGTCGCGCTCGTCGACGGCGCGCAGCGCGCGGAACGCGACGATCCGGGCCGGGTCCTTCTTCGGGCGGCGGTGCGGGCGGGGGGCGCGCTTGGCGCTGGGGGTGGTCACAGGTGCCTCAAGGTGCTGCGGTGGCTATCAACGAACGGTGGTGATGAAACGAACGGTGGTGATGAAGTAACTCGGACGAACTCGGACGAACTTCGATGGTCTCCGACGAACATGGACGGTCTCGAACGAACAGTAGCGCCGAATCGGAGCGTCAGCCCCCGAAGCGCTCCCCGGCCTCCAGCCGCGCGCCCCGGGCCCAGTCGGCGGCCCGCATCTCCTTCTTCCCCTGCGGACGTACCTCCCCCAGCTCGACGTCGTGGCTGCCGGTCCCGACCCGGACGCTGTTCTTGCCCGCCATCGCGACCTCGCCCGGCGCCAGCTCGGCGGAGTCCGGCAGCAGCTTGACCGGCCCGGTGACCTTCAGCCGCTCGCCCCGGAACTCCGTCCAGGCCCCCGGCGCCGGCGCGCAGCCGCGCACCACCCGGTCGATCCGCAGCGCGGGGTGGTTCCAGTCGATCCGCGCGTCCTCGACGGTGATCTTCGGCGCGAGCGTGACGCCCTCGGCCGGCTGCGGCACGGCGTGCAGGGAGCCGTCCTCGATGCCGTCCATGGTGGCCGCGAGCAGCCGCGCGCCGGAGAGCGAGAGCCGGGTGAGCAGCTCGCCGCTGGTGTCGGTCGGGCGGATCTCCTCGGTGATCACGCCGTAGACCGGGCCGGAGTCCAGGCCCTGCTCGATCAGGAAGGTGGACGCGCCGGTGACCTCGTCGCCGGCCATCACCGCGTGCTGGACCGGGGCCGCGCCGCGCCAGGCGGGCAGCAGCGAGAAGTGCAGGTTGACCCAGCCGTGCTTGGGGATCTCCAGGGTGCCGGGGCGCAGCAGCGCACCGTAGGCGACCACCGGGCAGCAGTCGGGGGCGAGTTCGGTGAGCCGGGCGACGAAGTCCGGGTCGCTGGGCTTCGCCGGCTTGAGGACCTCGATCCCGGCCTCCTCGGCGCGCTGGGCGACGGGGCTGGCAACCAGCTTGCGCCCGCGCCCGGCCGGAGCGTCGGGGCGGGTGACCACCGCGACGACCTCGTGCCGGTCCGAGGCGAGCAGGGCATCCAGGGCGGGAACGGCGACCTCGGGGGTGCCGGCGAAGACGAGACGCATCAAGTGCCTTTCTGCAAAAGGACGTTCAAGAAACCAGCGAAGCCGACGGGAGTCGGCGGAGGTCAGCGGGCCGAGGTCGGCGAGCCGAGATCAGCGGGCCGAGATCAGCGGGCGGAACCGAAGGTGCTGTGCGGCGAGACCTTGACCACCGGGACCGGCCCGCCGCCCCAGTCCGCCTCCCGGATCGCCTTCAACGCAGCCTTGCGCTGCTCGCGGTCGAGCCGGTCGATGAAGATGATGCCGTCCAGGTGGTCGGTCTCGTGCTGGATGCACCGGGCGAGCAGCTGGGTGCCCTCCAGGGTCACCGGATCGCCGTACATGTCGAAGCCCTTGGCCACCACGCCGTACGAGCGCTTGGTGTCGTAGCGCAGGCCGGGCAGCGACAGGCAGCCCTCGGGGCCGTCCTGCTCCTCCTCGCTCAGCGACAGGTCCGGGTTGATCAGGTGCCCGGTGACACCGTCCACGTGGTACGTGAACACCCGCAGGGAAACACCGAGTTGGGGCGCGGAAAGGCCGGCGCCGGGGGCGTCCATCATGGTGTCGGTGAGGTCGCGGACCAGCTTGCGCAGTTCCTTGTCGAAGGTGGTCACCGGCTTGGCGGTGGACCGCAGGACGGGGTCTCCGAAGAGACGGATCGGCTGGATCGCCACGGGGTACGGGCTCCTGTCCGTAGGGGCGCGGGCTGCGGTCGGGCTGGTTCACCCGCCAGTCTATGCAACCCGCGCGGCCGTCCGCCGGGGGCTTCCCCGGGGCCGGATCGGCGTCCGGCACGGCCCGACTGTGCCGAGCGGCGTTACCCCGGCCCCCGCTTCGGCGTTGGTCAAGAGAGATTGACCAGGGCCGGGCGCACGGGACACCGCGCCCCGGCCGAGCTGAACCGTACGGAAGGTGGCACGTAGGCCATGGCCGAGCAGATCAACCACGACGCCCGGGCGAGGGCGAGCCTGCACCTGCTGGTGCGGGACATCGAGCGGGTGAGGCGGCAGGTCGACGCGCTGCGGACGCTCACCGCGCAACTGGGCAACGTCTACCGTCCGCGCCGACCGAGCACCTCGGCCGGCTTCGTGGTGTACGGGCGGGCGCCGGCGCCGACCGTGCGTCTGGCGCAGGAGCTGCGGGAGAGCGTGGAGACCCTGGTGGCGGCCGCGGTCGAGTTCGACCGGGCGCTGGGCTTCTCCTGGGACTCGGTGGGCTCCGCCCTCGGGGTCACCAAGCAGGCCGTGCACCGGCGCTACGGCATGCGTCGCCCGACCAGCGAGCTCCTCGCCGCGAGCGGTGCCGTCCCGGGCCAGAGCCGCCCGGACCGCTCCGAGGAGCTGCCCGCCGCCGCCGAGCGCACCGGTCTGGCCACGACCGTCCCGGCGGCTCGCCAGGGCGGCCTGGACCGCAGCAGCCTGGACCGCAACACGATCGACCGCACCACGACGGACCGCGGCCCGATGGACCACACCCCCGTCGACCGCGGCACGACCGACCGCAGCACCCCCGTCGACCGCCCCCAGGCGGACCGACCCGGCATCCCGCTGCGCGGCTGACCGAGCCGCCGCAGCCGGGCCGTCCGGGGCGGGGTGGCCCACTCACCCCGCCCCACCGGACCGCCGGGCACGAAGCCCCCCGGGCCACCGGGCACGAAGGCCACCGGGCCACCGAACCCGAAGCACGCACCCGAACCGCGCCGAAGCCCCCGCCCGCCGCTCAGCCGATGTCCGTCGGATCCACCCGCACCCGCACCGGCTCCGCCGTCCGCAGCGCGATCCGCGCGATCTGCGCCGCCTTGAGCGCCGCCGCCAGCGCGGCCCCCTGCCCGGGCTGCACCCGCAGCAGCGCGCGTTCCTGCTCCTCCCCCCGCAGCGCCGGCACCGGCACCGGCCCCAGCACGTCCGCCCCCTCCGGGAGCCGGATCAGGTTCAGCAGGTCCGCCACCGCCGAGGGGCTCCCGCTCACCGAGGCCATCCGGGACACCGGCGGGAAGTGCAGCTGCGCCCGTTCGTCCCGCTCCAGCCCGGCGTGCCCCAGAGGGTCCCAGCGCACCAGCGCCTGCACCGGACGGGCCGAGGGCTCGGCGACCACGACCACCGTCCCGCCCTCCGTCGAGGGCCGCACCAGCGCGGCCCCCGCGAGCCAGAGCCGCAGCGCTTCCTCCCCCGCCCGCAGGTCCGGCCGGCTCAGCAGCGCCCAGCCGTCCAGCAGCAGCGCGGCCCCGTACCCGCCGCCGCCCTCCACCACCGGCTCCGCGCCGGGCGTGGAGATCACCAGGGAAGGCTCGTCCGGCACGGTGGTCAGCACCGCCTCCCGGCCCGAGGTCCGCACCGGGATGCGGGGGAACGCCTTGCCCAGCTCCTCCGCCGTCCGCCGGGCCCCGACCACCTGGGCCCGCAGCCGGAAGGACCCGCATTCGGGGCAGTGCCAGTCGTTCTCCGGCTCCCCGCACCAGCCGCAGCACAGTGCGGCGTCGGCCGAGGGCGCCTCCAGCGGCCCCTCACAGCGCCGGCAGCGGGCGGGGGTGCGGCAGCGCCCGCAGGCCAGCCTGGGCACGTAGCCGCGCCGGGGCACCTGGATGAGCACCGGGTGCCCGGCGGCCATCGACTCCCGCGCGGCCTCCCAGGCCACCGAGGGGAGCCGGGCGGCCTGGGCGGCGGCGTCCCGGTGCTGGTCCTGGTCGGTGACGGTCCGCACCCTGGGCGCGACCTGCCGCACCGTCTCCCGGTCCGCGACCAGCGGGCGCGCCCAGCCGGTACTGACCAGCTGCGCGCCCTCCACCGTCACCGCGTGCCCGCCGAGCAGCACCGCCGCGCCCTCCTCGGCGGCGCGCAGCAGCGCCACCTCGCGCACGTGCGGGTGGGGGGAGCGCGGGTCGCTGTGGCTGCCGTCCCCGTCCGACCAGACGACGACCAGCCCGAGGTCCCGGACCGGCGCGAACATGGTGGCCCTGGTGCCGACCACGGCGTGGACCGAGCCCCGGCTCACCGCGAGCCAGCGCCGGTAGCGCTCGCGCGGGCCGAGGTCGGCCTCCAGCGCCACGTGCATCCCGGGGCCGAGCAGCTCGGTCAGCGCCTGGTCGACCCGGGCCACCGAGCGCCCCTCCGGAAGCACGACCAGCGCCCCGCGCCCGCTCGCCAGCGTCGCGGCCACCGCCCGCGCGATCTCGTACGGCCAGCCGGGCCCGGGCAGCGCCGCCCAGA
>NZ_JAHSQD010000567.1 GCF_020103755.1 Streptomyces sp. LS1784
GACGGGCGGCGCGCGGCGGGGACGGGCGCGGGGGCGCCGGACGGGGGCCGGGCACCGGAGCCAGGGCGGCGACGGTGGTGGGTGCGGTGGCAGGGGCTTGTGCGTCCGACTCGCGGGGGAAGGGAACGCCGGGGCCCGGGAGGCTCTCGTGAATCTCCGGCTCCTCGGGGAAGACAGGCATACCCGGATATCTATCAAATGCCGGTCGGACGCGCACGGGCACCCCACCCACTGGGCACCGGCCTCCTGCCGCCCCCTCCCGGGCAATTCCAGACGGACCGTCAGAAACCGAGCGTCAACTGTTCGTCGACGGACCCCCGGCCGGCGCCCGCGCCCTCCCGAACGCGCTTGAGATGACGCCACTTCGGCAGTGCGTCCAAGTAGGCCCACGAGAGCCGGTGGTGCTCGGTGGGACCGAGCTCCTCCAGCGCGGCCCGGTGCACCGGCGACGGGTAGCCGGCGTTGTCGGCGAAGCCGTACTCCGGGCACCCCTCGCCCAGTTCGGCCATCAGGCCGTCGCGGTGGACCTTGGCGAGCACCGAGGCGGCGGAGACGCAGATGCAGGACTGGTCACCCTTGATCACCGTGCGCACCCGCCAGGGGCCGCCGAGGTAGTCGTGCTTGCCGTCCAGGATCACCGCGTCGGGCTCGACCGGCAGCGCCTCCAGCGCCCGAACGGCGGCCAGCCGCAGCGCCGCCGTCATGCCGAACTCGTCGCACTCCTGCGGAGAGGCCTGCCCGAGCGCGTACGCGGTGACCCAGTCGGCGAGGACGGGGGCGAGCGCGCGGCGGCGCAGCTCGGTGAGCAGCTTGGAGTCGGTCAGCCCCTCCGGCGCCCTGCGCAGACCGGTGACGGCCGCGCCCACGGTGACCGGCCCGGCCCAGGCGCCGCGCCCGACCTCGTCGAGACCGACGACGATCTTGGCGCCGGCCCGGCGGAGCGAGCGTTCGACGGAGTGCGTCGGGGGGACGATGGGCATGGCGGATTCCGTTCGACTGGGGCAGCCTCCAGCCTAAGCCCGCCTCGCGACCGCCGAATCCGCCTCCCCGGAAAGGGGCCCCCGACGGCCGAGCACGCGGGGCCGGCGCCCGGGCACGCGGGCCCGTCACCGCCACGCGAGCCCGACACCACGCCCCCGGAGGCCGCCACCGCCCCGGGACCGGCACCGCCTCGGGGCCGGCACCGCCCTCAGGCCCGGATCATCGGCTCCAGCACCTCGTCCAGCAGCCGACCGGCGAAGCCCGGCCCCACGCCCTCCAGCCCGCGGATCTTGACCTGGTAGAGCAGCACTGCCGGGATGACGTCCGCCACCAGCGGGGTGGCCGCGCCGGGCCGGACGTCGCCGCGCTCGGCACCGCGGCGCAGGATCTCCAGGATGGTCCGCGCGGTCGGTTCGATGACCCGGTCGGTGATGAAGGCCTTGAAGACCTCGGCCCGCTCGTGGTCGATCTCGCCCATCAGCGCGTTGAGCGCGGAGCCCACCCGGGAGGTCATCGCCTGCGTGAACCCCTCGACGAGCTGGAGGAGTTCGTCACGTGCGGACCCGAGGTCGGGGGTGTCGGACGGGCGTGGGAGAGTGGCGTCCAGGGCGTCGATGACGAGCTCGTCCTTGGACGCCCAGCGCCGGTAGAGCGCGGCCTTCCCGGTCCGCGCCGCACTGGCGACCCCTTCCATGGTCAGTCGCGCGTATCCGCCGGAGGTGAGCTGGTCGAGCGCGGCCTCGAAGATCGCGTTCTCCAACTCCTTGCCCCGGCGCCGTGCCGGCCGCGTCAGCACCTGGCGGGCGGCCCGCACCGGACAGAAGACCGGCTCGACAGCCGGCTCCGCCCCCACCCGGGCACCCGGCTCCACCCCCACACCGGCGCCGGCGCCCGACCCCGCGACCACCGGCCCGCCGCCCGCCTCCACCGGCCGAGCAGCCGCAGGCCGAGTCCCGGCAGGCCGAACAGCCGCCTCCCCGGAGGCCGGGCCCACCGAACCGGCCGGCGACCGACCGGACCGGTCAGCCACCAGGCGCCGCACCAACCGTTCCATCGCCACCATCCTTAAGGAACGCTTGCGTTCACAATCATGGCCAGGATATCGTCCCGATTAGTGAACGATCCCGTTCCTTCTCGGCCTGCGCAAGGGCGCAGCGCCAAACCCGGACCGGCGACTCCGCCGAACCCGCACCACCGAGCACATAGCCAGCAGGGGGCACATTCGTGGCTATATCCGACACGCTCAGCAAGAACTCACCACCGCAGGCGAGCCAGGGGCGGGGCAAGGGCATCACCCTGACCGTCATCGCGGCCACCCAGCTCATGGTGGTCCTCGACGCGACCATCGTGAACATCGCGCTGCCGCACATCAAGGACGCCCTGGGCTTCTCGACCACCGACCTGTCGTGGGTCATCAACGCCTACACCCTGACCTTCGGCGGGCTGCTGCTGCTCGGCGGTCGCGCGGGTGACATCCTCGGCCGCCGCCGGGTGTTCATCTTCGGCACCCTGCTGTTCGGCCTGGCCTCGCTGCTCGGTGGCTTCGCACAGGACAGCGGCCTGCTGCTGGCCGCCCGCGCCCTCCAGGGCATCGGTGGCGCGATCTGTTCCCCGACCGCCTTCGCCCTGATCGCCACCAACTTCGACGAGGGGCCGGAACGCAACCGGGCGTTCGGCGTGTTCTCGGCGGTGGCCGGTTCGGGCGCCGCGATCGGCCTGCTGGCCGGCGGTCTGCTCACCGAGTACCTGAACTGGCGCTGGGTGTTCTTCGTCAACGTGCCCATCGCGATCCTGATCGCGATCGCCGCGCCACGCTACATCGCCGAGTCCGAGCGCCACCCGGGCCGCTTCGACCTGCCCGGTGCACTCACCTCGACGCTCGGCCTGATCGGCCTGGTCTACGGGTTCATCCGGGCCGCCTCGGACGGCTGGTCGGACAGCATCACGCTCGGCTCCTTCGCGGCCGGCGCGATCCTGCTCGCCGCCTTCCTCGTGGTCGAGAGCCGCACCGACCAGCCGATCACCCCGATGCACCTGTTCGCCGACCGCAACCGCACCGGCGGCCTGGTGATGATGCTCTGCCTGGCCGCGGCCATGTTCGGCATCTTCTTCTACGTCGTGCTGTTCGTGCAGGGTCCGCTCGGCTACAGCCCGCTGAAGGCAGGCGTCTCCTTCCTCCCGATCAGCGTCGCGATCGTCATCTCCGCACAGATCGCCTCCAACCTCCAGGCCAAGTACGGCCCGAAGCCCTTCATGGCGGGCGGCGCACTGCTGGTCACCGTCGGCCTCACCTGGCTGACCCAGATGAACAAGGACAGCGGCTACCTGGACGGGGTGCTCGGTCCCACGGTGGTGTTCGGCCTCGGCATGGGTCTGATCTTCGTCCCGGTGATGCTGCTCTCCGTCGCGGGCGTCCCGGGCGAGGAGACCGGCGCCGCCTCCGGCCTGCTCAACTCGATGCAGCAGATCGGCGGTTCGCTCGGCCTGTCGATCCTGACCACGGTCTTCGCGCACTACGCCACGGCCGAGGTCGCCGCGCAGCTGCCGAAGTTCATGGAGAGCGCGAAGCCGGAGCAGCTGGCCTATCTCCAGCAGCACCACGAGTTCCCGCAGGGCACCGACGCCGCCAACACGGTGCTCACCCAGGGCATTTCGCACGGCTTCATCGTGGGCGCCGCGCTCGCGGCGCTCGCCCTGCTGGTCGCGGTCTTCGTGATCAAGGCCAAGGCCAGCGACCTGCCGAGCGACTCCTCCGCCATCGCGATGCACTGACGCCGTCGCGATGCACTGACGCCGCAACGACGCCCAGGGCCGGCCGGGAGCAGCACGCTCCCGGCCGGCCCTGCCGCTGTCCGCGGGTCCCCCACCCCGCTTGGCCTACCAGGCGTCGTACGCCAGCCCCGCCCGGTCGCAGGCCGTGCGGCCGGGCGCCGCCGAGTCGACCGGCGGCCGCTCCGCCAGGATCTCCCGGGCCCGGGCTGCCGCAAGGTTGGTCGCGTACCAGGGCCTCGACTCCCCGTCCAGGTCCTGCCCGATCAGCTGCAGCGCACAGCTCCGCTGCGGCTCGGGGAGCCGGTCCAGGGCGGGCACCGCGTCCGCCGAGAGCCGACGGACGTTACGCAGGTCGATGGCCGCGGTGTGCGGGTCGGTCCGCAGGGACCGCTCGTACCGGGTGACGTTCTGCTCGGCGACGATCGCATCCGGGCCCATCAGGCCGTAGACCGCGACGGCGAGCATTCCGCTGAGCACGACGACGCGCGGCAGCCAGCCGGTGCGGCGGGTCAGCCCGGCGGCGATCAGCAGCAGGAAGACGGCGCCCAGCCAGATCTCGACCACCAGTACCCAGAGCCGCAGCCGGGTGAGCCCGGAGGCGTCCACGTAGAACCACATCCGGCCGAGCGCCGAGGCGACCACGGCCAGCGCCAGCACGCAGAGCAGGCCGAGCAGGACCCGCGCCACCCGGCGGTCGGCGGGGGTGGTGCGCGGGGCCCAGCGCTTGGCGAAGGCCACCACGACCAGGGTCAGCACGGTGATCACGCTCAGCTGCCAGAAGCCCTGCCGGGCGTACTCGGAGCGGCTCATCCCGGTGTTGCTCAGCACGGCGTCCGCGCCGCCGAGGACCACCACGGCCTGGATCACCGTGAAGGCTCCGAACATCAGGTTGAGCGCGACCAGCGGAAGCGCCCACTCCAGCCGGCGCCGCTCCCGGCCCGGCCGGATCTCCGTACGGTCCCAGCGGCGCGGGCCGGCGGCCATGTGCGCGAAGCCCAGTACGGTCACCGCCCCGAGCACGAACAGCGCTCCGCGCCCCGGGAGTTGGTCGAGGTCGAGGTCCGGGCTGAGGTTGCCCAGCAGGTCCGCCATGGCGGCGTCGGCGCCGGCGAACAGCAGGCCGAAGACGGTCAGCAGGACGGCGGCGACCGCGAGCGCCTTGAGCACCGGGACGATCCGGCCGCGGCCGGGCAGCGGCCGACGGTCCATGCTCTCCCAGACCCAGACCACCGAGGGCACCAGCTGCCACAGGATGCCGGGCAGTGGGAACAGCACGCCCGGCCAGCGGCGGCCACCGTGCAGGGCCAGCGAGGCCAGCGCGAGCGCGCCGACGGCGGCCAGCGCCACGGGCCAGCCGGCGTCCCACCAGGCCGGGGCGGCGAGCAGGGCGAGGGCGAGCAGGCTCCACACCGCCGTCC
>NZ_JAHSQD010000568.1 GCF_020103755.1 Streptomyces sp. LS1784
AGCCGCCCGCGCAGCGCCTCGTCGGCGACGTCCGCGAGCAGCGGTCCGCGCCAGAGCGCGAGCGCCCGGCCGTGGCAGCGCAGCCGTTCGCCGGGGTCGCCGGTGGCGACCGCCCGGGCGGTCAGGTCGAGGAACTCCCGTACGTCGACGGCATGTTGTCCGGGCACGAGGGCGTACCCGTCGTGCCGGGTCTCGATCGCCACCGCGTACGGGCGCAGCCGGGCCCGCAGCCGTCCGACGTACGTGTGGACGGTGCCGCGGGCCGAGGCGGGCGGGTTGCCGTTCCAGAGCAGGTCGATCAGCCGGTCGGTGGTGACGACCCGGCCGTCCTCCAGCAGGAGGACGGCCAGCACGCAGCGCTCCTGGCGACGGCTGCCCGCCAGGACGGACTCTCCCTCATGGCAGGCCTCGAACGACCCGAGCAGTCGGAACTCCATGACGGGCCACCCTAGGCCCGAAGGACGGACACGGCCCCCGATCGTCCACCGGCAGGTTCCTGACGCCCGATCACGGCTCGTGGTGAGAATCCGGTCAGGGGCGCCTGCCAGTCTGGGCCCCTGAACGCCCGACACCTCGCCAGGAGGACCGATCATGCGACGAACCCTGCTCACCACCGCGTCCACCATGCTGTCCGCAGTCATCGCCGTCACCCTGACCGGCCTGGCGGCCGCCCCGGCCGGAGCCGCATCCGGCCCGCCCGGTTCCTCCGATTCGTCCGGGGCCGTCGCCGGTCGGGGCGGGTGGGAGCCGTGGCCCTCGCCGACGTTCGACCTTCCGGCCGGCTCCCGCTGCGACTTCCCCGTGCGCATGGAGGCCGTCGTCGACCAGGTGCAGCGGCGGGTCCTGGAGTACGCCCCCGACGGCACCACCGTGCGACGCGCCGCATACCGCGGCGCCCTCGTCCTGCGGATCACCGACACGACGACCGGCGCCTCGTACGACGCGGACGCCGGCGGCCGGTCCGTCGTCGACTACCGCGCCGACACCTCCCAGACCTGGCACGCCCACGGCCCGGTCCTGCTCGGCATCGGCGCCGACGCCGGCAACCTGCCCCGCGACCTCTACATCGTCGACGGCGACTACACCATCGACATCGGCGCCACCGGCTACCGGACGCTGACCATCAAGCACGGCTCCGCCGAACCGCTCTGCGCGAAGATCGCCTGACCGCGTCCTGCGAGGTCTGCGGCACCCTTGGCTCGAACGACGGGGACGCGTTCCGAGGTCCCCCCGGGACGCCCGCGGGTCGAGGGCGGCCGGTCCACGCCACGTCGGGCGGCTGCCCCGTCCGGCGCAGCGCTGCGCGCGGGACGGGCGGGGTGCTGCGATCTTCGGAGGGACCCCCGGCCGCGCCCGACCACCGGGTCCCGTCGTCCCGAGACCGTGGAGGCCCGGATGTGGCAGGCTCCCCCCGCCCCCGTCAGCCGTGAGTGGCTCCCGGTGCTGGACATGCCGGTGTCCGGACCGCAGAACCGCTGGACGGTGCTGCTGCGCGCGCTGCTGCTGATCCCCCAGTTCGTGGTGGTGTGGGTGCTGACGGTGGTGGCGTTCTTCGTCACCGTCATCGGCTGGTTCGGCGCGCTGGTGCTCGGCCGGCTGCCCGGCTTCGTGGCGGACTACCTCACCGCGTTCGTCCCGTACGGCACCCGCGTCACCGCGTACCTGATGCTCACCGTGGGCCGCTACCCGCCGTTCCGGTTCCAGGCCCCCGACCACCCGGTGCAGGTCGGGCTGCGGCCCGGTGAGCTGAACCGGCTCGCCGTTCTGTTCCGCATCATCCTCGTCATCCCGGCCTCGATCGTGCAGGGCCTGGTGTACGCCGGGTGGTGGACGGTGTCGTTCATCCTCTGGCTGGTGGTGCTGGTCCTCGGCCGGATGCCGCAGCCGCTCTACGAGGCGACGACCGCGATCCTGCGCTACCGGATGCGCTACACCGCGTACCTGGTGATGCTCTCGTCCGCCTACCCCAAGCGCCTGTTCGGCGACGAGCCGGGCAGCGAGCCGGAGGGCCCGGCATCGGCCACCCGCCCGCTGGTCCTGAGCGGCGCCGGGCGCGGCCTGCTCGTCGCCTTCCTCCTCCTCGGACTGGCCTCCTGGGCGACGAGCTCGGTCACCGCCTCGGTGAACTCGGACGAGGACAACGACGACGGCGGCTCCAACCCGACCCAGCACGTCGTCGCGCCCCTCGTGCCCGGCCCCGCCGACCAGGCCCGCGACTCCCACCGGCGCGACGAGGGCCTGCAACCTCGCTTTCTTGATCACGTGAGCCCGAAGGCCCTCCCGCGGCCCTGACGGGGGTGCACGCGAGCTCCCGGCCGTGCGGGGAAGCACGGCCGGGAGCGGTCGGTGGAGGTACGGGGGTGTTACGCGAGGGCGGTGTCGGGAATCCAGGAGCCGTGGATCATGGCGGGCACCCGGCGCGGGAGGTGGACGGTCGCGACCGGGGGGAGGGTGAGGTCGGAGGCGTCCAGGACGAGCAGCTTCGAGGCGTTCACGTTCAGATCGCTGACGACGGTGAGCAGCCAGCCGGCGTCCTCGTCGGCGTCCGGGCGCTCGTCGGCGGGGACGAACACGGCCTCGCTGGGCAGTTGCCCGGTGCCGACCGGGAGCAGTTGACGCCCGCCGGTGCGGCGGTCGTACTTGACCAGGGTGTGGTTGCCGACACCTCGGTCGTCGGGGAAGGAGAGCGCGTACTGGTAGCGGTGCTCGCGGCCGAGGAACGCGTCGTTGATGGTCGGGAACTCCACGGTGAGGTCGTCGGTCTGCTCCTCGCGGACCCGCCCGGCCGCCAGGTCCACGACCCAGCGGCGGCCGCGGGAGCCGGAGTTGGGCTCGGCGCCGCGGTCGGGGGCGCCGACCCACCAGTTCCACGAGCGCTGCCAGCCGTCCCGGCCGACCGACGGGCCCTCGACGACGATCCGCCCGGCGGCGTCCTCGTAGGCGTTGGCGAGGTGCATCGCGTAGCCGGCCTCGATCGGGAACCAGCGGACCCCTGCTGCCCCGCCCTCACCGCGCGGCATCACGCCGAGCCGCGCCGCCTGGCCGTCGCTCCAGCCGTACGGGATGCCCGACTGGTCGGCCGGGTCGAAGGTGACCGAGCCCTCCAGGAAGACCACGTGGTGCTCGGTGATCGCGAAGTCGTGCTTGAGCGCGGCGCTCGCGCCCGGCACCTCCTGACTGGTGAGCACGGTGCCGTCGGGCGAGGAGACATGGTGGATCAGGTAGGGCGGGAACGGCGAGGAGGCGAAGAAGTGCAGTTCGCCGGTGAGCGGATCCTCCTTGGGGTGGGCGGTCATCGCGGAGGTGAGCCGGCCGTTCCAGTCGTAGGCGCCGACGGTCTCCAGCTCGGCGGTCAGCTCGAAGGGGAGGGCGGACTCGCAGAGGGCGAGCAGGCGACCGCCGTGTTCGATGACGTGGGTGCCTGCGGTGGAGACGGTCAGGTCGGGGCCGTGTTCGGTGAGGTACGGGGCGCCGTCGAGGGCGGGGGTCTTCACCCAGCGGTTGCGGTACCACTCGGCGCGGCCGTCGCGGAGCCGGATGCCGTGCACCATGCCGCTGCCCTTGAACCAGTGGGTGGGGGTGATGCCGGGCTTGGGGTTGTGGCTGTTGCGCATCAGCCGGCCGGTCAGCTCGGGCGGCAGGTGGCCGTCGACGGTCAGCTCGGTGGCGGTGAGCTCGTCTGGGACGGGGGCGTAGTGGCCGGTCAGGTAGGGCTTGGGGGCGGAGGCGGCGGTCATGGGAGAGGTCCTCTCGTGAGCGGTGCGGGCAGGTAAGGGCGGGGCTCGGGGGTTCGGGGGCTCAGCCGGCGGTGGCGGCGCGGTGCGCGCCCTCGGCGGTGGCCCTGAGGTGGTCCAGCCAGCGCTCCAGGGACTCGCGCAGCGCCTGCTCCAGCGCCTCGGGCATGGCGTCGACGGCCGGTCCGCTCCAGGACTCCTCCGTGCGGACGGTCACCCGTCCGTCGCCGGCGGCTTCGAAGGACCAGACGTGGATGCCTTCGATGCCGTTGGCGGGGCCGCCCCAGACGATCCGGCGGCCGGGGGCGAGTTCGCGGACGGTCGAGGTGATGTCCAGGCCGTGGGTGCGCCAGGTGAAGGAGGTACCGGGGCCGGTGAGCGGGCCGCCGTCGAGGCGGGCCTGCTCGACGTCGGGGTTCCAGCTCGGCCAGGCCTCGACGTCGGTGTGCAGGGCCCAGACGAGGGCGGGCGGGGCGTCGACGGTGATGGCGAGGCGGACGACGACGGGGGCGGTGGTGTCGATGGTGTGGGTGTGGGTGGGCATCGCGTGGTCTCCCTGGTGGTGGGTACGGACGTGGTGGGCGTGACGGGTACGGACGTCGCGGGTCCGGGCGGTGGGGCGCGGGTGGCGGAGCAGGAGGAGGGCGAGGGCGGCGGCGAGGGCCAGGACGAGCGCGCCGCCGAGGAACGCGGCCCGGTAGCCGGCGGTGAGGGCGTCGAGGGGCGGTCGGGTGGGTGCGGCGCCTGCGGTGACGGCGGCCGCGAGGGTGCCGAGAACGGCGAGGCCGATCGCGCCGCCGACCTGCCGGGTGGTGTTCACCAGACCGCCGGCCAGACCGGAGTCGGTCGGCGCGACACCAGTGACGGCGATGCCGGTGAGCTGGGCGAAGGCCGCGCCGAGACCGAGGCCGACGGCGATGCTCGGGCCGAGCAGGTCCAGGGCGAAGCTGCCGTCTGCGGAGATCCGGGTGAGCCAGAGCAGTCCGGCCGCCCCGATGAGCAGCGCGGCGGCCGGCACCGGGGCCGCACCGAACCGGCGGGCCGCCCGGGGGGCGAGCCAGGAGCCGGCCATGTTGGCGGCGGCGAGCGGGAGTTGGCCGAGTCCGGCGGCGAGCGGTCCGTCGCCGAGCACCCGCTGCTGGTAGAGCGGCAGCAGGTAGAACAGGGCGATCCAGACGGAGCCGAGCAGGGCCATCAGCAGGTTTCCGGCGGCGACCCGGCCGGTGCGCAGCAGGCGTGGGGGCAGCAGCGGGTGCGGGTGGCGGCGTTCGAGGCGGACGAAGAGCGGCAGCAGGGCGGTTGCCGTCGCGAGCGCGACGAGCACCTGGGGGTCGGTCCAGCCGGTGCGGCGGGCGGCGGTGAGCGCCCAGACCAGGGCGGTCAGGCCGAGGGCGGCGGTGGCCGCGCCGGGGAGGTCCAGCCC
>NZ_JAHSQD010000569.1 GCF_020103755.1 Streptomyces sp. LS1784
ACCGCGGGCGGGGCCCCGACCGCCGACGACCACGGCGCCCGCACCCCGCACGCGGCGGGCGCCGGCACCGACTACCGCGAGGACGAAATCGCCACCCAGGTCCAGCAGTTGCTGGCCCGCTCGGAGAACGTCCCGGGGCTGCGGGCCACCGGGCCCGCCACGTCCGAGGGCGCCCTGCCCGCCGACGGTGCCCGACCGGAGCCCGGCTCCCCCGCCGACTCGGGCTGCCCGGACCCCGCCACCGGCAGCCCGCTGGCCACCGACCGGGGCAGCTACCGCGGCGCGCCGGTCGACGTCCTGGTCTACCCGCTGCCCGGCCGGCCCGGCTTCGTCGACGTCTACCTGCGCTCCACCGGCTGCGGTCCGGTCCTCCTGCACCAAGCCGTTCCCAGCCGCTGACCGACGGTTCCCATGCGATCCACGCCAACTGCGCCACGCCGCTTCCGGACTTCGGGCGCCTGGTACTGATCCGCCTGGGAATGCGAGACACTGGTCAGTCGTTGTCCCGGGCGGCGGAGCAGGACCGCCCTCCCCGCAGCAAACGCGGGTCGCGATGCGAACCAGGAGAAGCAGTGAGCGACGTCCGTAACGTGATCATCATCGGTTCCGGCCCGGCCGGGTACACGGCTGCGCTCTACACGGCCCGTGCCTCCCTCAAGCCGCTGGTCTTCGAGGGGGCCGTCACCGCCGGTGGTGCGCTGATGAACACCACCGAGGTCGAGAACTTCCCGGGTTTCCGGGACGGCATCATGGGCCCCGAGCTGATGGACAACATGCGGGCCCAGGCCGAGCGCTTCGGCGCCGAGCTGATCCCCGACGACATCGTCGCGGTCGACCTCACCGGTGACATCAAGACCGTCACCGACTCCGAGGGCAACGTGCACAAGGCGCGCGCCGTGATCGTCACCACCGGCTCCCAGCACCGCAAGCTCGGCCTGCCGAACGAGGACAAGCTCTCCGGCCGTGGCGTCTCCTGGTGCGCCACCTGCGACGGCTTCTTCTTCCGCGACCAGGACATCGCGGTGGTCGGCGGCGGCGACACCGCCCTGGAGGAGGCGACCTTCCTCTCCCGCTTCGCCAGGAGCGTCACGATCATCCACCGCCGGGACACCCTGCGCGCCTCCAAGGCGATGCAGGAGCGTGCCTTCGCCGACCCGAAGATCCGCTTCGAGTGGGACAGCGCGGTCGAGGCCATCCACGGCGACCCGAAGCTGAGCGGCGTCACCCTGCGCGACACCACCACCGGCGAGACCCGCGAGCTGGCCGTCACCGGCCTGTTCATCGCGATCGGCCACGACCCGCGCACCGAACTCTTCAAGGGCCAGCTGGACCTGGACGCCGAGGGCTACCTCAAGGTCGAGGCCCCCTCCACCCGGACCAACATCCCGGGCGTGTTCGGCGCCGGCGACGTCGTCGACCACACCTACCGCCAGGCCATCACCGCCGCCGGCACCGGCTGCTCCTCCGCCCTGGACGCCGAGCGCTACCTGGCGGCGCTGGACGACCTGGAGGCCAAGGCCGCCGCCGTCGCGGTCTGAGCCCCTCCCCGATCCACCTGCGGGGGTGTTCCACGTGGAACACCCCCGCCCCGGCCGGGCAGAAACAGAACGGACCCGCCCGTTGTTCTCCTGGCAGCAGCCCCCTCCGTCCGAACCCGAGGAGTTCCCGTGGCCGGCGCCACCACCACAGTCACCGACGCGACCTTCCAGGCCGACGTCCTGGAGAGCGAGAAGCCCGTACTGGTCGACTTCTGGGCCACCTGGTGCGGCCCGTGCCGCCAGGTCGCCCCGATCCTGGACGAGATCGCGGCCGAGCACAGCGACAAGCTGACCATCGCCAAGCTCGACGTGGACGCCAACCAGGCGACCGCGGCCCAGTACGGCGTCATCTCGATCCCGACCCTGATCGTCTACAAGGGCGGCGAGCCGGTGAAGTCCATCACCGGTGCCCGTCCGAAGGCCGCGCTGCTGCGCGAGCTGGCCGAGTTCATCTAGGTCTTCCGGTCATCGACCGCACGGCGGCGGGGCTCCCCTCGATGGGGAGCCCCGCCGCCGTCGTCTTCCGGGCCACCCCTAGAACGGCCGTAGCGCGGGCTCCTTGCGCCCGCCGCCCAGCAGCCGCTCCAGCGCCCCCTCCACGTCGCCCCGCCAGGAGAGCGTGGTCCGCGCCTCCAGCCGCAGCCGCGGGTAGCGCTGGTGCGGGCGGACGGTCTTGAAGCCGACCGCGAGCAGGTGGTCGGCCGGCAGCACGCAGCTGGTCGGCACCCGCCCGGCCGAGCCGAAGGCCTCGATCGCCCGCACCCCGCGCCCGATCAGGTCCTTGGCCACGGCCTGCACCAGCACCCGGCCGAGCCCCTGGCGCTGGTAGCCCGGCAGCACCCGGCTGACCATCAGCTGAACGGCGTCCGGCGAGACCGGGCTGGTCGGGAAGGACTGTGAGCGGGGGACGTAGGCGGGCGGCGCGTACAACACGAACCCGGCGGGCCGGTCGTCCACGTAGACGATCCGGCCGCAGGAGCCCCACTCCAGCAGCACCGTGGAGATCCACCCCTCCTTCTCCAGTTCCGGCTTGCCCGACTCGACCGCCTGCTTCCCGCTGACCGGGTCCAGCTCCCAGAACACGCAGGATCGGCAGCCGGTCGGCAGGTCCCCGAGGTTGTCCAGCGTCAGCGGAGCGATCCGGCGTCCCATGGCCGCACCTCCTCCTCCCTTTCACGGTCGAGCATTCCCCCACGAACGCCGATGGGTGCATGTTTCACGTGAAACAGCGCTCACGTGGAACACGCACCCATCGGGTCGTTGCCCTCGGCCGGCCGGTCCGGCTCAGCCCTGCGACAGCCGCAGACCGTCCTCACCCGGGGCCATGCTGTCCAGGATCCGGTTCAGGTCCTCCACCGAGCCGAACTCCAGCACCACCTTGCCCTTGCCCAGCTTGCCGCCGCGCTGCGACACCTCGACCTTGACCCGGGTGTCGAAGCGGTCGGACAGCCGGCTCGCCAGGTCGTTGAACGCCGGGGAGTTCAGCTTGCCCGCCTTCGGCGCCTGGCGCTTCGACTTCTCCGGTTCCTCCGAGCGCATCAGCACGACGATCTCCTCGACGTTGCGCACCGTGAGGCCCTCGGCGTTGACCCGCGCGGCCAGCCGCTCCTGCTGCTCGGGGTCCGACAGTCCGAGCAGCGCCCGGGCGTGCCCGGCCATCAGCGTCCCGGCCACCAGCCGGAGCTGAACGGACGGCGGGAGCTTCATCAGCCGCAGGGTGTTGGAGACGTGCGTGCGCGAGCGGCCGATCCGGTCGGCCAGCTCCTCGTGGGTGCACGAGAAGTCCCGCAGCAGCTGGTCGTACGCGGCGGCTTCCTCCACCGGGTTCAGCTCGGCGCGGTGCAGGTTCTCCAGAAGGGCGTCCAGCAGCAGCTTGTCGTCCTCGGTGGCCCGGACGATCGCCGGAATCCGCTCCAGCCCGGCCTCCCGGGAGGCTCGCCAGCGGCGTTCGCCCATGATCAGCTCGAAGCTGTCGGCACCGACCTGGCGCACCACGATCGGCTGGAGCAGACCGACCTCCTTGATGGAGGTGACCAGCTCGGCCAGCTTGTCCTCGTCGAAGACCTCACGCGGCTGGCGCGGGTTGGGGGTGATCGCGTCCAGCGGCAGCTCGGCGAAGTAGGCACCGGCCGGCTGTGCCTGCTCCGCCTGCTTCTCCGCGGCCGCCCGGGCCGCCACCGTGCCGCGGCCGACCGGCAGCGGCGTCACCGAGGCCGGTGCAGGCGCGGCTGCCGCGGACTTCGCCTCCGCCTCGCCGTCCACCGGCGCGGCGGGGCGGATCAGCGCCTCCAGCCCTCGGCCCAGACCAACCCTGCGAGCACTCACTGATGACCCTCCGTCGTGCCGTACTGTGCCACCGGGGCGCCGTGCCCCTGATGACCGTCCCGCTGCTGACCCACCAGTGAACCGCCCTGGCCCACCGCACGCAGCGCGAGCTCGCGGGCGGCCTCCAGGTAGGAGAGCGCCCCGGTCGAGCCCGGGTCGTAGGTGAGCACCGTCTGCCCGTAGCTGGGCGCCTCCGAGATGCGCACCGAGCGGGGGATCGCCGTGCTCAGCACCTCTTGCTGGAAGTGGGTCCGGACCTCCTCGGCGACCTGGGCGGCCAGCCTGGTCCGGGCGTCGTACATGGTGAGCAGGATGGTCGACACGTGCAGTGCGGGGTTGAGGTGCGCGCGCACCAGCTCGACGTTGCGCAGCAGCTGACCGAGGCCCTCCAACGCGTAGTACTCGCACTGGATCGGGATCATCACCTCCCTGCCGGCGACCAGGGCGTTGACCGTCAGCAGGCCCAGCGAGGGCGGACAGTCGATCAGGATGTAGTCGAGCGGCTGCTCGTAGGCGGCGATGGCGCGCTGGAGCCGGCTCTCCCGAGCCACCAGGGAGACCAGCTCGATCTCGGCGCCGGCCAGGTCGATGGTGGCGGGGACGCAGAACAGCCCCTCGACGTCGTGTACCGGCTGCACGACGTCGGCCAGCGGCTTGCCCTCCACCAGGACGTCGTAGATGGACGGCACCTCGGCGTGGTGGTCGATACCGAGCGCGGTGGAGGCGTTGCCCTGCGGGTCGAGGTCGACGACCAGGACGCGCAGGCCGTGCATGGCGAGCGAGGCGGCCATGTTCACGGTGGTGGTGGTCTTGCCCACCCCACCCTTCTGGTTGGCGACCACGATCACCCGGGTGGCGGCGGGCCGGGGCAGTCCCGCGCCCGCTCGGCCGATCGCCTGAACCGCAGCCTGGGCAGCCCGTGCGATGGGCGTGTCATCGATATGGTCGACGGTCTCCGAGTCCTGCATGGGGGTCAGTGTTTCACGTGAAACCGGAGCGGCAACAGTCGCCGCCCGGTCACGGCGGAGGATGCCCGAGAGCAAGGAGCGACGTTTCACGTGAAACACCATGCCCGCTATGCCGGAAATCTGACGTTGCGACACTCCGGTGTCCCGCTGTCGACCGGGCCGTCACCTGAACGACCGCGGGCGGACGCCCCTCCCGTTCAGGAGGTCCGTCCGCCCGTGCTCGGTACGTGTCCGGCGTCACGCCGGCTCAGCGGCCGCGGCGCCGCCCGCCCCGGCCGCGCTCGCCGGTCCGGACGCTCGCGTTGCGGCCCGCCCG
>NZ_JAHSQD010000057.1 GCF_020103755.1 Streptomyces sp. LS1784
ATTTCAAAAGGAATCTCCAACCCCGATCAAACGACCGAGGCCGGGGATGTCAACATATCTGGCGTTGACTTTTGGCACGCTGTTGAGTTCTCAAGGAACGGACGCTTCCTTCGGACCGCCTTCCAGCGAATCCTCCGGGCTTCGTTCTTTCGTGTTTCCAGCTTATCAGATGTTTTCCGCTCCGTTTTCCGGAGCTTCATTCATCCGACCCGCTTTTGCCTTTCGGCGCTCCCGGACTCTATCAGAGTTCTTCGGTCCGTTTTCCCCGGTCGTTCTCGAATTCAGATTCGAGCCCGTTTCCGAGGGGCCGTCCCGTGGGGCAACCCGGAGAACATTACGCACCGGGTCGCCCCACGTCAAACCGGCCTCAGCCGGTGTTGAGCGAGCGTCAGACCTCGACCACGACCGGCAGGATCATCGGCCGGCGGCGGTAGTTGTCCGCGACCCACTTGCCGATGGTCCGGCGGACCAGCTGCTGCACCTGACGGGGCTCCAGCACGCCGTCGCTCGCCGAGCGGTCCAGCGCTTCCTGGAGCTTGGCGACCACCGGGGCGAACGCGTTGTCGTCGATGCCGGAGCCGCGGGCCTGAATGGTCGGGCCGCCCACGATCTTGCCGTTGGTCGAGTCGACCGCGACGAAGACCGAGATGAAGCCCTCCTCACCGAGGATCTTGCGGTCCTTGAGCGAGGCCTCGCTGATGTCGCCGACCGAGGAGCCGTCCACGTAGACGTACCCGGCCTGCACCTTGCCGACGATCCGGGCGACGCCGCCCTCCAGGTCGACGCAGACGCCGTCCTCGGCGATGACCACGCGGTTGCGCGGCACCCCGGTGGCGACGCCCAGCTCGGCGGCCGCGCGCAGGTGGCGCCACTCGCCGTGGACCGGCATCAGGTTGCGCGGCTTGCAGATGTTGAAGAAGTAGAGCAGCTCGCCGGCCGAGGCGTGGCCGGAGACGTGCACCTTGGCGTTGCCCTTGTGTACGACCTTGGCACCCCAGCGGGTCAGGCCGTTGATCACCCGGTAGACGGCGTTCTCGTTGCCCGGGATGAGCGAGGAGGCCAGGACGACGGTGTCGCCCTGGACGATGCGGATCTGGTGGTCGCGGTTTGCCATCCGGGACAGCGCCGCCATCGGCTCGCCCTGCGAACCGGTGCAGATCAGCACGACCTCCTTGTCCGGCAGGTCGTCCAGCTGCTTGACGTCCACGATCATGTTGCCGGGGACCTTCAGGTAGCCGAGGTCCCGGGCGATGCCCATGTTGCGGACCATCGAGCGGCCGACGAAGGCGACCTTGCGCTTGTACTCGTGGGCGGCGTCCAGCACCTGCTGGATGCGGTGCACGTGGCTCGCGAAGGAGGCCACGATGATGCGCTTCTCGGCGTTCGCGAAGACGTTCCGCAGCGCCGCCGAGATGTCCCGCTCGTGCGGGATGAAGCCGGGGACCTCGGCGTTGGTGGAGTCCACCAGCAGCAGGTCCATGCCCTCCTCCGCCAGCTTGGCGAAGGTCGGCAGGTCGGTCAGGCGGCCGTCCAGCGGCAGCTGGTCCATCTTGAAGTCGCCGGTGGCCACGACCATGCCGGCGGGGGTGCGGACCGCCACGGCCAGGGCGTCCGGGATGGAGTGGTTGACCGCGATGAACTCGCAGTCGAAGGGGCCGATGCGCTCGCGCTCGCCCTCCTTGACCTCCAGCACGTACGGCCGGATGCGGTGCTCTGCGAGCTTGGCCTCGATCAGCGCGAGGGTCAGCTTGGAGCCGATCAGCGGGATGTCCGGGTTCTCCCGCAGGAGGAACGGGACGGCGCCGATGTGGTCCTCGTGCCCGTGGGTGAGGATGATGCCGTCGACCTTGTCGAGGCGGTCCCGGATGTAGCTGAAGTCCGGGAGGATCAGGTCCACGCCGGGCTGCTCGTCCTCGGGGAAGAGGACGCCGCAGTCGACGATCAGGATGCGGTCCCCGTACTCGAGGACCGTCATGTTGCGGCCGATCTCGCCGAGGCCGCCGAGCGGAGTGATGCGGAGGGCGCCCTCCTTCAGGGCCGGGGGTGCGCCGAGCTCGGGGTGCGGGTGGCTCAAAAGACTCTCCTCACGACGCACGCCATATGCCCGGGGTCCTCCCCTGGAGACATATGGCGTGCGTACTCAGTGTCGTTTTCCTACTGGGTCTGTGCTCTCGCGCCTGCGGTCCGGTCCAGCGGCGGACCCGGGGAGGTCCGGCGAGCCGGGGCGCGCACGTCCGTGTCTGCTAAAGGTGTACCCCGCCGGCGGCGAGATCCTGCTTCAATCGCGCGACCTCCTCGGGCGTCGCGCCGACCAGCGGCAGCCGCAGCGGGCCCGCCGGCAGGCCCTGGAGCTCCAGGGCGGCCTTGGTGAGGATCACGCCCTGGGTGCGGAACATACCGCTGAACACCGGCAGCAGGCGCTGGTGGATGCTCGTGGCCTTGACCACGTCACCCGCCAGGAAGGCCTCGATCATCGCCCGCAGCTCCCCGGCCGCCACGTGCCCGACGACGCTGACCACGCCGACGGCTCCGACGGACAGCAGCGGCAGGTTGAGGATGTCGTCGCCGGAGTACCAGGCGAGGTCGGCGCGGGCGATCGCCCAGGCCGCGGCGCCCAGGTCGCCCTTGGCGTCCTTGTTGGCGACGATCCGCGGGTGCCGGCCGAGGCGGACCAGCGTCTCGTGGCTCAGCGCGACCCCGCTGCGGCCCGGGATGTCGTACAGCATGACCGGCAGCCCGGTCGCGTCGGCGATGGCGACGTTGTGCCGGTACAGGCCCTCCTGCGGGGGCTTGCTGTAGTACGGCGTGACGACCAGCAGGCCGTGTGCTCCGGCCGCCTCCGCCTGCCGGGCCAGCTCGACGCTGTGGTGGGTGTCGTTGGTGCCGACGCCGGCCACCACGTGGGCGCGGTCCCCGACCGCCTCGACCACGGCGCGGACCAGCTGGGCCTTCTCGGCGTCGGTGGTGGTCGGGGACTCACCGGTGGTGCCGTTGACGACGAGGCCGTCGTTGCCTGAGTCCACGAGGTGCGTGGCAAGGCGCTGGGCGCCGTCGAGGTCGAGTCCGCCGTCGGCGGTGAACGGGGTGACCATGGCGGTCAGGACCCGGCCGAACGGCGTCTGGGGGGTGGAGATCGGAGCCATGCGTCCAAAGCTACTCGTAGGCGGTGGGGCGGTCCCCATGCCGGTCCGGTGTTCGGACAGGTGTGGCGTGTCGATGGCGCGGACGTGGGATTCCGGTGCTGCCCGCTCGGGGGTTCGGGCAGCACCGGAATCCGTGTTCACGAATGTAGGGAGCGGCTAGAAAAGCCGCAATCCAGACATGCCAGACACTCTGCCCATATGCCTGTCGTCCCAGGTCAGGGGGCGACTCGGCCGTGCTTCTCGAAAGCCGCATGGGTGAGCGGCATGAGCTGGGCCCACTGCTCCTCCATCTGCTCGGCGACCATCTCGATCTCGCGCTGTGGGAAGGACGGCACCGCCGAGTTCTCCCGCCTGGTGCGCAGCGACAGGAAGTGCATCAGCGAGCGCGAGTTGCAGGTCGCGTACATCGAGGAGAACAGGCCCACCGGCAGCACCGCGCGGGCCACCTCGCGGGCCACCCCGGCGGCCAGCATCTCCTGGTAGCGGGCGTAGGACTCGCGGTACGCGGCCTCCATCGCCTCCGTGGTGGTCCTGTGCTGCTCGGGCGTGCCCTCGTGGAACTCGTACTTGCCGGGGCGGCCCTGCTGGACCAGCTTGCGCTCCTCGCCCGGCACGTAGAAGACCGGCTGGAGCTCGCGGTAGCGGCCGGACTCCTCGTTGTACGACCAGCCGCTGCGGTGCCGGTGGAACTCCCGGAACACGAAGATCGGCGCGCTGATGAAGAAGGTCATCGAGTTGTGCTCGAACGGCGTGCCGTGCCGGTCGCGCATCAGGAAGTTGATCAGGCCCTTGGACTTCTCCGGGTCCTGCTGGAGGGCTTCGAGGGACTGCTCGCCCGCGGTCGAGACCCGGGCCGCCCAGATGACGTCCGAGTCGGCGGCGGCGCTGCGGACCAGCTCCACCGTCACGTCGCTGCGGAAGCTGGGGGCCGTCGGTTCGTCGCTCACGCGTTACTCCTTGCGGGTTCGGTGCTGTGCAGCTTGATGGCGTGCTGCATGGTCTTGCGGGCGCGCGGGGTGTCGCCGGCGTCGGCGTAGGCCACGGCGAGGCGGAACCAGACCCGCCAGTCGCCCGGCGCGGCCTGTGCCTCGGTCTGGCGGCGGGCGAACACCGCGTCGGCCGAGGCCCGGTCGATCCGCCCGCCCTTGCTGCGCTTCAGCTCGTCCACCGGAAGGCCGCCCTCGGCCTCCAGCTCACGGGCCAGCCGCTCGCTGTCCCGGCCGAAGCGGACGGTCTGGCGCAGGAACCAGACGCCGATCACCGGGATCACGAAGGCGCAGATCCCGATGCCGATGCCGAGCGGCTTGCCGGTCGCGATCAGCTGGACGCCCTCGCCCACGCAGACCAGGGCGACCAGCAGCAGCACGCCGGACAGGACGAAGAAGCCGGTACGAGACGTCATGACGCACTCCTGGAGATCAATGCGGTCACAGGTCCAGGAAGTGTTCGAGGCCGAAGGTCAGCCCCGGGGTCTCGACGACCTTGCGCACGCCCAGCAGGATGCCCGGCATGAAGCTGCTGTGGTGCAGCGAGTCGTGCCGGATGGTGAGCGTCTCGCCGGTGTCGCCGAACATCACCTGCTGGTGGGCGAGCAGGCCGCGCAGCCGCACCGCGTGCACCGGCACCCCGTCCACGTCGGCACCGCGCGCGCCGGGCAGGCTGTGGGTGGTCGGGTCCTGCTGCGGCGGCCGGCCGGCCTCGGCCCGGGCGGCCGCGATCAGCTGGGCGGTGCGGGTGGCGGTACCGCTGGGAGCGTCGGCCTTGCGGTCGTGGTGCAGCTCGACCACCTCGACCGACTCGAAGTACCGGGCGGCGATCTGGGAGAACTTCATGCCGAGGATGGCGCCGATGGAGAAGTTCGGCGCGATCAGCAGGCCGAGCTCGGGGGCCTCGGCCAGCCGGCTGCGGACGGTGGCGAGCCGCTCGTCCGTCCAGCCGGTGGTGCCGGTGACCACGTGGATGCCGTTGCGCACGCAGTAGTCGAGGTTGCCCATCACCGCGTCGGGGTGGGTCAGCTCGACGGCCACCTGGGCGCCCGCCTCGGTCAGCTCCTCCAGCTTCGACCCGCGGCCGAGGGCGGCGACCAGCTCCATGTCCGGAGCAGCCTCCACCGCCCTGACCGCCTCGGAGCCGATCCGTCCCTTGGCGCCGATCACGGCGACACGCAGCGTCATAGCGAATGTCCTCTCACACCAGCAGATCGGCGAGCTTGGCGGCCCGCTTGTCGTTGACCGGGCCGATCAGGGCGAGCGACGGCCGGTACGCGCCCAGCACATCACGCGCCACCTCGTGGACGTCCTCCAGGGTCACCGCGGCGATCCGCTCCAGCATGTCGTCCACCGACAGGTGGTGCCCGTAGCTGAGTTCGGCCTTGCCGATCCGGTTCATCAGCGAGCCGGTGTCCTCCATGCCGAGCACGGTGGAGCCGGAGATCTGGCCGATCGCGCGCTGCAGCTCCTCCTCGGTGATGCCCTCCTCGACCACCTTGGCCAGCTCGGCCCGGCAGATCCGCAGCACCTCCTCGACCCGCTTGGGCTGGCAGCCGGCGTAGATGCCGAACAGGCCGCTGTCCGCGTAGGACGAGGAGTACGAGTAGACCGAGTACGCCAGGCCCCGCTTCTCGCGGACCTCCTGGAAGAGCCGGGAGCTCATCCCGCCGCCGAGGGCCGCGTTCAGCACGCCCATCGCCCAGCGGCGCTCGTCGTGCCGCGGCACCCCGGGCACGCCCAGCACCAGGTGGGCCTGCTCCGTGGAGCGGTTGAGCACCTCCACCTTGCCGGCCGTGCGCAGTGCCCTGACCCCGCGGCGGGCCTCGGCAGGCGCCGCGGTGGAGGCCTCCAGCACCGGCGCGAAGGCCTGCTCGACCTGCTTGACCACCTTGCGGTGGTCGAGGTTGCCGGCCGCGGCGACGACCAGCTGCTCGGGCCGGTAGCGGCGACGGTAGAAGCCGGCGATCTGGTCCCGGGTGAGCGTCCTGATGGTCTCCTGGGTGCCGAGGATCGGGCGGCCGAGCGGGCCGCTGCCGAAGATCACCTTGGCGAACAGGTCGTGCACCACGTCGCCCGGGTCGTCCTCGGCCATCGCCATCTCCTCCAGGATGACGCCGCGCTCGGCCTCCACGTCCTCGGTGCGGATCAGCGAGCCGGTGAGCATGTCGCAGACCACGTCGATGGCCAGCGGCAGGTCGGTGTCCAGGACCCGGGCGTAGTAGCAGGTGTTCTCCTTCGCGGTGAAGGCGTTCATCTCACCGCCGACGGCGTCCAGGGCGGCCGAGATGTCCAGCGCGCTGCGCCGCTCGGTGCCCTTGAAGAGCAGGTGCTCCAGGTAGTGGGTGGCGCCGTTGAGCTGCGGGGTCTCGTCCCGCGAGCCGACGCCGACCCAGATGCCGAAGGTCGCGGAGCGCACCGTCGGCAGGGTCTCGGTGACGACCCGAAGGCCGCCGGGGAGGACGGTGCGGCGCACCGTGCCGGCGCCGTCGACGCCCTTGAGCAGGGTCCGGGTGGTGCCGGGGCGCTGCTTTACCGCCGGGGCCTGCGCCACGGGGGGTACCTCCAGGGGAGACGCACGTGGGAAGGCACGTGCGGACGTAAGCATGTGGACAACTGGGTGCGGCCCGCACGCCGTGTGAGGCGTACGGGCCGCGGGGTCAGCTAGCGGCGCTTCACTCGGAAGCGGCCTCGCCGCCCTCCTCGCCCTCGATGACCGGGATCAGGGAGAGCTTGCCGCGCGGGTCGATCTCGGCGATCTCGACCTGGACCTTGGCGCCGACGCCGAGGACGTCCTCGACGTTCTCCACGCGCTTGCCGCCGGCCAGCTTGCGGATCTGCGAGATGTGCAGCAGGCCGTCCTTGCCCGGCATCAGCGACACGAACGCGCCGAACGTCGTGGTCTTGACCACGGTGCCCAGGTAGCGCTCGCCGACCTCCGGCATGGTCGGGTTGGCGATCTGGTTGATCGTGGTGCGGGCGGCCTCGGCGGCCGGGCCGTCGGCGGCACCGATGTAGATGGTGCCGTCGTCCTCGATCGTGATCTCGGCGCCGGTGTCCTCCTGGATCTGGTTGATCATCTTGCCCTTGGGGCCGATGACCTCACCGATCTTGTCCACCGGGATCTTGATGGTGATGATGCGCGGCGCGTTCGGGGACATCTCGTCGGGCGAGTCGATGGCCTCGTTCATCACGTCGAGGATGTGCAGGCGGGCGTCCTTGGCCTGCTTCAGCGCGGCGGCGAGCACCGACGCCGGGATGCCGTTCAGCTTGGTGTCCAGCTGGAGGGCGGTGATGAAGTTGCGGGTACCGGCGACCTTGAAGTCCATGTCGCCGTACGCGTCCTCGGCGCCGAGGATGTCGGTCAGCGTGACGTAGTGGGTCTCGCCGTCGATCTCCTGGGAGATCAGGCCCATGGCGATGCCGGCGACGGCGGCCTTCAGCGGCACACCGGCGTTCAGCAGCGACATGGTCGAGGCGCAGACCGAGCCCATCGAGGTGGAGCCGTTGGAGCCGAGCGCCTCGGAGACCTGGCGGATGGCGTACGGGAACTCCTCGCGGGTCGGCAGCACCGGCAGCAGGGCGCGCTCGGCCAGCGCGCCGTGGCCGATCTCGCGGCGCTTGGGCGAGCCCACGCGGCCGGTCTCACCGACGGAGTACGGCGGGAAGTTGTAGTTGTGCATGTAGCGGCGGCGCGTCTCCGGGGAGAGCGTGTCCAGCTGCTGCTCCATGCGCAGCATGTTCAGCGTGGTGACACCCAGGATCTGGGTCTCGCCGCGCTCGAACAGGGCCGAGCCGTGCACCCGCGGGATGGCCTCGACCTCGGCGGCCAGGGTGCGGATGTCGGTGACGCCGCGACCGTCGATGCGGACCTTGTCCTTGATGACGCGCTCGCGGACGATCTTCTTGGTCAGCGCGTTGTAGGCGGCGCTGATCTCCTTCTCGCGGCCCTCGAACTCGGGCAGCAGCTTCTCGGCGGCCAGCGCCTTGACGCGGTCCAGCTCGTTGTTGCGCTCCTGCTTGCCCGGGATGGTCAGGGCCTGGGCGAGCTCGTCCTTGACGGCGGCGGTCAGCGCGGCGAGGACGTCGTCCTGGTAGTCCAGGAAGACCGGGAACTCGCCGGTCGGCTTGGCGGCCTGGGCGGCCAGCTGCGACTGCGCGGCGCACAGGACCTTGATGAACGGCTTCGCGGCCTCCAGGCCGGAGGCGACGATCTCCTCGGTCGGCGCGTCGGCGCCGCCCTCGACCAGCTTGATGGTCTTGTCGGTGGCCTCGGCCTCGACCATCATGATCGCGACGTCGCCGTCCGGCAGGACGCGACCGGCGACGACCATGTCGAAGACGGCCGACTCCAGCTCGCTGTGGGTCGGGAAGGCGACCCACTGGCCGTTGATCAGCGCGACGCGCACGCCGCCGATCGGGCCGGAGAACGGCAGGCCCGCCAGCTGGGTGGAGGCGGAGGCGGCGTTGATGGCGACCACGTCGTACAGGTGGTCGGGGTTGAGCGCCATCACGGTGACGACGACCTGGACCTCGTTGCGCAGGCCCTTGACGAAGGACGGGCGCAGCGGGCGGTCGATCAGGCGGCAGGTGAGGATCGCGTCCTCGGAGGGCCGGCCCTCGCGACGGAAGAACGAGCCGGGGATGCGGCCGGCGGCGTACATCCGCTCCTCGACGTCCACGGTCAGCGGGAAGAAGTCGAAGTGCTCCTTCGGCTGCTTGGACGCGCTGGTGGCCGACAGCACCATGGTGTCGTCGTCCAGGTAGGCCACGGCGGAGCCGGCGGCCTGACGGGCCAGACGGCCGGTCTCGAAGCGGATGGTACGGGTGCCGAAGGAACCGTTGTCGATCACGGCCTCGGCGTAGAACACGTTCTCTTCCACCTGGAAGATCTCCTCTTTCGTACGTCTCCGGGAGAGCGTCCCCGCGCACTGCCTGCGGTGGGCCCCGGGCCCTCGTCAGGGAGGGCGGCAGTCGGGCCGGTCTTCGATCGAAGCCTCCGGAGTGCCCCGCTCGGTCTGCGGGGGTTCCGACGGCCACTACCGAGGACCGGCGCCTCACGGCTGCCGGGCCGGGAAGGGCGGTCCGCGTCTGGACGCTCTCTCGGATGCGGGCGGCTTCCGTTTGAAGCCTTCGTCCCGCGGGGGTTCGGGTCCTTCTGCCCGGGTGGCGCGCTGGTGCGCCATCACCCGGCATGCCCACAACCCTACGGTGCAATCCTCGGCCACCTGGGGAGGTGCGCGCGAGTTGTTATCTCCGGGCACCGCGGTTCAAGAGCCGCGGCATACGCGCGAGGGGCGGCTCCCCGGTGTGGGGAGCCGCCCCGAGCGGCGTTCTCAGCGGGCGCCGCCGGCGGCACCGCGGCGGATGCCCAGGCGGTCGACGAGCGTACGGAAGCGCTCGATGTCCTTCTTGGCCAGGTACTGCAGCAGGCGGCGGCGCTGGCCGACCAGGATCAGCAGGCCACGACGCGAGTGGTGGTCGTGCTTGTGGGTCTTGAGGTGCTCGGTCAGGTCCGAGATGCGACGGGAGAGCATGGCCACCTGGACCTCGGGGGAACCGGTGTCGCCCTCCTTCTGGCCGAACTCGGCGAAGATCTGCTTCTTGACGTCAGAGGCGAGAGCCACTGCAACTCCTTCGGGGTCTACCGAGCGGTCCTGGTCGACAACACAGGACTCATCGAGAACTCGGTGTCGCGAGCGCGGCCGGCGGTCTGCGACCCACGGGGGGGGCGGACACACGGCTGCGCTCGAAGGCCAAGCGTACCAGTGCCGCCCACCCGGCCGTTCGGCGGGCCCGAGAGGGGTCGCGCGAACGGACGGGCGGGCGGCACTGCGGCGTCCGGCGGTCAGCCGGTGGCGCCGCGGACCAGGCGGTAGATGTCCAGGACGGCGAGTGCCAGCGGGACGAGCGAGATCAGGGTGAGGCTGTCCACCAGGTCCAGGATGCGCCCCCAGAACGGGGAGACCCCGAGCCGCGGCACCACCAGGGCGATCGCGGTGAGCAGCGCGGCGCCGAAGGCGATGGAGGCGGTCAGCCAGATCGTGCGCAGGTCGAGCTCGGTGGTGGAACCGGCCGCCCGCAGGAAGAACTGCGGGGTGTGCAGGGAGAGCCCGACGATCAGCAGGCTCAGGCCGAGCAGGCCGGCCACGGTGAGGCTGAGCACCTGCGCGGTGTAGCGGAACAGCCGGGCGCGCAGCATGGTGGTCAGGCCCAGGGCGAGCGCGAGCAGCTCGGGGAAGGTCTCGTCGGTGAAGCCGAGGACGGCGCAGGCGCCGACCACCACGGCGGCGCAGCCGCCGACCAGGCCGACCAGCACCTCGTGGCCACGACGGGCCTGGTGCGCGATCTTCTCGTACTGCACGGCCTCGGCGCGCTCGGCCTCCTCGTCGTAGTCGCGGCTGCGGGTGCGGGTCTGGCCGGGGGCGCTGAAGCCGACCGGCAGCCGGGCGAAGCGGGCGGAGAGGCTGGGCAGGAAGCCGACCACGGCCACGGCGGCGACGCCGGTGACGGCGGCGATGTGCCCGGCCGGGGTCTCCGGCAGCAGGACGGCCGCGAAGGTGGCGAGCGAGCCGGCGGTGGAGACCAGGGCGGCGGCGACGAACACCGCGTCCCTCTCCGGCAGCAGGCCGGCCAGTAGTACGGAGACCACCAGGACGGCGGCGCAGCCGGCCAGGAACTGGAGCCGGCCGGGGCCGTCCCCCAGATGGGCGACGGCGATGAGGCCGCTGCCGCCGATCATGGCGTGCGGCAGGGCGCCGAGGCCGAGCGCGACGGCCGCGTGGGCGTCCTGGTAGACCCGGGCGCGCACCCCGGCGAGCGCGGTGAGCACGACGGCGGTGACGCCGGCCAGGACACCGGGCAGGCCGTGCATGTCGTGGCGCAGGTCGGAGAACCAGAGCGCGAAGCCGAGCAGGGTGAGCAGCACCCCGGCGCCGATCAGGCCGAAGCCGCGCATCAGCTCGGCGGTCCAGAACCGGCGGTCGGCCTCGACGGCGCTGGCGATCGCGTCGGCGACGTCGTCGTAGACGGCCGGCGGGAGCGACTCGGCGAAGGGGCGCAGCGCCAGCAGGTCGCCGTCGCGGACCTGCTGGGCGGCCAGTGGCAGCCCGCTGTCGAGCACCGTGCCGTCGCGGCGGACCAGGTGGAAGCCGGTGGGGGTGCCGTCGGGCTGGCTCTGGTTGGCCAGGCGCAGCACCTCGGGGTAGACGTCCGCGAGCGGGACGTCCTCGGGCAGGGCGACGTCGATCCGGCGGTCCGGGGCAACGACGGTCACCCGGCAGTAGCCGGTCGCGGCGGCACTCATGCGCCCACCTCGCTGCGCTCGCCCATGAGGGCCCCCACCTCGATCCTTCGACGCACTTGGCGCTCCCCCTTGTTGACGGTGCCGAGGCACGGCGGCGCTCGGTGTTGCTGTGGAACCGGCCCGGCCGGGCCGCGAGTTGGCGCGGCGTTACCCTACCCGTTCGGTTCGTGTCCGGTGCCGGTGCGTACCGGGCCCTGGCGGGCGGTGCGGGGGCGACCGTTAGGATCGGCGCCTGCGCAAAGGTACGGGGGCTGCGCTGGGTGGGGCGTCCTCAGCCACCGGATTCCCGTACGGACCGTACGCAAATCGCATGAGGGCTGATGCCGAAGTGATCGATCGACGCCGCGGGGTGGATGACACATGGGTGTGATCACGGTCAAGCGACCGGCCAGGGCGTATCCGCCCACCGTGCCGGACGAGCCGGTGGAGCTGGTGAGCCCACCCGAACTGCCCCGGCAGGGCGGCGAGGACTGGCTGATGAGCATCCTGCCGATGTTGGGCATGGGTGGCTCGGCGGTGTTCTTCTTCTCGCCGGGGGCTGCGGCCCCGATGAAGATCATGGGCGGTCTGATGATCGCCTCGACGCTCGGCATGGTGCTGGCGCAGATCGTCCGGGCCCGCAAGGGCGGTTCGACCGCGATGGCGGACGAACGGCGCGACTACCTGAAGTACCTCCAGCAGACCCGCCGTCAGGTGCGCCGCACGGCGGAGCGCCAGCGCGGCGCGCTGCTGTTCCTGAACCCGGCGCCGGACCAGCTCTGGTCGATCGTCGAGGACGGCCGGCGGCTGTGGGAACGGCGCACCGGGGACGGCGACTTCGCGCAGATCCGGGTGGGCCTCGGGCCGGTGCAGCTGTCCACGCCGCTGGTGGCGCCGCAGACCGCGCCGATGGACGAGCTGGAGCCGCTGTCGGCGGCCGCGATGCACTCCTTCCTGAAGGCGCACGGCACCCTCCAGGACCTGCCGCTGGCGGTCTCGCTGCGGGCCTTTTACCACATCACGGTGTGCGGGGACCCGGACTCGGTGTACGGGAACGTGCGCGCGATGATCGCCCAGCTGACCACCCTGCACTCGCCGGACGACCTGATGGTGGCGGTCGCGGCCGCGCCCGGTGCGGCCGAGGAGTGGGAGTGGACCAAGTGGCTCCCGCACAACCAGCACCGCAAGGAGGCCGACGGCGCGGGCTCGCGCCGGCTGTTCGCGACCGACCTGGGCGACCTGGAGTACCTGCTCCAGGACGAACTGGCCGGCCGCCAGCGCTTCGTGCGGGAGGTGGCGCCGCCGGCCGACCAGCCGCACCTGGTGGTCGTGATGGACGGCGCGGGGGTGCCGCACGACTCGCTGCTGGCGAGCCCGGAGGGCGTGCAGGGCGTGACGGTCATCGAGGTGGTGCCGGGCGAGGTGGACGAGCCCAGCGGGCACCTGATGGTGACGGTCGGCGCCGAGGAGCTGCTGCTGCGCTCGGCCTCCGGCGCGACGTACACCGGCAAGCCGGACCTGCTCTCGGTGTGGCAGTCCGAGGCGCTGGCACGGCAGTTGGCGCCGTACCGGATCTCGGCCGGCGGGGACGACGAACCGCTGCTGTCCAACCTCGACTTCACCGACATGATGAACTCGGGCGACCCGGGCTCCTTCGACGTGGCCCGCAGCTGGCGCCCGCGCGCCCAGCACGAGCGGATGCGGGTGCCGATCGGCGTCGGCGCCAACGGCGAGCACGTCTACCTGGACATCAAGGAGGCCGCGCTGGAGGGCATGGGCCCGCACGGCCTGTGCGTGGGCGCGACCGGTTCCGGCAAGTCTGAGCTGCTGCGCACGCTGGTGCTGGCGCTGGCGATGACCCACTCCTCGGAGATCCTGAACTTCGTCCTCGCCGACTTCAAGGGTGGTGCGACCTTCTCCGGCATGGCGGACATGCCGCACACCTCCGCGGTGATCACCAACCTGGAGGGCGAGCTCACCCTGGTCGACCGCATGCGCGACGCCATCGAGGGCGAGCTCCACCGCCGCCAGGAGCTGCTGCGCTCGGCGGGCAACTACGCCAACATCCACGAGTACGAGCGGGCCCGGGCGGCCGGCGCGGCACTGGACCCGCTGCCCTCGCTGGTGCTGATCATCGACGAGTTCTCCGAACTCCTCTCCGCCAAGCCCGACTTCATCGAGATGTTCATCCAGATCGGCCGGATCGGCCGGTCGCTGGGCGTGCACCTGCTGCTGGCCTCGCAGCGCCTGGAGGAGGGCAAGCTGCGCGGCCTGGACACCTACCTGTCGTACCGGATCGGTCTGCGCACCTTCTCGGCCGCGGAGTCCCGGGCGGCGATCGGCGTGCCGGACGCCTACCACCTGCCGCCGGTGCCGGGCGTCGGCTACCTCAAGTTCGGCGAGGACGTGATGGACCGGTTCAAGGCCGCCTACGTCTCGGGGCCGTACCGGGCGCCGGGACAGCAGCGGTCGACCGGCGGACGGCGGGTCAACGCGCGCCCGGTGGAGTTCACCGCGGCCTTCGTGGACCTGCCGGACCCGGTGGAGGAGGAGGTCGCACCGCAGGTCCCGGAGCAGGACGACGCGCTGGTGGACACCGTGCTGGACGTGTTCGTCCAGCGGATGACCGGCCAGGGCCCGGCCGCGCACCAGGTGTGGCTGCCGCCGCTGGACGAGGCGCCGAGCATGGACCACCTGCTGCCGCCGCTGCAGGTCGTGCCGGAGCGCGGGCTGGCCGCGCCCGGCTACCCGGCGGGCCGGCTGCGGGTGCCGATCGGCATCGTGGACAAGCCGCGCGAGCAGAAGACGGACATCCTGGAGGTCGACTACGCGGGGGCGGCCGGCCACGGTCTGATCGTGGGCGGCCCGCGCTCCGGCAAGTCGACCGTGGTGCGCACCACGGTGGCCTCGTTCGGCCTCACCCACACCCCGCTGGAGGTGCAGTTCTACCTGCTCGACTTCGGTGCGGGCAGCTTCCAGTCGCTGGCCGGGCTGCCGCACGTCGGCGGGGTGGCCGGGCGCCTGGACGTGGACAAGGTGCGCCGGATGGTCTCCGAGGTGCACGGGGTGCTCAACCGGCGCGAGGAGCTGTTCCGGGTCGCCGGGATCGACACCATCGCCACCTACCGGGCCCGCCGGGCGGCCGGCCAGCTGCCGGACGAGGCCTTCGGCGACGTCTTCCTGGTGATCGACGGCTGGAACACCTTCAAGCAGGAGTTCGAGGGCCTGGAGCCGGTGATCGGCGACATCGCCCAGCGCGGCCTCGGCTACGGCGTGCACCTGGTCATCACGGCGGCCCGGTACGCCGAGGTGCGCCCGGCGCTGAAGGACCTGCTGCAGAACCGGACCGAGCTGAAGCTCGGTGACCCGATGGAGTCCGAGGTCGACCGCCGGGTGGCCCAGAACGTCCCGTCGCTGGCCGGGCGCGGCATCACCCCGGAGCGGCTGCACTTCCTGTCCGGACTGCCGCGCCTGGACGGCTCCTCCTCGGTGGACGACCTCCAGGACGGCGTGGCCGGGCTGGTCGGCGCCGTGGACGGGGCCTGGACCGGCCCGCGCGCCCCGCAGGTGCGAATGCTGCCGGCCGTCCTGGACGGCAACTCGCTGCCGAAGGGCTTCGAGCACCCGGAGCGCGGCGTCGCCTTCGGCGTGGACGAGGCGGAGCTGGCGCCGGTCTTCGTCAACTTCGAGACCGACCCGCTGTTCATCGTCTTCGGCGACACCGAGTCCGGGAAGTCGGCGGTGCTGCGGATGCTGATCAAGCAGATCACCGAGCGCTACACGCCGGACCAGGCGGGCATCGTGGTCGGCGACTACCGGCGCGCGCTGCTCGGCACCGTGCCGCCGGAGTACCTGGTGGAGTACGCGGCCGCGCAGCCGGCCATGGCGGCCATCGTGGACATGCTGCGCGGCGCCTGCTCGCGCCGCCTGCCGGGCCCGGACGTGACCGCCGAGCAGCTGCGCAACCGCAGCTGGTACAGCGGCAAGGACATGTTCGTGATCGTCGACGACTACGAGCTGGTCTCGACGAGCTCGGGCAACCCGCTGGCCCCGCTGGCCGAGTTCCTGCCGTTCGCCCGCGACATCGGCCTGCGGGTGGTCGTGGCCCGCAGCGCGGGCGGCGCCGGCCGCTCGCTGTACGAGCCGGTGCTGCAGCGGATGCGCGAGCTCGGCGGCCAGGGCGTCATCCTCTCCGGGAACCGGGACGAGGGCGCACTGCTGGGGACGGTCAAGCCGCAGGCGCTGCCGCCGGGCCGAGGGGTCTACGTGTCCCGCCGCGTGACCAGCGGGCAGATGGTCCAGACGGGCTGGCTGCCGGTGGCGTAGCCGCGCCGGCCGTCACGGACGGTGATCGAAGGGGTCGGACTCGCGGAGTCCGACCCCTTCGGCGTCCCAGGTTCCGAAACGTTACCTAGCTCTTTCGGAGCGGGGGCTGCGGTTCCCGTACCCGGCCGGGGAGTTGCCGGACGCTTCGGGGGCACCTGGGTGTGTCGCCGTCCACCTGGAGTGCCACCTTTGAATCACGACCCTCCCCCCTTTGTTCACCTTCGATTCAATCGCGATGTGGCTTGGGTAACAAGTCGGACAAAGCCCGCAACGACCGAACGTGATCATGGGATCGCATGTCTATGCCGTTCGCCGCAACGGATTCCGAAGCAGTTCCCACGTTGACTCGATCAATACGCCCAAGGTTCCATTGCGCCCCGGGAGCGACTGGAACCGGACACCGAGCAACCAGCCAGCGGAGGCGATACCGCTCCCACTCCAGCACCGCACAAAGCCGATCGGAAGCCACATGACCGACACGCTTCGCCCGCCACAGACCGTAGCCGCCACGGCGGCCGAGGCGGCCGCGCCCCAGCAGCTCAAGCGCTCGATCGGCGTCGTGGGCGGCACACTGCTCACGCTGTCCTGCGTCACGCCCGCATCGACGCTCTTCGTGATCGTGCCGGAGCTGTTCTCCAGCATCGGCAGCGCCACCGCACTGGCCATCGCGATCGGCACCGTGCTCTGCGTCGCGGTCGCGTTCTGCTACTCCGAGCTCGGCACCCTGATCCCCAGCGCCGGCGGCGAGTACGCGATGGTCGGCACCCTCGCCGGACGGCTGATGGGCTGGCTGGTCTTCGTGCTCTCGCTGATCGTGGTGATGATCGTCCCCTCGGTCATCGCCCTCGGCACCGCCGACTACCTCGCCCCCGTCCTGCACCTGGACAAGGCCATGACCGGCGCCGCCGTGATGCTGGCCGCCACCCTGGCCGGCCTGCTCGACCTGCGTGCCAACGCCTGGATCACCGGCATCTTCCTGGTGCTGGAGGTCATCGCGGCCGGCGTGGTCTCGGTGCTCGGCTTCGCCCACACCAACAGCGACGCCCCCAGCCTGCTGCACGGCGTGGTCACCGGGGACGGCGGCGCCACCACCACGGTGAGCGTGGGCGCCATCGTCGGCGCGCTCGGCATCGCCCTGTTCATCACCCAGGGCTTCTCCACCGCGGTCTACCTGTCCGAGGAGCTGGAGAACCCCCGCCGCAACGTCTCGCGCACCGTGCTGTGGACGCTCGGCATCTCCTCGGCCATCATCCTGGTCCCGGTCGTCGCCATCACCATGGGCGCCCCCGACCTCCAGACCCTGTCCTCCGGCGACATCTCCGGCATGGTCACCGCCTGGAGCAACTCCGCGGTCGGCACCTTCATCAGCCTCTGCGTCGCGCTGGCCATCATCAACGCCGGCATCGTCATGGTCATCCAGAACTCCCGGGTGCTGTTCGCCTCCGCCCGCGACAAGGCCTGGCCGGAGCCGGTCAACAAGGCCTTCGGCACCCTCGGCCGGTTCGGCTCGCCGTGGATCGCCACCCTGGCGGTCGGCCTGCCCGGCGCCGCGCTCTGCTTCGTCAAGGGCGAGCTGCTGAGCAACATCACCGGCGTCGCCGTCACCGGGATGTACCTGCTGGTCGCGATCGCCGCGCTGCTCTCCCGCCGCGCCCACCACAAGCACGCCGCCGCCTGGCGGATGCCGCTGTGGCCGGTCGTCCCGGGCGTCCTGATCGCCGTCCTGGTCTTCGTGATGACCAAGCTGGACGCCGAGCCCCTGCTGTGGACCGGCGGCATCACCGCCGCCGCCACCCTCTACTGGCTGTTCTACCTGCGCCCCCGGCAGGACACCCGCTGGGTGATCAGCCTCCCCGAGGACCAGCAGGACTGACCCCCACCCCTCCCCCACACGGCGGTGCCCCGGGCCTCCCCCAGCCCGGGGCACCGCCATGTGCGCGTCCTACTTGTACACCTTCCAGGCCGGGCTGGTGGCGATCGCCTTCACCTGGTCCGCGGTGAGCAGCGGCTTGCCGGTCGGCATCTGGTAGACCAGCACCTCCATGCCGTCCGGACGCAGGACGTTCACCGTCAGCGGCTTCTCCTTGCCGTCCGGGTCGCCGTTGACGAGGATCCTGCTCCCGTCGGGGAGGGTGTTCGCGTCCTTGAAGGCGCGCTCACCCTGGACGCTCCCGCTGTGCGCCCAGTTCTCCACCCGCAGCATCAGCGAGCCGGCGGCCTGGCCCTGGGCCAGCTGGAAGGTGGCCGCGAGCGCGGTGCCGGAGCGGCCGGTCACGGTCACCCCCGGGGGCAGCAGGCCGGCCAGCACGGCCTCCCGGTCGGGCAGCGACAGGCCGGGGTCGACCGCCTCCTCGTCGATGCCGTCGTACCGGACCGCCGCGACGACCCGGTCCCAGGACCTGTCGGTGACGATCGCCTTCAGCTGGTCCAGGGTGAGCGGCGGGTTGGGGCGGCTGTCCGGCGCGCCCTTCTCCTTGGGCGCGTTCCACTCGCTCAGGGAGATGCTCCGGCCGTCCGGGCCGGTCAGGGTGGCGTGCCACTCCTTGGTGTCGGCCCGGCCGTCCGAGTACTCGTACCCCTGCTCCAGCAGGAGCTTGGAGCCGTCCGGCAGGGTGGTGGCGGAGCAGGAGTCGACCCGGGCGAGCTTGAAGTCGGACGGGCAGGTGGGGACCTGTGCCTGCTTGGGGTGGTGCTTCTGGATGCCGATCTGGACCAGCGACTTGCCCTGGCCGTCGTCGAAGACCACGCTCGCCGAGGCGAAGGTGCCGTCCAGCCACTCGTCGTCGGTCCCGCGGCCGTTGGCCTCGCTGGTCTCCCCCTTGGGCAGCAGCGCCTGGAAGGTGGCCAGCACCTCGTCGCCGGAGACCACCGCCGGGGCGGAGGACTTCGCCGTGGTCGGGGTGGCCGCGGCGGTGGCGCTGCCGGCGGTGGCGGCCGGGGCGGAGGCCGCGCTCACCGTGCCCGTCTCCTTGCCGCCCAGGGAGCCCAGGTACACCGCGCCGGTGCCCACCAGGGCCAGCGCGGCCGCGCCGCCCACCACGGCGGCGGTCGAGCGGCGGCGCCAGCGGCTGCGGCCACGGCGGTAGCCACCCGCGACCAGGTCGGCCTGCTCGGTGCGGAAGCCTTCGCCCGTACGGGTGAGGGCATAGAGAAGATCGTCCTCGAACTTGTCCGGTTCGGACATGGGTGTTCACCGTCTCCTTGCGTCGCGGTTTGCGAGAAGTGCCGTACGGGCGGGCGGGCGCCGCCCTCAGCGGCCGGCGAGCTCGGTCAGCGAGTCGCCGAGCAGGGTGCGCAGCCGGGCCAGGGCCCGGGTGGTGCGGGTGCGGACGGCCCCGGAGGAGACCCGCATGGCCTCGGCGGTCTCCTCGACGCTGCGGTCCTCCCAGTAGCGCAGCACCAGGACCGCGCGGTCCTTGGGCGGCATCCGGCCGAGCGCGTCGAGGAGGGTCAGCCGCAGGGTGCTGTCGGCGTCCTGCCCCTCCGGCTCCGGCAGGGTGTCGCTGGGGCGCTCGCCGCTGGAGCGGCGACGCTGCTGGGCGAGGAAGGTGCGCACCATCACGGTGTGGGTGTAGGCCGCCGGGTTGTCGATCCGACCGCGGCCGGTGAAGGCACTGCGCCGCCACAGCACGTACATCCGGCTGAGGGCCTCCTGGACGAGGTCCTCGGCGTAGTGGGTGTCGCCGCTGGTGAGCAGGCAGGCCGAGCGGTACAGGTGGCCGGTCCGGCCGGAGACGAGTTCCAGGAACTCCGCGTCCTTGGCCTCCCGGCCCGCCCCGATCCACCTCATGCGCCCTGCCCCCTGCGGTCCGCCCTCCCTGACACTTCATCGATGCGGTGGGCGGGCGGCGGTGTTACAGGAGTCGGGGTCGGAATCTCGGCGAGCCGGCTCCCGCCGGACGTCAGTCGGCGGACCTGCGCCGGTGGTCGCGCAGCACCACGCCGCCGCCGATCAGCAGGGCGACCAGCAGCGCGCCGATGCCGAGGACGTACGTCGCGGTGCGGCCGTCGCGGTCGGCCTGGGTCTCGCCGAGGCCCACCGGGCGTGGCACGATCGGCGCGGCGGCGAGCTGCACCGGGGCGTCCGGGACGGGTGCCCAGGGCGCTTCGGCGGGGGCCTTGGTGACGGCCTTGACCGGGTCCACCACGCCCCAGCCGACGAACTTGTCCGGGTCTCGCTGGGTGCGCTGCGCGCTCTGCTCGATCCAGGCCCGCACCTGGGCCGCCTTCCAGTTCGGGTGGGCGCCCCTCAGCAGCGCGGCGAGCCCGGAGACGTACGGGGCGGCGAAGCTGGTGCCGTTGTCCACGCACTGGCCGCCCCCGGGCACGGTGGACAGCATGTCGACACCGGGCGCGGCGACCTTCACGAAGCTGCCGTACTGGGAGAACGGCGCACGCTCGTTGTTGCGGTCGGAGGCACCGACGGCCAGCACGGTCGGGAAGGCGCCGGGGTAGGTGTCGCCCTCCTTGCCGTCGTTCCCGGTCGAGGCGACCACCACGACGTCGCGTGCCTCGGCGTACTCGATGACGGCCTTCAGATCCTGGTAGCCGCCGAAGCGCGCGTCGCCCGCGCCGCGCACGTCCTGGGAGATGTTGACGACCCTGGCGCCCTTGTCGACCGCTTCCCTGATCGCCTTGACCAGGGTGGAGACGTCACCGTTGCCGTCGCTGTCGTTCTGCCGGATCGACAGGATCCTGGCGTCGGGGGCCAGTCCGACGAAGCCGGTGGTCGGCCTGGGGCGGGCGGCGATGATGCCGGCCACCTTGGTGCCGTGACCGACCGGGTCCTCGATGGACTTTCCCTGGATCGGCTCCTTGGTCTCCCGGTTGACCAGCAGGTTGGGGCCCTCGTCGACCTTGCCGCTCAGTTGCGGGTTGTTCTGGTCCACCCCGGTGTCGATGACCGCGACCGTCACGTCCGCCCCGGTGGTCTTCCCGTCCTGCCACAGCTCGTTCAGCAGCAGGCGCTGCAGCGACCACGGCACGGTCTGCACGTCGGGCGCGTTCTTGGGGCAGTCGCCGGCCGCGGCCAGCCCCGGCCCGCTCTCGGCGTACGCGGGGGCGGCGAGCGGGCCGCCCAGCACCGCGAGCACGGCGAGCGCCGCGGCCGCCTTCCGGTACCCGTGTCGGGACACCCTGCCACCCCTCATGTCGTCCACCCGTGTCGCGCGTCGGGGGCGGGTGCCCGGAATCCGGGTACCCGCCCCCTGCCGTTCCCTACGGAACCCGAACGTCAGCCCCAGAGCTTGGCGTTGGCGTCCTCGGTCGTCTTGTAGCTCTGCGCGGCCTTCTCCAGCGAACCCGCGATCTGCGCGCAGGTCTGCTGGAGGTCGGCGGCCTTGGCGTCCCACTGGGCCTGGTGGGCCTGGTAGCCCTGCTGGGCGGCGCCCTGCCAGCTGGAGGCGATGCGGGTGACGTTGCCCTTGAGGTCGTTCAGCAGGTGGTCGATGCGACTCGCCGAGGCCTTGACCTCCTCGGCCGCCTGGTGAACGGTCTGGAAGTTGACGAGAATGTGGTCGGACACGTTGTCTCCCTTGACGAGGGTGCGGAGCGCCACGCGGTCAGTGGCGGGCGCCCCGCAGAGCGGTGGATCGGGGCAGAACGGCGGTCGGCGCAGGTGCGGTGATCAGCGCGAGTGCGGTGATCAGCCCTGGACCGAGGAGAACATCGCCTTCTGCTCCTCTTCGGTGCTCGCGTAGTGCTTGGTCGTCAGCTCGATCGCGTGCTTGATCGCGTTCAGCGACTCCTTGAGCTTCGCGATGTCGCCGTTGACCCGCTCCTGCAGGCTCGCGTAGGCCGTCGCGGCCTGGCCCTGCCAACCGCTGGTGATGCCGGAGACCGTGCTGATGAGCTTGGTCTTCTCAGCCTCGATCTTGCCGATGGCCTCTTCGATCTGCTTGGCGAAAGCCAGCATCTCCTGCGCAGTCATCGTGAACTGACCCTGAGCCATGCTCCACCGTCCCCCATGAGACAACATTTGCGTGTACGGAGGGCCCGTGAGAGCCGACCGTTGCATCACCGGCGTGATGTCCAACAGCACTGTAGTCGGCACACGCAGCTCACCCAACACCGAGCACTGAGTAGTTACCAGACCATGACACTGGGGCCAATTCGGTTACCGCACTTGGCCGGTCAGGCATTCTGCGGCTGGGCGGCGCTCTTCGCGGTGAGCGGCGGGCCGGCCGGAACCAGGTTCGACCACTCCTTCGGCACCGGCAGCGGCTTGACGCCCTGGTAGCCCAACCGGGCCTGGTTGCCGCCGGGTTCCTCCTGTTGCTGACCGGGCTCCTGGGACGGCGCCCCGGGGGTCGGCGTGGCACTGGGCTGCGGCGTCGGCTGCTTCGGGGGGCCGCTCTGGCCGGGCTGAGGCGAGGCGGCGGGACGCTGGCTGCCGTCGCCGTTGGACGGGACGGAGTAGCGCAACCCGGTCTCGGTGATCAGGAAGTCGGATCCGGAGCCGGCGGCCGAGTTGTCCAGCGAACGGTAGAACAGCCCGTGACCGGGCGTCACGTACGCGGCCCCGGCGCCGTTGTTGTACGGGGCAGGGTACGAAGTCCCGGCCCAGACACTGCGCTTGGCCGTACTGCCGTCCTCGGCGCCGCCGTCGTAGGTGCTGCACACGACCATCCGAGGGTCCTGGCGGTCCTGCCAGTTGTTCACCGGCGCACCGGCCTTCAGCGGCCAGTCCGGCGCGGTGTCCTTCAGCCGGGCGTCGTTGCCCCACTGGGAGTTGTCGGCCGGGTTCATCTCGTCGCTGCGCGGATTCTTGTCCTGGTCGTACTTGTAGAGCATCTGGTAGGCCGGGTTCTGCCGGATCAGCTCCGCCTGGAACGCGGTGACCAGGTAGAGCTGCTCCTTGCCGACCACGTAGTGGCGGTCCTGGTAGTGCACCAGCCGGCCGACCCGCCGGTCGGCCTGGTTGGTCAGCACCACCTTGGAGTTGGCGCCCTGGCTGTCGGCGACCCCCTCGACCTGCGGGAAGGTGATCGGAGTGGCGTTCACCAGGGTGTCCAGCCAGTCCCGCTTGACCCGCTGCGGCACCGCGTTGGGCCCGAACACCGCGGTGATCAGCGCCTTGCGCTCCTTGTCGTCCGACTGCGGGGAGCCGATCAGGTGCTTGCGGCCCTGCGCGTCGACCAGGTACACCGCCGCACCCGCGGCGGCCGGCTGGCCCGGCGCCGGCGCGGCCGACACCTGCTGCTCGTCGGCCTGCTGCACCAGCATCAGCTGGTCCGGTCCGAGCATCCGGTCCTTGGCCGCCAGCGCCGCCGCGTCCGCGCCGGCCGCCACGAACACGGCCTGGTTGACGGTCTCCTGCTTGTCGTCCGAGCCCGGGCGGTCGCACACCGCCCACTTCATCGCCTTGCTCGCGTTGTCCGTGCTCGGCAACTTGTCCGGCGCGTACGGGATGCCGATCGTCGGCCCGTGGTTGGGGTACCGGTCGAGCACCCCGTCGTCCACCACCACGACCTTGGCGCCCGCGGGCAGCACCAGCCGCGCCGAGGACATGTTGAGTACCTGGTGCAGCCGCTTGGTCTTGTTGTCCGGGTCGGTGAGCACCACGTACCGGGTCGTCGACTGCTTGCCCTGGATGATGTTCTTGCCGTCGTCCCACTTCACCGGCGCGCTCGGCTTGAAGACCCCCCAGAGCCCGAACCCGGCCACGACCACCGCCCCGGCCAGCACACTCGGCAGCACCGCCTTCACCGGACGCGGCGCGTCCTCGTCGCTGCCGCCACCGGCGGGCAGCAGGAAGGCGCCCACCGTGCGCTTGCGGGCGAAGGTGTACGCGTTCAGCTCGTCCCGGCGCGATGCCATACCTCGTCGTCCCCCTAGTCAGACGTCGTCGGGCGTTGTCAGACCGACCTGCCCCGTGGTCACCCGCCGGGCACGAACCGGCGCGAACCCTCTACGATGCGGCAGCAGACGGTGAGTACGGTACGGGTACGGTCCGCGACACAGCCAGCCGGGCCGCGACAACCGATCAGAGAGGGCCACCGGGGGATGCCAAGCCAGACCGCTCCAGGACGCCGCCGCAGCGCGGGCGGTGGGAGGTCGCGCCGGGCCGGCCGGGCGCAGCACAGCGCACCGACGACCGAGACCGGGGCCGGAACCGGGGCCGCCCGGCCGCAACCGGACGGCACCGGGGGCGGCGGCGCCGTCCAGGTCCGGGTCAACCCCCGACCGGGCCTGCTCGGCGGGCGGTTGAAGCTCCAACAGCTCGTCCTGGTCGAGGTGGCGGCGGCCCTGGTCGCGGTCGGCTGGACGATCAGCCGCACGGTCGCGGCCGGCTTCGGCGCGGTCGCACTGGTACTGCTCGTGCTCGCGCTCGTCCCGGTGCGCGGCCGCACCGTCCCGGAGCTGCTGCTGGTCCGTGCCGCCCTCAAGTCCCGCCGCAAGCAGGCCAGGACGCTGCTGCCGCCGGCCGGCACCGACCCGGCGCTGGCGCCGGCGCTGGAGCTCGAACCGGGGCTGCGCACCTGCACCCACGCCACCGAGGCCGAGTTCGGCGGCCGCCCGGTCCGCCGGGAGACCGGCATGGTCGGCGACGGGACCTTCCTCAGTTCGGTGCTGCTCGTCCAGGCCAAGGACCAGCCGCTGCGCCCGGTGCGCACCGCGCTGCCGCTGCCGCTGGACGTGATCTGCTCGGCGCTCACGGTGGACGACATCACCCTGGAGTCGGTGCAGCTGGTCCAGCACACCCAGCCCGCCCCGGCCCCGCACCTGCCCGAGCAGTCGCTGGCCGCCCGCGCCTACCGCGAACTGCCGGACGGCACCTCCACCCCCGGGCTGCGGCTGACCTGGATCGCGCTCAAGCTCGACCCGGAACGCGCGGCGACCGCCGTCCGGGCCCGTGGCGGCGGCGAGGAGGGCGCCCGCAAGGCGCTGCAGCGGGTCACCGACCAGCTGGCCGGCCGACTCAACAGCGCCGGCTTCAACGCGACCGTGCTGGACGAGCGCGAGCTGATCGCCGCGCTGGCCATCTCCACCTGCGCCAACCCGATCGCGGTGGCCGGCCGGCAGGGCACCGGCAGCGGCGGCGGCACCACCCGCCGCACCCAGGAGGGCAACCGGTTCTGGCGGATCGACGACCGCTGGCACACCACGTACTGGATCTCCCGCTGGCCGCAGCTGAGCCGCCCCGACGGCGCCCCCGGCCGGATCGCCGCGCCGGACCTGGTCAACCTGATCACCGGCTCCCCGGCCCTCGCCAGCACCTTCAGCCTGACCGCCGGGCACGGCACCGGCGGCTCGGTGACGGTCAGCGGGCACCTGCGGGTGACCGGCCGCAACGAGAGCGAGGTCGGCCAGATCGGCCGCCAGGTGGAGACCCGGGCCCAGAGCACCGGGCTCGGCCTCGTCCGGCTCGACCTGGAGCAGGCCCCCGGCATGCTCGCCACCCTGCCGCTCGGAGGGGCTTCCTGATGGCGTACCAGACCTATCCCACCGCCGGCCCGCAGCCCGGCGCCGAGCAGCGCCGGGCCCGGCCGCGGATCCTGCCCGGCTTCGGACTGCGCGGCCCGCGCCGGGAGAAGCACGTGCTGGAGCCGGCCGACCTCGCGGCGCTGGCCTTCCCGGTCGGCGACGACGGCGTGGTGATCGGCGTCGACCCGCAGGGACTGCCCGCAGTGCTCGGCCTGTTCCGCCCGACCTCGTACGACTTGGTGCTCGTCGGCGGCATGTGGACGGCGCAGGTCATCGCGCTGCGGGCGGCCGCGATCGGCGCCCGGGTCGCGGTGGAGACCGCCCGCGGACAGCTGTGGGGCCCGATGGCCCAGGCGGCCGGCGGCGGCCAGCCGTGCGTGACGATCCACCAGGTCGGCCGGCTCGGCCCGCAGGGCGCCTCGGTGGCCTCGCCGGTGCTGGTGGTGCGCGACCTCGGTGCCCGCCCGCCGCGCAGCCGACTCTCCGCCGCGCCCTGGCAGACCACCCTGACCCTGCTGCCCTACCTGGGCCCGAACGCCTCCCGGGTGCTGAACGCGGCCGACCTGGTCGGCGTGCAGCGGATCTCGCCGCAGGAGGCGGAGTTGACCGGCCGGGTGCTGTCGCTGCCGCCGGAGGACGTGGCCGCGCTGCCCACCCTCGGCGACGACCTGACCCTGTGGGCGACCCGGATGCGGCGCCAGTACGTACGGGCCGTGGCCGGGCAGGCCGAACAGCAGGTGCTCGGCGCGCCGCGCCGGATGGACTGAGCAGCCGCTCGCCGTGCCGGGCGGGCCGGCGGGGAACCGAAGCCGCCTTCAACGGGGGTTGCCGCACGGCCTAGTCTTTGATGCGGCAACGGCACCGCTGAACAAGCGGCGGCGAACACGAGGGAGCCAGAGTGAGCAGCGATCGGGACGGCGTCTACGTCGGCGACAACGCGGCGGAGGACGACGACGACTGGTCGGACGCACCTGACTACACTCCCCCGTCCTGGTACGTGCAGACCGAGCCCGCGGCGGCGCCGGCTGCTTCGGCTCCGGCAGCTCCGGCGCCGGTCACTCCGGCTGCGGCGCCCGGCGCGCCGACGCCC
>NZ_JAHSQD010000570.1 GCF_020103755.1 Streptomyces sp. LS1784
GGCGAGCACCGTGCCCGGGTCGGCCCGGTCCCGGCCGGAGCCGCCGGGCGCCGCCGGGAAGTCGATCGCCACCCCGGACAGCACCCGGCCGTGGCCCGCCGGCTGCTCGCCCAGCTGTCCGGCGGCGCCGAGCACGACCGCCCAGCGCAGCTCGTCGTACGGCACCTCGGTTACCTCGGGCATCCCGGCCGCCTCCTCGCGCGCTCCGGCAGTCACGACACCGGTTCCACGACCTCTACGACAGTTCCGGCGTCCGCAGCGTATTGGCGGTGGCGACGGCCCGCAGCACGGCGGCCGCCTTGTTGCGGCACTCGGTGTCCTCGCCGTGCGGGTCGGAGTCGGCCACCACGCCCGCGCCGGCCTGCACGTACGCGGTGCCGTCGCGCAGCACCGCGGTGCGGATCGCGATCGCGGTGTCCGAGTCCCCGGCGAAGTCCAGGTAGCCGACGCAGCCGCCGTACAGGCCGCGGCGGGTGGGCTCCAGCTCCTCGATGATCCGCATCGCCCGCGGCTTGGGCGCGCCGGAGAGGGTCCCGGCCGGGAAGCAGGCGGTCAGCACGTCGAAGGCGGTCCGCCCCGGGGCGACCTTGCCGGTCACCGTCGACACGATGTGCATCACGTGGCTGTAGCGCTCGACCTGCATGAACTCGACGACCTCGACGCTGCCCGGCTCGCAGACCCGGCCGAGGTCGTTGCGGCCGAGGTCCACCAGCATCAGGTGCTCGGCCCGCTCCTTGGGGTCGGCGAGCAGCTCGGCCGCCAGCTCCGCGTCCTCGTGCGGGGTGGCGCCGCGGTGCCGGGTGCCGGCGATCGGGTGCAGCATCGCCTCGCCGTCGGTGACCTTGACCAGCGCCTCCGGGCTGGAGCCGACCACGTCGAAGCCGCCCTCGGCCCCGCCGTCCGGTCCGGGGAAGCGGAACAGGTACATGTACGGGCTGGGGTTGGTGGTGCGCAGCACGCGGTAGACGTCCAGCGCGGAGGCCGGGCAGGGCGCCTCGAAGCGCTGCGAGGGCACCACCTGGAAGGCCTCGCCGGCCCGGATCCGCTCCTTGACCTCCTCCACCGCGGCCCGGTACGGCGCGCCGCCGAACGGCGAGTGCACCTCGCCGGGGCCGACCGGGGTGAAGGTGGCCAGGCCCGGGTCGACCGGCTTGAACAGCTCGGCCTCCATCGCGTCCAGCCGGGCCACCGCGTCCGCCCAGGCCTCGTCCACGCCGCTGGCCAGGTCGTCGCGGTTGACGGCGTTGGCGATCAGCAGCACCGTGCCGTCGACGTGGTCGAGGACCGCGAGGTCGGTGGCGAGCAGCATGGTCAGCTCGGGCAGGCCCAGGTCGTCCGGGTTGAGGTCGGGCAGCTTCTCCAGCCGGCGGACGATGTCGTAGCCGAGGTAGCCGACCAGGCCGCCGGTGAGCGGGGGCAGGCCGTCGTCCTCCTGGCGCGGGGTGTGCAGCGCCTGCAGGGTGGCGCGCAGCACCTCCAGCGGGTCACCGGCCGTGGGGATGCCGACCGGCGGGGTGCCGAGCCAGCGGGCTCCGCCGTCCGGGCCGACGGTGAGCGCGGCGGCGCTGCGCACCCCGACGAAGGAGTAGCGCGACCAGCTGCGGCCCTGCTCGGCGGACTCCAGCAGGAAGGTGCCGGGCCGCTCCTCGGCGAGGCTGCGGTAGAGGCCGATCGGGGTGAGACCGTCCGCGAGGAGCCTGCGGGTGACCGGGATGACCCGGGTGTCGACTGCGAGCTTGCGGAAGGCTTCGAGATCCATGACGGGCGGCACCTTCTGGAGTTGTGGACGGAGTGGGGTCAGGACAGCGGGAGCACGTCGGCGTCGAAGCAGGTGCGGTCGCCGGTGTGGCAGGCCGCGCCGGTCTGGTCGACCTTGACCAGCAGGGTGTCGCCGTCGCAGTCCAGGGCCACCGACTTGACCGCCTGGACGTGGCCGGAGGTGTCGCCCTTCACCCAGTACTCACGGCGGCTGCGGCTCCAGTAGGTGCAGCGGCCCGTGGTCAGGGTGCGGTGCAGCGCCTCGTCGTCCATCCAGCCGAGCATCAGCACCTCGCCGGTGTCGTACTGCTGGGCGATGGCCGGGATCAGGCCGTCCTCGGTGCGCTTGAGCCGGGCGGCGATCTCGGGGGCGAGGGCGGTGCTGCCGGGAGTGGCGGGTGTGGTGGACATGGGGCCATTGTGTCAGCCCGGTCGCCGCCCCCGCGGGGCCTGTCCTCGCTTCCCCCCTGTGGCGCGTGCCGCGGGGCGTCGCCGCAGGAGCATGTCGCCCGCCCCGCCTGGGCGGCACGGCGGGCGACGTCGAGAGCGGCCCGGCTGTGCCTCTACGGGTGCAGTTGCCCGGTGAGTTTGGGGCCGCCCTGCTTGTTGCCGGCGGTCAGGGTGCAGGTGTAGTCGCGCCAGCCCTGTTGGTAGTTGGCCATGGCCGGGCCGAACTGGCGGCCGTAGTAGGTCTTACCGTCGGCCTGGCGGGCCTTGGCGGCGGCTTCGGCCTCCTTGCAGCCGTCCCGCATGGCGAGGGCGAGCTGGATCTCTCCGGTGAGGCCGTCGGCGAGTGTGAGGTCGGCGATCACCTCGCCGTCGTGGTCACCGGTGCAGGGGCGCTCCTCTGCCTTGGTGATCACCGGGCTCAGCTGCGGGTGGTCGAAGCAGGCGCCGACCGGGAAGAAGGCGTACGGCGGCTGCGGCTTGGTCGGCGTGGGCGTAGGGGTGGGTGTCGGCGTCGGGGTGGCCGTGGGGGTGGGCGGCGGCGCGGCGGCCGGCTTCCTGTCGTCCGGCCAGAGCACCGCGGTGGCCACCACCGCGAGCAGGACGACCAGCACGGCGGCGACGGTCAGGACCAGGCCGCGGGACGGACGGGAGCCGGCTGCGGGCGGCGGCTGCTCGGAGGTCATGGCCACGAGGATGGCCCACCCGACCCCCGCCTGACAGCCGCTTCACCGAACTCGCCCCGCACGGGGGCAGTCACCCGGCCTATGGCGGCGCCGCAGAACATCGCCACCAGGACCTTCGACAGCCCCGCTCCCGTCGGACCTCCGACGTCTGGGTGACCACTGTCGGTGTGCCGGGGGATGTCGTGGGAAAGGCGACAGGAGGTGTCGGGTTTTCCGGGGAGGGTGGGGGTTGCCGGTCGGGCCGTGGTGGTGCCGGGCCGGGACGACGGACGGATGGACAGAGGAACCTGATGCGTGAAACACCCGAGGAGCTCCGACGGCTCCAGGCCCTTCTCGATTCCTCGCTCTCCCGGTCGACGGCGCACCTGCGGTCGATCATCAGCAGTGAGCGCACGCTGACCGCCGGTCAGCTCACCGGTGTGCTGACCGGGATGTGCACGCTCGCGCTGTCCACGGTGACGGCGAAGGGGGAGCCGCGGATCAGCGGCGTGGACGGGCACTTCCTGCACGGGAAGTGGCACTTCGGCACCGCTCGGGGTGCCGCCAAGGCCCGGCACCTCGCCGCCCGGCCCGCGGTCAGTGCCGCGCACCTGCGCGGGGAGGACCTGGGCGTGTTCACGCACGGGAGCGTGGAGGTCATCAACCCGTACGGCGGCGAGCCGGCCGCCGACTGGCCGGAGCTGCTCGCGTACTTCCAGGGGTTCTACGGCGACGACGCCTTCGACTGGGACAACGACGTCGTCTACTACCGGCTGCACCCGCAGTGGATGGCCGCGTTCGCCCCCGACCTGGCCAAGCTCACGAAGAAGGCGGAGACGGCAGAGAAGGCGGACGGGGCGTGAACCCGCGCGGCACCATCGAGGTCGTCGGCGCCCGGACCAACAACCTGCGCGACGTGTCCGTCAGCATCCCCAAGGGCCGGCTTGTCGCCTTCACCGGCGTCAGCGGCAGCGGAAAGACGTCGCTGGCGGTCGACACCCTGCACAGCGAGGCCCAACTGCGCTACCTGGAAGGCCTTTCGCCGTTCGTCCGCCAGTACATCAGCCAGCGCAACCGTCCCCAGGTCGACCGCATCCTCGGCCTCGGCGCCACCCTCGCGGTCGACCAGCGCCGTCTGAACCGCAACCCGCGCTCCACCGTCGCAACCATCACGGGGATCGACGGGCACCTCGGCCTGCTCTTCTCTCGCCTTCCAGGGGTCGGCCCGGGCCCGGACACCGCCGAAGGCCCCCTGATCACCGCGCACTTCGACCGCCGCACCCCCGAAGGCGGCTGCCCGGACTGCCACGGCGCCGGCGCACGCCGGCAGGCGGCGGAGGACCTCGTCATCACCCGCCCGGACCTCCCGCTGTTCGACGGCGCCTCCCCCTGGTTCGCCAAGTGGCGCTCCGGAGAGCACGTGTTCGTCCCCGCGCTCGCCGCCGCCCGCGGCGTGGACCTCGGCCTGCCCTGGCGGTCGCTGCCCGCGGCGTTCCGGCACGACGTCCTGTACGGCACCGGCGACGAGGCCGTCGAGGCCACGGTCGACATCCCGAACCGGAACGAGACGGCCCGGATGACGTACACCTCCAGCCAGCCGCTGCGCGGCGCGCTCGCTGAGGTGGAGCGGGTGTTTGCCAACGCCCGAACGGCCGACGCCAAGCAGCGGTACCTGCCGTACCTGCGCGAGGAGCCCTGCGGCACCTGCCGTGGCAGCGGATTCGACCGGGTCGCCCAGTCCGTACGCCTCGGCGGCCTGTCCTACCCCGAGCTGCTGGAGGTGGACGTCCGAGAGGTCCGCCGCTGGGCCGGGCACCTCGCCGACACCCTCGACGACCGGCAGCGCGCCGTCGGCGAGCCCCTGCTGCAGGACCTCGGGCGCCGGCTGCGCCTCCTGGACCGGCTCGGCCTGGCCCACCTGCAACTGTCCCGCGGCGCCGCCACACTGTCCGGCGGCGAGCTGCAGCGCACCCGGCTGTCCGCCCAGCTCGGCACCGAGCTGAGCGACGTCGTCTTCGTCCTGGACGAGCCCGGCGCCGGGCTGCACCCGGCGGACAAGCGGCACCTGCTCGACATCGCCCTGGAACTGCGCGACGCCGGCAACACCGTCCTGCTCGTCGAGCACGACCCCGAGCTGATCGCCCGCGCCGACTGGGTCGTCGACATGGGGCCGGGCGCGGGCCGGCTGGGCGGCGAGGTCCTGGTCTGCGGCCCGCCCGCGCTGGTCGCCGCCGACCCCGCCTCG
>NZ_JAHSQD010000571.1 GCF_020103755.1 Streptomyces sp. LS1784
CGACCGGGCGCCGGGACGTCACCGCGCACCAGTGCCGCAGCGCGGGCGGGCATGTCGAGGGCAGCGGCTACTGCGTCGGCGCGGCCGGCGACGACACCTGGGGCCAGCCGATCGACGGCCAGGCGGTCAACCCGGACCCGCGGCCCGGGGAGGAGTGAGCGCGGTCGGGCGCCCCGGCCCCGGACAGGGGAGCGGGGCGCCGGGCCGATGCCGATCAGGGCACCGGCCGCAGGGTGACGGGGGCCGGGGTGAGAGCGCGCAGGACGAGGTCGATGTGCACCCGGGCGGCGCCCGCGCGGTGCAGGGCGGCGGCGATCGTCCGTAGCTCCTCGGGGCCGGTGCAGGCGAGCCGCAGTTCGAGGTCGGCCTCGCCGGCCAGGGCCAGGCCGCTCTGGACGGCCGGGAACTCCGCCGCGAGGCGGTCGAAGTCGAGCGGGACCGGGCCGTGGCTGATCCGGGCGATCGCGTGCAGCGCCCGGGCCTGCTGAGCCCGTCCCGCCGGAGCCGGACCGCCCGGGACGAGCTGGAGCGGGGCCGTCACCGGTGCTGGAACCGGACGGTCGGGGCCGGGACGGGCGGTGCGGCGGGGGCGGCACCGGGCGGTGCGGTGACCCACGGGACGGTGACGGAGGGGGCGACCAGCCTCGGGTCCACCACCAGGGTGTCGATACCGAGAGGGGCGGTGAGGTCACGGAGGGCGGGCTCGCCGAGTTCGATGTGGCCCTGGTCGGGCCCGAGGAGGGCGACGAGGGCCTCGGGGCTGGAGAATCCGACCGCGCAGCGGCGGCCGTCGCGCAGGTGGAACAGGCGGAGTGCGGTGGTGCCTCCGGTGCCGGAGGCGGTGACCGGAACGTGCCAGACGACGCGGGCCATGCGGATGCTCCCGAGTGGGGTGGTGGTGCCTGCCGGAACTGACTGCCTCGACGCTAGGACGGCCCGGCCCGGGTGCCGCCGGTCCTGACGCGGCGTTGACCGAATGGGGACGTGCGTTGACGCAGTCCTGACGCCCGGCTCCCCCGACTGGACCACACCACCGGTCGAGCGCTCCGCTTGCCCCGCGCGCCGAGCCGGACGACCGTGGAGTCCGTCCCCGTCACGACCCCTGCCGCGTCCCCCGTCGCGACCGCCGCAGCGCCCCCGACGCGAGGGCCGCAGCGCCCGCCGACCGGGTCGTTGTGCGCCCGGGGGCGGGGGGAGGTGGAGCCGGGGGCCCATGACGAGATATCTTGACGTCAAGACGTTGGAGACGTGAAGCGGAGTACCGATGACTGACTCGACCATCATCTATACGCACACCGACGAGGCTCCGGCCCTGGCGACCTACTCGTTCCTGCCGGTGGTCCAGGCGTACGCCTCGACCGCGGGTGTGCGGGTGGAGACCCGCGACATCTCCCTGGCCGGGCGGATCATCGCGAGCTTCCCGGAGCGTCTGACCGAGGCGCAGCGGATCGGCGACGCCCTGGCCGAGCTGGGTGAGCTGGCCAAGACCCCGGGTGCCAACATCATCAAGCTGCCGAACATCTCGGCCTCGGTGCCGCAGCTCAAGGCCGCCATCGCCGAGCTCCAGGCCCAGGGCTACGCCCTGCCGGACTACCCGGACGACCCGCAGAGCGACGAGGACAAGGACGTCCGCGCCCGCTACGACAAGGTCAAGGGCAGCGCCGTCAACCCGGTCCTGCGTGAGGGCAACTCGGACCGCCGCGCCCCGCAGTCGGTCAAGAACTACGCCAAGACCCACCCGCACCGCATGGGTGCCTGGACGGCCGACTCCAAGACCAACGTCGCCACCATGGGTGAGAACGACTTCCGGTCCACCGAGAAGTCCGCCGTGATCGCCGCCGACGGTGCGCTGCGCATCGAGCTGCTCGGCGAGGACGGCACCACCACCGTGCTGCGCGAGAAGGTGCCGGTGCTGGCCGGCGAGGTCGTCGACGCCTCGGTGATGCGGGCCGCCGCCCTCAACGAGTTCCTGGCCGCGCAGGTCGCCCGTGCCAAGGCCGAGGGCGTGCTGTTCTCGGTGCACCTGAAGGCCACGATGATGAAGGTCTCCGACCCGATCATCTTCGGCCACGTGGTCCGCGCCTTCTTCCCGAAGACCTTCGCCAAGTACGGCGAGGTGCTGGTCGCCGCCGGTCTGAACCCGAACAACGGCCTCGGCGGCATCCTGGCCGGCCTCGACAACGTGCCGCACCTCGGTGCCGAGATCAAGGCCTCCTTCGAGGCCGAGCTGGCCGAGGGCCCGGCCCTGGCCATGGTCGACTCCGACAAGGGCATCACCAACCTGCACGTGCCGAGCGACGTCATCGTCGACGCCTCGATGCCGGCCATGATCCGCACCTCCGGCCACATGTGGGGCCCGGACGGCGAGGAGGCCGACACCCTCGCCGTGCTGCCGGACAGCAGCTACTCCGGCGTGTACCAGGCCGTCATCGACGACTGCCGCGCCCACGGCGCCCTGGACCCGGCGACCATCGGCTCGGTGCCGAACGTCGGCCTGATGGCCCAGAAGGCCGAGGAGTACGGCTCGCACGACAAGACCTTCGAGATCGACGCCGCGGGCACCGTCCGCCTGGTCGACGCCGAGGGCAACGTGGTGCTGGAGCAGGCCGTCCAGCCGGGCGACATCTTCCGCGCCTGCCAGACCAAGGACCTGCCGATCCAGGACTGGGTCAAGCTGGCCGTCACCCGCGCCCGCGCCACCGGCGTCCCGGCGGTGTTCTGGCTGGACGAGACCCGCGCCCACGACGCGGTGCTGATCGAGAAGGTCAAGAAGTACCTGCCGGAGCACGACACCACCGGCCTGCAGATCGAGATCAAGTCCCCGGTCGAGGCCACCAAGTTCTCGCTGGAGCGCATCCGCCGCGGCGAGGACACCATCTCGGTGACCGGCAACGTGCTGCGCGACTACCTGACCGACCTGTTCCCGATCCTGGAGCTGGGCACCAGCGCCAAGATGCTGTCGGTCGTCCCGCTGATGGCGGGCGGCGGCCTGTTCGAGACCGGCGCCGGCGGCTCCGCCCCGAAGCACGTCCAGCAGCTGGTCAAGGAGAACTACCTGCGCTGGGACAGCCTGGGTGAGTTCTTCGCGCTGGCCGCCAGCTTCGAGCACCTGGCCGGCAGCACCGACAACGCCCGCGCCCAGGTGCTGGCCGACACCCTGGACCGCGCCACCGGCACCTTCCTCAACGAGGACAAGTCGCCGAGCCGCCGCCTCGGTGGCATCGACAACCGCGGCAGCCACTTCTACCTGGCCCTGTACTGGGCCCAGGAGCTGGCCAAGCAGACCGCCGACGCCGAGCTGGCCCAGGCCTTCGCCGGCCTGGCCGCGGCGCTGACCGAGCAGGAGTCGGCCATCGTGGACGAGCTGATCTCCGTCCAGGGCTCGCCGGTCGACCTCGGCGGCTACTACCAGCCGGACCCGGCCAAGGCCGCCGCCGTGATGCGCCCGTCCAAGACCTTCAACGAGGCGATCGCCAACCTCGGCTGAATCCAGCTGAGTTGAGGCACCAGGAGGCCCCCGGGTCCGTCCGTACGGACCCGGGGGCCTCCTCCGTGCTCAGGCGTCGGCCGTCCGCCGGCGGCCGAGCAGGCCGTTCTCGTGCAGGAGGATCAGCTGACCGCCCCAGACCAGCGCGGTGGCGACCAGGCAGGCGAGTGCGATCAGGATGCCCATACCGATCCTGACCGGCCGGTGCTCGGCCACCTCGCCGGTCGAACCGTCCGCCCAGACCTGCTCCTGATGGCCGTCCGGGTGGTTCCCGTCGGGGGAGCGCCGGACCTGCTCCCAGTCCTGCCCGGCGGCCGTCCAGCGGTAGGTGCAGCTGTAGACGTCGACCGCCCCGATCGGTCCGCGGTCGGTGTCCAGGGTCTCCGAACCGGAGACGTGGCAGCCGCTCAGGGTGGCTGTCACCGCCTGGTCGCTGTGCATCCAGCTCCGGATGTCGTACGTGGCGGACGCCGTCATCAGGACGCCGAGCAGCGGTGGCACGAGCAGGAAGAGGCCGACGCCCACCACCGCACCGGGGGAGAGCTCGTCCCGCAGGAACGGCCCCGAGGCCGCCGCGCCCGTCAGCAGGGCGGCCCCGAACGCCCACCCGTGCCAGGACAGCCACCCCGGGTCGTCGAACACCCACTGCCAGGCGGCCATCCCGCCCACCGTCGCCGCGACCAGGCCGGCGGCCAGGCCCACCCGCACGCCGGCCCGTTGCAGGGCGCTCCACTCGTACATGCCCGGTGCCCCCTCCGCACTCGTCTCCGTCCCCATCCTGACGCAGGGGTGTGACGTGATCCAGAGCCCGGCGCCGGGACCGGCCCTCAGGCGCGGCCGAGCAGGGCGAGGGCGGTGCCGACGGCCTCGCGCAGCAGGAGGTACGGGCCGTGCGCCAGCGGGCCGTCCGCGCCGAGCACGGCGGCGGGGGCACCGGCCCGGCGGGCGGCCAGGGCGGAGCGGACGGTGTGGAAGCCGTTGGTGACCACCGTGCAGCGGTAGCCGGGGCGCTCGGCGGCCATCAGGGCGGCGCTGAAGCGCAGGTTCTCGGCGGTGTTCACGGCCCGCTCCTCGCGTCGGATCCGATCCTCCGGGACGCCCCGGGCGACCAGGTAGCGGGCCATCGCGGCGGCCTCGGTGCAGTCCTCGTGCGGGCCCTTCCCGCCGGTCACCAGGACGAGCGGGGCGTACCCGGCGGCCTCCTCGACGGCGAAACGATCCAGCGCGGCGTCCAGCCGGGCCGCCAGCGGGGGCGCGGGCTCGCAGCCGTCCAGCGCGGCGCCCAGGACCACCAGGTAGTCGGAGCCGGCCGGCGTGGGCCGGCGGCGGTGGTACAGCGCCAGGCCGAGGAAGCCGAGCAGCCAGAGCAGGACGTACCCGCAGAGCAGGACGGCGACGATCGGCAGGACGTGCATGTCCGTTCGAACGCATCCGGCGGAACGACCGTTCCGGCGCTCGGTGGAAACACCGTCCCGTGGTGGGCCGGAAACGACGGAACCCCCGTTCCGGAGGTGGAACGGGGGTTGCCGGGAACGGGGGTTCCGCGGTGGGCGGCGGCGGGCTCAGCCGGCGTCGGCCACCGGGGCTGCACCGGTGGCCGGGGCGGCCGGGGCCGCGCTCGC
>NZ_JAHSQD010000572.1 GCF_020103755.1 Streptomyces sp. LS1784
CTGCCGAGCGGGGCACGGGTGGCGGCCTGCCGGGCGACGGCCAGCTGCGGGTCCCCGGCGCGGTAGCGGCGGCCGGCACTGTGCACCAGTACGCCGGGCGCGAGCGGGCGCAGGTCGAGGCGGTCGAGGTCGAGCGCGCGGCGCAGCTCGGGGAAGGCGGTGTTCAGCAGGTGGCTGCCGTCGTCGAGCCGGAATCCGTCCTGCTCGCGGGTGGCCATCCGGCCGCCGATCCGGTCGGTGCTCTCCAGGACCTGAACGGCGAGGCCGTGGCCGGTGAGCGCGCGGGCGGCGGCCAGGCCCGCGAGTCCGGCGCCGACCACGACGACGTCCGGGTCGGACGGCCGGCGGGCGCGGCGGGTGAAGTCGTACGTGGGCACTGGCGTGCTCCCTCCCTGGTCCCGGGGCTCCGGCCGACGCAGGCAGCGGGGTGCCGGGACACGGTCCGTGGAGGGTGATGCCCAGTCAGTGTGAGCATCAGACAAGCCCATCGGACCGGATCCGGGGCCGGGGAGGGTTGCGCGGCGCCAGGCGGGGGCGCGGTCACGGACAGTGCGCCGCGGCGGCCGGGTTCGGGGGTCGGCGGGCGCGTACGGTCACCGGGGGCGTGCGACGCGCCCGCCATGTGCTCCCGTGCGCCCCCTCCTCGGGCCCCCTCGAACCCCGCTCGGCATATGCCCCTGGCCAGGGCGGATGCCGTAGTCGGAGTACGTACCGGCTCCGCGCGACGTGTGCGCACGCCCACCCGTTCGGCGCGCTCGGCCGCCTCGTGCGCCCCGCCGCCCAGCACCCGTCCCGGCCCGCGCACCCGTACCGTCGTCCAACACCCGTCCTGCCGACAGCACCCGTCCCGGCCGGCGCACCCGTCACATGGCCGCGAGCACCGCCGAGTACACGTCCGGGTGGGTGAAGCGGAAACCCGCGTCCAGCAGCCGCCGCGGCAGCACCCGGTGGCTGCCGACCACCTCGATCGCCAGCTCGCCCAGCACCGCCTTCAGCACCGCCTCCGGCACCGGGAACGGCGTCGGCCGCCTCAGCGCCCGGCCGAGCGCGGTGGTCAGCTCGGCGTTGGTCACCGGGTTCGGCGCGGTGAGGTTGAAGGCGCCGGAGAGGTCGTCGTGGTCGATCAGGAACCGCAGCGCGGCCACCTCGTCGTGCAGCGAGATGAAGCTCCAGTACTGCCGCCCGCTGCCGAGCCGACCGCCCAGGCCCAGCTTGAACAGCGGGAACAGCCGCGCGCCCGCCCCGCCGGCCGCGGACAGCACCAGCCCGGTGCGGGGATGGACGACCCGGATCCCGGCCCGCTCGGCCGGCCGGGCGGCGTCCTCCCACTCCCGGCAGACCTCGGCCAGGAAGTCGTCGCCGGCCGGGGAGTCCTCGTCGATCACCCGGTCACCGGTCTGCCCGTACCAGCCGACCGCGGAGGCGCTCACGAGGACCTGCGGCGGCTCCTTGAGCCCGGCCAGGGCGACGGCCAGCGTCTCGGTGCCGTACACCCGGCTCTCCCGGATCTCCCGCTTGTAGGAGTCCGTCCAGCGGTGGTCGCCGACCCCGGCGCCCGCCAGGTGCACCACGGCCTGGACCCCGGCCAGCCCGTCCCGCTCGACCTCGCCGAGCAGCGGGTTCCAGCCGATCGCGGTGCTGCCGTCCGGCCGTGGGCCCGTCTTCGACCGGTGCCGGACCAGCCGGACCACCTCGTGGCCGTCCGCCAGCAGGGAGCGGACGAGCGCCGAACCGATCAAACCCGTGGAACCCGTGACAGCGATGCGCATGCGCCCATCCTCGCAGCTCCCGCGTGCTCCTGCGGCGTTCCCCGACCGCCCGTCACGTTCGCATGCACGCCGTTAGCATGACCCGCATGCCTGACGACGATCTGATCATCCGTACGGCGCGGAGCGAGGACGAGCGCGAGCTCGCCGTCCTCAACCACGCGTCCTGGTCATTCCTGTCCGACGTCTCCCCGGAACCGCCCGCCGAGGACTCGGTCTTCGACGAGCGGCACACCCCCGAGCAGTTCCTGCTGGCCGTGCTGGAGGGCCGGATCGTCGGCTACATCCGTCAGGTCCCGTCCACCCCGCTGGTGTGCAACCGGCACGTGCGGCAGATCCAGGGCCTGGCCGTCGACGGCACCGTCCGCGGCCGGGGCATCGGCCGCCGGCTGGTCGAGGCGGCCTGCGCGGCGGCCCGCGCCGAGGGCGCCCGCAAGATGAGCCTGCGGGTGCTCGGCTGGAACGCCCCGGCCCGCCGGCTCTACGAGAGCTGCGGCTTCGTCGTCGAGGGCTCGCTGGCCGAGGAGTTCCTGATCGACGGCCGGTACGTGGACGACATCTGGATGGCCCGCCCACTGGCCGACTGAACCCCGCCGGTCACCCGACCGGGCCCACCGGGCGCACCGGGCCCACCGAGCCCACCGGGCCCACCGAGCCCACCGGGCCCACCCGTCAACCACCCGCCGACGGTCCGAACAGGCCTGCCGGAAGCGGTGGTTGGCCGCCTGCCGGGTGGTGCAGAGTCGTGACGATCCCGCCCTGTCCGGACCGCCTCCGCGCCGGGTACCGTACGCCCGTGAGCAACTCGACGCCTCCCGGGTGGTACCCGGTCCCGGGTGCGAACGGCACCCCCGGTCACGAGCGCTGGTGGGACGGCAACGCCTGGACCAACGAGGTCCGGCCGCTCCAGGGCGGCGTCGCGGGCGGGCTCGCCGACGCACCCACCCAGACCTGGCAGCCGTCCGACCAGCGGCCCGGCTACGGCTACCCCGGCGGCCCCACGGCCCCGGCCTACGGCTACCCGGGCCAGGACGGCTCCCCGGCACCCGGATACGGCTACTCCGGCCAGGACGCCTACAAGGGCCAGGCCCAGGGCGGCCACCCGGTCCAGGGCCCCGGTTACGGCTACCCGGGCTACCCACCGCCGGCCCCGGCAGCCAAGCCGAAGACCGGCCTGATCATCGGCATCGCGGTCGCGGTGCTGGCCGTGGGCGGGATCGTCGCCGGGATCGCGTTCAGCGGCGGCGACGACCCGCGGGCGGAGCCGACCCCGGACCCCACGGTCACCGTGACCCAGAGCAGCAGCCCCAAGGCGAGTCCCAGCCCGACCGTGCCCACCAGCAGCCCCACGGTGCCCAAGCCCCTGCCGGCGGTCAAGAGCACCGTCCCCGACGCGCAGCACGCGATCACGGTGCCGGTCCTCGACGGCTGGGAGGTGTCGAGCAACCCGCCGCACTCGACGGTCTACCTCGGCACCGGCCGCTACACCTGCCCGGACGGCAGCTCCTGCATCCGCGGCCAGTTCTCGGTCGAGAAGGACACCATCCAGGGCTCCTCGCCCAAGGCGGCCGCCGACGCCCAGATGCCCGTCTACGCCGGGCAGATCTTCTCCGGCGTCAGCTCGCACACCGACTCCGGCTCCGGGTACGTCAGCGTGGCCGGGGTGCTCGGCTACGCCACCCGCTGGCACATCCGCACCACCGACGGCACCCAGGGCTACGTCCTGCTGGCCGCCCTCCCGGCCAAGGGCGGCGGCTACGTGGTCATGGAGGGCGGTGTGGACGACAACCCGGCCGCGCCGGACGTCTCGGTGCTGGACCAGATCCTCAGGGGCATCAGGCAGGACAGCTCCTCCGGCAGCAGCACCTGACCCGCCTCAGTCCCCGTACCGCTCCCAGAGCCTGGGGAACCGCTTCGCCATGACGTCCGGGTCGTCGAAGTCCAGGGCCGGTCCGGACGGCCGTCCGGTCTGCCGCCCGCCCACCTCGGACAGCGGCAGCCCGGTCAGCTGCTCGTACGCCTCGTCGGCGGCGTAGCCGAGGTCCTCGGCCTCGCCGTCCTCCTCCTCGTCGAACTCGGGCAGCAGGTCCGCCAGGTCGTCGGGTTCGGCCAGCCCGCCCTCGAAGACCTCCCGGCCCTGGCCGATCAGCCAGTACCTGAAGTAGTCGAAGGTGTCGTCGGAGGCGCCGTCGAGCAGCAGGTAGGCCGCGCCCCACAGGTCGTAGCGGTTGGCGCGCTGAAACCGCGCCTGGAACAGCCGGGCGAAGTCGATCACGTCGTCCGGGGTCAGCTGGAGGAGCCGTTCCACCAGCAGGTCGGCCTGCTCGTCGGGGTCGCCGTCCGCGGCGTCCCGGGTCTCGTCGATGATCTGCCAGAAGTCCGTCTCGTCCATCACCGCTCCAGCATCCCCGGTCGGCCGCGTCCGCGCATGCCGCGACTCGGTGCGGGCCCACGACCCGGTGCGGCCAGGGGCCGGGAACGGCGGAACCCCGCGCCGTCCGGGGACGACGCGGGGTTCCGTGCGCGGGGTTCCGCGGGGACCTGGCGGGGTCAGAGGCCGAGCTCGACCTCGAACTCGCCGGCCTCCAGGATCTCCTTGACCGAGACCAGGTAGCGGGCGGCGTCGGCGCCGTCCACCAGGCGGTGGTCGTAGGAGAGCGACAGGTAGACCATGTCGCGGATGCCGATGGCGGTGCCGCCGTCGGACTCGATGACCACCGGGCGCTTGACGGTGGCGCCGATGCCCAGGATGGCGACCTGGTTCGGCGGCACGATCACGGTGTCGAACAGCGCACCGCGCGAGCCGGTGTTGCTGATGGTGAAGGTGGCGCCGGACAGCTCGTCCGGGGTGATCTTGCTGTCGCGGACCTTGGTGGCCAGCTCGGCGGTCTTCTTCGAGATGCCGGCGATGTTGAGGTCGCCCGCACCCTTGATGACCGGGGTCATCAGACCCTTCTCGGAGTCCACCGCGATACCGATGTTCTCGGTGTCGAAGTAGGTGACCGTGCCCTCGGCGTCGTTGATCCGGGCGTTGACGACCGCGTGGACCTTCAGCGCCTGGGCGGCGGCCTTGACGAAGAACGGCATTGGGGAGAGCTTGACGCCCTCGCGGGCCAGGAAGCCCTCCTTGGCCCTGGCGCGCAGCGACATGATCTTGGTGACGTCCACCTCGACCACGCTGGTCAGCTGCGCCTGCTCGTGCAGCGCCTTCAGCATGTTGTCGCCGATGACCTTGCGCATGCGGGTCATCTTGACGGTCTGGCCGCGCAGGGCGGACGGCGCGGCGGCGGCCTTCGGCGCGGCGGCCGGGGCGGCGGCGACCGGGGCCGGAGC
>NZ_JAHSQD010000573.1 GCF_020103755.1 Streptomyces sp. LS1784
GCCGGCCGATGGGCGGCCCGTACGGCCACGGCTTCGGTGGGCACGGTGGCCGGCGCGGTGGTCCGCACGCGCGGCGCGGCGGGCGGGCCCGGCGCGGTGACGTCCGGGCCTCGCTGCTGGCGTTGCTCAAGGAGCGGCCGATGCACGGCTACGAGATGATCGCCGAGATCACCGAGCGGACCGGCGGGGCCTGGCGGCCCAGCCCGGGGTCGATCTACCCCAACCTCCAGCTGCTGGAGGAGGAGGGCCTGATCACCGCGGAGGAGGTCGGCGGCAAGCGGCTGGTGTCGCTCACCGAGGCGGGCCGGGCCGAGGCCGACGCCGGGCCGGCCGAGCCGTGGGCGGAGGCCGGCCGGGAGGTCGACTGGGAGGCCGTCCAGGAGGTCGGCCAGGCACTCGCCGCCGTCGACCAGGCGATCCGCCAGGTCATGGCCACCGGCACCGAGGCGCAGCGCACCAAGGGTCTGGCGGTGCTGACCGAGGCCCGGAAGAAGCTGTACCTCATCCTCGCCGAGGATGACTGACAGCCCCGGGGAGAGAGTCCGTGGGGGAACGGGACGGGCGGTACTGCTGCCCGGGCGGCCCGGGGGAGGGCCTCACGGCCGGACCACGAACAGCGCCACGCACACCAGCAGCAGCACCGTCCAGCCGAACCAGAGCCAGGCGTTCGGTTCGATGGCCACGCTGTAGAGGCACACCACCAGGAGCAGCACCCCGGTGACGCCGGCGACCTGCCGGTTGTGGTGCCCGACCGCCCGCGAGCGGTTCCTCGGGTGCCGTGCCGTCCTCGCCATGCCGACCTCCCCGGGAGGCGAACGAAGGGCGACGACGAGGCGTGCGGCCCGTCAGCCGGAGGCGCGGGCGGTGGCCGCCTCGTCGTACTCGTAGCGCCAGAACCAGCTCAGGCCCCGAACCTGCTTGCTCCGGACGTACACCAGTGTGCGCGCGGGGGCCTCGCCGTGCGCGGGGACCGGGACCTTGTACTTCTTGGGCACGCCGAGTATCGGCCCCAGCGGGATGGGGAGGATCCTGCCGTCCAGGGGGCCGCCGACGAATTCGGTGTCCGCGCTCTTCATCCCTCCAGGGTCTCACCTCCGCGGGTGACCGCGGACCGGCCCGTGCGGGAGGGGGAACCGGGGCGACCGGGGGCTCCGGGACGGGAGGGCGGGCGGGAGGCCTCGTGAGGGTGGCGTGCCGGGAGTGTGCCCGGGGTGCGCCCGTGGGCATCACCGCGAGTGTGACCGGAGAGGCACCGCCCCCGGTCATCCGAAGGCCCTCCGCACCCTTATCCTTCCTGTTACGCCCTCGGGGTCCACCCGGGTCAGCGGGCCCCGTACGGGCCGGGCGAGGCGCGAATTCGCGCGCCCTCCGGCCGATTTGGCGCGGACAGCGTGCTGCCGTGACTGCGTACCGTGACCCGGGCGTCGGCCGTCCGGTGACCCCGGGCAGCGGCCGGCAGGGCGCGGACGTCAGGGCCGAGCACCCCGGGAAGCAGCCGGGGGCGCCGTGCGTTGCGTCGGAGTGGAACGTCGAACGCTGTGTCGCACCAGGCACGGCAGTTGCGCGGAAGGGGCCCGATGGAAGCCGGCAGCAGGTGGACGACCTGGTGGCAGAAGCGTGATCGTCAGCGGGCGGGGGGCGCGGACGGCCCGGCCGGACTCGATCAGCTGCTCGGCGCGGTGCGCGCCGGATTCCCGCTCGCGCCCGCCGCCCACCCGGCCGGCTACCGGTGTTCCTGTGACCGGGTGGCCTGTCCGGCCCCCGCCCAGCACCCGGTCTCCTTCGCCTGGCAGACCCAGGCCACCACCGATCCCGAGCAGCTCTCCCGCTGGCTCGCCCGGGACCCGCAGGCCAACTTCATCACCGCCACCGGCCGGGTGCACGACGTGCTGGACGTCCCGGCGGAGGCCGGACGGCTGGCGCTGGAGCGGCTGACCGCGCTGGGCGTCGACGGACCGGTCGCCGCCGTCGGCGAGGACCGCTACCTGTTCTTCACCGCCACCCGCGGTACCCCGCAGGACGAGGACGAGTGGTGGCCGAGCGCGCTCGACTCCACCCCGGACACCATGTCCGAGCACCCCGGGCTGCGCTGGCACTGCCGCGGCTCGTACACCCTGCTGCCGCCGGCCGCGCTGCCGGACGGCTCCCGGGTGCAGTGGCTGCGCGGGCCCGAGCAGCCGCTGCCCGACCCGCTGCGCGTCCTGGACGTGCTCACCGACGCCTGCACCGAGGTGGGCGCCGTCGCCGAGGAGCAGTGGCTGATCGGCTGACGACGCCCGGGCGGCACGGCGCCGCGGCGTTACGGCAGGGTGAGGATCTCCGCGCCGTCCGCCGTGACCACGAGGGTGTGCTCGAACTGGGCGGTGCGCTTGCGGTCCTTGGTGACGACCGTCCAGCCGTCCGCCCAGATCTCGTAGTCGTACGTGCCGAGGGTCAGCATCGGCTCGATGGTGAAGGTCATGCCCGGCTTGATCACCTCGGTGGCCCGCTCGCTGTCGTAGTGCGGGATGATCAGGCCGGAGTGGAACGACGTGTTGATGCCGTGTCCGGTGAAGTCCCGCACCACGCCGTAGTCGAAGCGCTTGGCGTAGGACTCGATGACCCGCCCGATGACGTTGATCTGACGACCCGGCTTGACCGCCTTGATCGCCCGGTTGAGGGACTCCCGGGTGCGCTCGACCAGCAGCCGGGACTCCTCGTCCACGTCGCCGACCAGGTAGGTGGCGTTGAGGTCGCCGTGCACCCCGTGGATGTACGCGGTGGCGTCGATGTTGACGATGTCGCCGTCCTGGAGCACGGTCGAGTCCGGGATGCCGTGGCAGATCACCTCGTTGATCGAGGTGCAGACGGACTTGGGGAAGCCCCGGTAGCCGAGGTCGGACGGGTAGGCGCCGTGGTCGCACATGTACTCGTGGGCGACGGCGTCCAGCGCGTCGGTGGTGACGCCGGGGGCGATCAGCTTGGCCGCCTCCTCCATCGCCCGGGCGGCGATCCCGCCCGCGATCCGCATCTTCTCGATCGTCTCGGCGGTCTGCACCTCGGGCCCGGTGTACGGCGTCGGCGCGGGCTTGCCGACGTATTCGGGGCGCGCGATGTGCGCCGGGACCTTGCGGGTGGGGGACTGGATGCCGGGTACGAGAGCCATGCCGCGAGTCTAGTCGCCGGGCCCCACCGCCCCGGGTGGTGTGCGGCCCCGCCCGGGGCGGGGAATGATCGGTACCGACCCATCCTTCTGGCCTTCTGAACGGGAGAGCGCCATGCCCCTCGGATTCAACCGCAAGCCGACCGGCAAGCCCGGCGAGTGGTTCTACTGCATCAAGCACAACAAGGTGGAAGAGGGCCCGGAGTGCCCGGCGAAGGACCGCCTGGGACCGTACGCCACCCCCGACGAGGCCGCCCAGGCGCTGCGGATCGCGGACGAGCGCAACCGGGAGTGGCGCAACGACCCGCGCTGGAGCGACCAGCCCGAGGAGAAGGGCGAGTAGCCCCCGGCCGGCGCGGTCGACGCGACCGGAACACCGGGGCCGCCCGGTTCCGTCACGCCGCCGGGGCGGCCTCCCGTTCGGAGCGTTCGTGCTCGGCGCGGACGGCGGCGGCGTGCGGGTCGGTGCGGTCGTCGTAGGCGAGCAGCTTCGGCAGGGCGGCGGCGACGGCGAGCACGGCGACGACGCAGGCGGCGCCGCCGGCCCAGACGGCGGCCCGCACGCCGACCAGTCCGGCCATGGTGCCGGCCCGGACCTGGCCGAGCTGCGGGCCGACGGAGTAGCTGAGCAGTTCGACGCCGGCCATCCGGCCGCGCAGCTCGTCCGGGATGGACTGGTTCCACATGGTCGAGCGGGCGAGCCCGCTGATCTCGTCGGCGCCGCCGGCCAGCGCCAGGCCGAGCAGCACCAGCCAGATGTGCTCGGTCAGTCCGGCGAGCGCCATCGCCGCGCCCCAGCCGACGGCGGCGACCACCAGCAGCCGCCCGTGCCGGTGGATGCGGGAGGTCCAGCCGCTGGTCGCGCCGACCAGCAGGGCGCCCAGGGCCGAGGCCGCGTACATCGGGCCGAGTGCCCAGTCCGCCCCCAACTCCGAGGCCAGGAACGGGAAGACGGCCACCGGGTAGGCGAACAGCATGGCGCAGAGGTCGATCGCGTAGGTGCCGAGCAGGTCCTTGCGGCTCCACGCGTAGCGGACGCCGGTGAGCACCGCCCGGAGGGACGGCCGCTCGGCGCCGGTGAGCGGCGGCACGGCCTTGATCCGGACGAGCAGCAGCAGCGAGACGGCGAAGGAGAGGACGTCCAGCGCGTACGCGGTCTGCACCCCGGCGAAGGCCACCACGACGCCGGCCAGCGCCGGGCCGGCCACCGAAGCGGCGTTGTGGTACAGCGACTTGAGGGCGAACGCGGCGGTCAGGTGCTGGTGCGGGACGAGCCGGGGGAGGAGCGAGTCCAGTGCCGGGCGCTGGATGCCGTCGGCGGCCGCGACCAGCGCGGCGACCAGGTAGATCGGCCAGAGCAGCGGGTCCGGCAGCAGGGCGTTGAGCAGCAGCAGCCCGGCCAGTAGGCCGAGCGCGACCTCCGCCCGCAGCACCAGCTTCCGGCGGTCCAGGGCGTCGGCGAGGGCACCGCCCCACAGGCCGAAGACGATCAGCGGCACGAGTTCGACGGCGCCGATCAGGCCGACCGCGAAGGAGGACCCGGTGAGCTCCTTGATCTGCATCGGCACGGCGATGAGGGTCAGGAAGCCGCCGAAGCTGGTGACGCAGCCGGAGGTCCACAGGTAGCGGAAGTCCCGCGAGGCGCGTTAGGGGGACAGGTCGGGCGTCAGCGAGCGCAGCAGCGTCCGGGCGCGACCGGGCACGGGGGGATGCGGGGGTTCGTCGACGTTCACGAACCGTCATCCTCGGACGGCGCTCGCCGCCTCCGCAAAGGGTTTTCGACCGCCGGCGAACCGACCGTCCGGCGAACCCGGGGGCCGGCCCCGGCTACCAGCGGCTGATCGCGGGCGGCGAGGTCAGCCGCCCGGCGAGTTCGGCGAGCCGGTCCCGGACGGAGCGGCGGCCGGCCCGCTGCCCGGCGG
>NZ_JAHSQD010000574.1 GCF_020103755.1 Streptomyces sp. LS1784
GGGCCCGAGCCGGGCCGGCTCGGGCCCCGGTCACCGGCCCTGAGGGCGTTCCGGACGGCGGGCCGGGCGGAGGCCCGAGCACTGCGGCGGTGGCCTCATGAACCGGCCGGGGCTCCACCGTTCGGTCCCGAGGCCGCCTCCCGCCCGTCCGGTGTTCCCGGCCCGGCCTGTGTCCCTGGTTCGTCCTGCGTCCCCGGCCCGTCCTGCGTCCCCGGCCCGTCCTGCGTCCCCGGCCCGTCCTGCGTCTCCCGCCCGTTCTGCGTGTCCGGCCCGTTCTGCTCGTCCGCAGCCCCGGGCGCCCCGGCCAGCAGGACGTCCAGGAGCCGGACGGCGGCGGCCTTGTCCAGCGGGTCGTTCCCGTTGCCGCACTTGGGCGACTGGACGCAGGAGGGGCAGCCTCGTTCGCACTCGCAGGAGGCGATCGCCGTCCGGGTGGCCGTCAGCCACTGGACCGCCCGCTGGAAGCCGCGTTCGGCGAAGCCGGCCCCGCCCGGGTGGCCGTCGTACACGAACACGGTCGGCAGGCCGGTGTCGGGGTGCAGCGGGACGGAGACGCCGCCGATGTCCCACCGGTCGCAGGTGGCGAACAGCGGCAGCAGCCCGATCGAGGCGTGCTCGGCCGCGTGGGCTGCGCCGGGCAGCTGGTCGAGCGGGATGTCCGCGTCGAGCAGCTGGTCTTCGGTGACGGTCCACCAGACCGCGCGGGTGCGCAGCGTGCGGGGCGGCAGGTCGAGTTTGGTCTCGCCCATGATCTCCCCGGTGGAGATCCGCTTGCGGAGGTAGCCGACCACCTGGTTGACCACCTCCACCGAGCCGAAGCTGAGCCGGCCATCGCCCCAGTCCACGGTGGTGTCGGTGTCGAGGACGGAGATGGAGGTGATGTCGCGGGCGGCCGTGGTGTACGGCGGGTCGGCCGGTTCGACCAGGGCGACGGAGCTGTCCAGGTCGAACTCCCGGACCAGGTAGGTGCGGCCCTGGTGCAGGTGGACGGCCCCGGTGTGGACGGTGGTGTGCGCGGCCGCGGCGTCCACCGTGCCGAGCAGTCGGCCGGTGTCGGCCTCGACGATCTGCACCGGGCTGCCGCCGCTGCCGCGCAGGTCCACCGCGTCGGCCGCGCGCTCGCGACGGGTCCAGTACCAGGAGCCGTCGCTGCGCCGGCGCAGCAGGCCGCGCCGCTCCAGGACCGGCAGCAGCGGCGCGGTGGACGGCCCGAACAGCTCCAGGTCGGCATCGGTGAGCGGGAGTTCGGCGGCGGCCGCGCACAGGTGCGGGGCGAGCACGTGCGGATTGTCGGGGTCGAGCACGGTGGCCTCGACGGGGGCCGCGAACAGCGCCTCCGGGTGGTGCACCAGGTAGGTGTCCAACGGGTCGTCCCGGGCGATCAGGACGGCCAGCGCGCCCTGGGCCTCCCGGCCCGCCCGGCCCGCCTGCTGCCAGAGCGAGGCCCGGGTGCCGGGATAGCCGGCCATCAGGACGGCGTCGAGGCCGGAGATGTCGACGCCGAGTTCGAGAGCGGAGGTGGAGGCGAGGCCGAGCAGTCGGCCGGTGTGCAAGTCGCGCTCCAGGGCCCGGCGTTCGTCGGCGAGGTAGCCGCCGCGGTAGGCGGCCACCCGTCCGGCGAGCGGGCGGCCGAGCTGGTCCTGGGCCTGGAGCGCGACGAGCTCGGCGGCGCGCCGGGAACGGACGAAGACGACGGTGCGGGTCTCCCGCTCGACCAGGTCGGTGAGCAGGTGCGCGGCCTCGGCGGTCGCGGTGCGGCGCACGGGCGCGCCGTGCTCGCCGACGTTCTCGGTCAGCGGCGGCTCCCAGAGGCCGAAGACCATCGGCCCGCGCGGCGAGGCGTCCTCGGTGACGGCCACGGCCGGCAGGCCGGTCAGCCGCCGGGCGGTCGCGGCCGGGTCGGCGGTGGTGGCGGAGGCCAGCAGGAAGGTGGGTGACGAACCGTACCGGGCGCAGACGCGGCGCAGACGCCGCAGCACCTGGGCGACGTGCGAGCCGAACACGCCCCGGTAGCTGTGGCACTCGTCCACGACCACGTAGCGCAGCGCCTTGAGGAAGGAGGACCAGCGGGCGTGGCCGGGCAGGATGCCCCGGTGCAGCATGTCCGGGTTGGTGAGCACGTAGGAGGCGTACTGGCGGACCCACTCGCGCTCCTCGGGCGGGGTGTCGCCGTCGTACAGGGCGGCGCGGACCCTCGGTGGGGCGAGCTCGGCGGCCCGGCGGCGCTGGTCGGCGGCGAGCGCCTTGGTCGGGGCCAGGTAGAGCGCGGTGGCGCCGCGGCCGTTGCGGGCCTCGGTGCCGTCCAGCAGGTCGCTGAGCACCGGGGCCAGATAGCCCAGCGACTTGCCCGAGGCGGTGCCTGTGGCGATCACCACAGTCTGGCCGCTTTTGGCCAGATTCATCGCTTCTGCCTGGTGCGCCCACGGCTGTTCCACCCCGACGGCGCGCGCAGCGGCCACGACCTCCGGACGGATCGAGTCGGGCCACGGTGAATAACGCGCGGCTCGGGCGGGAAGGTGCTCCGTATGGGTGAGCCGGTCGGACCGCCCTCGGCCGGCGGCCAGGGTTGTGAGCAGTGCCTCGGGCGGGCTGTGTCGGGGCGGCATGGGGACCCAGTGTGTCACCGGCGTGACGGAGAATCGTCGTAAGCCATCGTGCGGGCATGGTCGCAGGTGGTTGAATGTGGCCGTGACGGCCGAATGGCCGTGGGTCGCAGCGCTGAGGCTTGCCACGCGTTGGCTGGGCGCGCCCGGGGCTCGCGACCATGCGGTGGCGGCCGTCCGGCCGAGGATCGCACATGACGTAGCAAGGCAAGGTGCTGGAGGTTCCGTGGACCTGTCCCTGTCGACCCGTTCAGTCGGCGATCGTACGGTCGTCGAGGTTGGCGGCGAGATCGATGTGTACACCGCCCCGAAGCTGCGGGAGCAGCTGGTCGAGCTCGTCAACGACGGCAAGTACCACCTCGTCGTCGACATGGAGGGCGTTGACTTCCTCGACTCGACCGGCCTCGGTGTGCTGGTGGGCGGTCTGAAGCGGGTGCGCGCTCACGAGGGCTCGCTGCGCCTCGTCTGCAACCAGGAGCGCATCCTGAAGATCTTCCGCATCACCGGCCTGACCAAGGTCTTCCCGATTCACACCTCGGTGGACGACGCGGTCAACGCGACCGACTGACGCGGCCGGGCCGGCCCGTGCGGTCGGCCCCGCCCGTTCCTCGCGTCCGGGTGCCCGGGCCCGTGTGGCCCGGAGCGTCCTCGGGCGCCTCTGGGCCGGTTCTGCCGGCCCGCAGGGGCCGGACCTCCGGCCCCTGTCGGAGCACCCCGAGGGGGAGAGATGGCAACCGTCGAACTTCGATTCAGCGCGCTTCCCGAGCACGTGCGGACGGCCCGACTGGTCGCCGCGGCCGTCGCCAGACGGGCCGGGGTCGACGAGTCGGTGCTCGACGAGGTACGACTCGCGGTCGGCGAGGCGTGCTCCCGCGCAGTCGGCCTGCACCAGCGTGGCGGCATCGGCGGCACGGTCCGGGTCGCGCTGACCGATCAGGAGAAGCGTTTCCTCATTGAGGTCGAGGACGAGGCCGGCCCCGCCGCCGCCCCGGCCTCCGGCGCCGCGGAGGGCGGCGAGCCGGACGAGGACACCCTGGGCCTCGCCGTGATCACCGGCCTGGTCGAGGACCTGGAGGTCACCAACGGCACGGACGGTGGCCTGATCCGGATGAGCTGGCCGGTTTCGATCGCCTCCATCGCGGTCTGAGGCGTCTCTTCCGCGTTTGCGTACGCACCGTTTGCGTACGCGCCCGGAGGGCTGGCGTCCAGCCCCTGGTCGTGCGTTGACAGCATGTTGATCCCGGCGGTCCGCTGCTCCGGCACGACCGGGTCCGATCATCGATCGGGCCTCGTCGCGGAAGAGGACGGACAAGCGGAACCGCGTCCTGTGGCCGGTCGGGCAGATCACCGCCACCTCAACGGCCACCCCCACCACCGAAACGCTCCGGGCGGAGCCGCCGATCAGCTCGTCGGCCGGCACCCGGGGCGAGGAGGTCTGCTTCGGCACGCCCGTCGGCGTGCCACGCGGGGACGGGGCCCGGCAGGTCGTGGAACCGGGCACGGTCGCCTTCTGGACCGACGGCGACAGCCTCGTGCTGCCGTACGGTCCGACGCCGACCTCGTACGACGGCGAGTGCCGGCCGGCCAGTCCCTGCAACGTCCTGGGCGCGGTTGAACGGTGATGCCCGAGTGTTGCGGACGGTCCACGCCGGGACGGACACCGAAGGGGCGAACGGCAGGGCGGGCAGCGGGGCGGGGAACCGGGAAGCAGGGGACGGACACCGGCCGTGTAGGTTCGACGACCGATGACGACCGAAACCGAAAGGCTTCTCCCGGTGAACAAGCGACTGCTGGCCGTACCCGCCCTCGGCGTGCTGCTCGCGTTCGGCGCCGTCGGCTGCGGCGGCGACGACAACAGCAAGCAGCTGGAGTCCTGGGCGTCGAACGTCTGTGGCGCGGCCAAGGACCCGATCGCCCAGGCGCAGACCGCGCTCGCCGACACCGGCCAGGTGAAGACCGGCGAGGTCCCGGCCGACCTCCAGAAGCGGCTTTCCACGGACATCGGGCGGCTGGCCAAGACCAACCAGGACATAGCGGCCGCCATCGACGCGGCCGGTGCGCCCAAGGTGAAGGACGGTGCGGCCCTCCAGAAGGACACCGTCGACGAGCTGAAGAAGGCGGCCGACGGCTACGTGGAGGTCCAGAAGAAGCTGGACGCGCTGCCCAACAACGACCAGGCCAAGTTCGCGGACGGGCTGCGCAGCGTGGCCGACCAGGTGCAGCAGCTGGCCTCGCTCTCCACCCAGGCGCAGAGCAAGCTCCAGCGCGGTGACCTCGGCGCGGCGATGGCCAAGCAGGAGGGCTGCAAGCCGTCCCCGACCACCGCCCCGACCACCGCCCCGACCGGCGGTGCGACCGGTGGTGCGGGAGCCGGCGCGAGTGGCACTCCGGCCCCGGGCGGCGCGGGCACGACCCCGGCCCCTGGTGCCACCGACACCGCGAGCGCCCCGGCCACGCCCCC
>NZ_JAHSQD010000575.1 GCF_020103755.1 Streptomyces sp. LS1784
GCCCGGCCCTGGTGGCAGCGCGCCGACCTGCCGGAGGGCGACCCGCTGCGCAAGGAGCGTGCGACGCACGGCCCCGCGCCCGCCGCCGTACGGCACCCCCGGGAGCGCTCGGCGCTCGGCTTCTTCGGCTTCCTGCTGGCGGTCGGCGCGGGCGCCGCGGTCTGGGCCGCCTCCTCCGACCACCACAACCCCACCGTGCTGGGCGCGACGGTGCTGGCCACCGCGCTGCTGGTGGTGGGCCTGACGCTGCTGGTCGGTGCGAAGTTCGGCCGGGCCCGCAGGCTGGCGGTGACCGGTCTGCTGCTCACCCTGGCGCTGGCCTTCGTCGGCCACTCGCCGGACTCCATGCGCAACGCGGTCGGCGAACGCGACTGGACCGTCGCCTCGGCGGCCGACCTGCACGACCGGTACAACCTGGGCGCCGGACAGATCAGGCTGGACCTGTCCGCGGTCGACCCGGCCGGGGCCACCCTCGCCACCAAGGTCGACCTCGGCACCGGCGACATGACCGTCACCGTGCCGGACGACGTGACGGTGAACCTGGTGACCCGGATCGGCCTGGGCAACGTCACCGTCCCCGGTGAGCGCAGCGACAGTACCGGGCGGCACAACTACCTGATCGGCCCTGCCGGCGGGCAGCCGGCCAAGGGCACCCTCAATCTCGAACTCGGAATCGGGCTCGGCAACATCAAGGTGGTCCAGCAGTGAGGAAGCACCGGCTCGACCTGTTCTCGCTGATCGCGGGCGCGCTGTTCACCGTGATCGCCGTGCTCTACCTGGTCGCGGCGCTCAACGACCAGTCGGTGAACGGGCGGATCGTCATCCCGGTCACCTTCATCGTGCTCGGCGTCGGCGGTCTGGCCGGCGCGGTCGCGGCGGTGGCCCGGCGCGGCCGGCCGGACCGCGAGGAATGACCGCGCGGGACAACCGCGAGGAAAAGCCCTGGCCGGCCCTGGGTCCTCAGCTCTGCTGCGGGCCCAGGGTCAGCTGGTCCCCGTTCTTGCTGACGGCGTACCTGGGCAGCGGCTTGACCGCCGGCCCGTTGATCACCGCACCGGTCGCGGCGTCGAACCGGGAGCCGTGGCAGGGGCAGTACAGCCGGCCGTCCTTCGGCGCGTCCACGGCGCAGCCGGTGTGGGTGCACACCGCGGAGAACGCGCAGTACTGGCCGGCCTTGGGCTGCACGATGTAGACGGCGTCACCGGTGACCGGGTCCTTGACCTGGGCCGAGCCGCCGACCGGCACGCTCGCGGCGGGCACCGCGGGGGCCAGTGCCGGGGCCTCGGAGACCGGGGCCCCGGAGACCGGGGCGGCAGAGACCGGGGCGGCGGAGACCGGGGCGGCGGAGACCGGGGCCGCCGGCTCCTTGGCGGCGGCCGACCTGTCCCGGCCGAAGGTCCGGGTCAGCGAGCCGGTGAGCAGCCCGGCCCCGCCGATCGCGACAGCCGCGATCCCGCCGTCCACCACGGCCCGGCGCTTGACGTGGTCCTCGCCCAGCCCCCGCGCGCGGTCCCGCTCGGCCCGGCGGGCCAGGTAGCCGTCCACCGAGAGGTACGGCGTGCCGGCCAGCAGCAGCGGGGTCCAGGCCATCAGGTAGACCAGGTCGTTGCCGAGGTAGTACGGCGTGACGCTCCAGCTGACGGTCAGCCACAGGCTGAGGTTGAGCAGTGCGCCGCCGAGCGCGGCGGCGCGGCCCCAGAGACCGAGCAGGGTGCCGAGGCCGACCGCCAGCTCGCCGAAGGCGATGGCGAGCGCGAACAGGGTCGGGTGGTCGAGGGCGGGGCCGAGCAGGAAGGAGATCGGGCTGCCGCCCGCCTTGGCGGCCTGGGTCTGCGAGACGAAGGAGGCAGGGTCGCCCGCCCCGGCCAGGAAGTGGGCGTCGGAGAGCTTGTCCAGGGCGGCGTAGACGAAGGTGACGCCGAGGAAGATCCGCAGCGGCAGCAGCGCGTACGTCGACGCGAGCGCCCGCCATTGCACTGCCCGGTCGGCCCGGCCGGCCGCTCCCCCACCGGCCGGCACCGAGTTGCTGGCCTCCGACATCCCTCACACCTTCCCTCGCCGCCTGCCACTGCCTGACAGGTCCGGTCCGCATTCTGCCCGCTCCCGGCCGCTTTCGGTGGGAAGCCCCTCCCGGAAAACAGCTCCCGCACCACGAACGGCCGCGCCGTCGTTCCCCTACTGGAGGGAACGACGGCGCGGCCGTTCAGGCATCGGCCTCAGGACGAATACGCGCCCCGGCGGCCGGCGGGAGTGCTACTCCCACTCGATGGTGCCCGGGGGCTTGCTGGTGACGTCGACGACGACGCGGTTCACGTCGCGGACCTCGTTGGTGATCCGGGTGGAGATCTTCGCCAGCACGTCGTACGGCAGGCGCGACCAGTCGGCGGTCATGGCGTCCTCGGACGAGACCGGGCGCAGCACGATCGGGTGGCCGTAGGTGCGGCCGTCGCCCTGCACGCCCACGCTGCGGACGTCGGCGAGCAGCACGACCGGGCACTGCCAGATCTCGCGGTCCAGGCCGGCCGCGGTCAGCTCCTCGCGGGCGATCGCGTCGGCGTCGCGGAGCAGGTCCAGGCGCTCCTTGGTGACCTCGCCGACGATCCGGATGCCCAGACCCGGGCCCGGGAACGGCTGGCGCTGGACGATCTCCTCCGGCAGGCCCAGCTCCTGGCCGACCATCCGGACCTCGTCCTTGAACAGCTTGCGCAGCGGCTCGACCAGCTGGAACTGGAGGTCCTCGGGCAGGCCGCCGACGTTGTGGTGGGACTTGATGTTGGCGGTGCCGGTGCCGCCACCGGACTCCACCACGTCCGGGTACAGGGTGCCCTGGACCAGGAAGTCGACCGACTCGCCGTGCTCGCCGGCCTCGGCGATGATCTCGGCCTGGGCCTGCTCGAAGACCCGGATGAACTCACGGCCGATGATCTTGCGCTTCTCCTCGGGGTCGGTGACCCCCTTCAGCGCGTTCAGGAAGCGCTCGGAGGCGTCGACGACCTTCAGCTGGACGCCGGTGGCGGCCACGAAGTCCTTCTCGACCTGCTCGGTCTCGCCCTTGCGCATCAGGCCGTGGTCGACGTAGACGCAGGTCAGCCGGTCACCGATGGCCTTGTTCACCAGGGCGGCCGCGACCGCGGAGTCCACACCGCCGGACAGGCCGCAGATCGCGCGCTTGTCGCCGACCTGCTCACGGATCAGGGCGATCTGCTCCTCGACCACGCTGCCGGTGGTCCAGGTCGGGGCGATGCCGGCGCCGCGGTAGAGGAAGTGCTCCAGGACCTGCTGGCCGTGGTCGGAGTGCAGCACCTCGGGGTGGTACTGGACGCCGTACAGCCGGGCCTCGTCGTTCTCGAAGGCCGCGACCGGGACCAGGTCGGTGGAGGCGGTGACGGCGAAGCCCTCCGGGGCGGCGGAGCAGGCGTCGCCGTGCGACATCCACACCGAGTGCTGCGCCGGGACGCCCTCGAACAGGGTGGAGCCGGTGCGGGAGACGGTCAGCGGGGTGCGGCCGTACTCGCGGGCGCCGTTGTTGTCGACAGTGCCGCCGAGCGTCTTGGCCATCAGCTGGAAGCCGTAGCACATGCCGAAGACCGGGACACCGGCCTCGAAGATCGCGCGGTCGATCTGCGGCGCGCCCTCTTCGTAGACCGACGACGGGCCACCGGAGAGGATGATCGCCTTGGGGTTCTTGGCGAGCATCTCGGCGACCGGCATGCTGCTCGGCACGATCTCGCTGTAGACCCGCGCCTCACGCACCCGACGGGCGATGAGCTGGGCGTACTGGGCGCCGAAGTCGACCACCAGGACGGGGTCGTTGTCCGGCGCGGACTGGACGGGAATTGCAGAGGACACAGACGGCCTTCCGGCAGCGGTATCGAGGTGTCGCGCGTTGGCCGCCTCCTGGGTGGGGGCAGCGGCGGCGGACGGTGTGGGGTGTCTGAACACCGATTCTACCGGGCTGTCCGGTTTCACTCGTCTGCCCGCCCGATGGACCGTGACCGGGCGGGGCGGCGGTTCGTTGCTTCTGACGAACGTACGGCCGCGCCGCGTCCGCCAGACGCGCCGCCCGTCCCCGCGGGGGCACCGCCGTACGGCAGCAGGACCACGCGTGGAGCTCCATCCCAGTCCACCGGCGCACGTGGTGCCGCCGCCCGGCCCGCCGGGCGCACGGCTCCGTGGGACCGTGCGCGGGTGCCGCGGCCGGCCAGCAGGGGACAGCGACCCGGCCGCGACTGGGCCGAGAGGTGGGACGGCCGGAGTCCGGGGACGCCCGGGACCGGCCGTCGCACCCCCGGTCCGATCCGGTGCACGCCCGGCGCACGCCCCCGAACGACCCGCGCCGCTACGCGCGTCCCCGTGCGCCAGAACCACCAGAACCACTACGCACCGTGATCATCGACGCCGACCCCGGCGGGAAATGCTCTCTGCCCAACTGTGCCGAACCGGTTGCAGAGCGAGCCCCTCGTCCATCACGATGCTCGTTGTAAGCGGTTCTCCCGGCGCCTCACGGCTCACCGAGGAGGTCCGTGACGTGTTCTCCGCAGCCGCGCCGCAGGGAGGTCGCAAGCGGTTTTCAGCTCACGCTCCGTGAGCGCGGGACCAGCGCAGACCCGCGCGCCGACCCGCCGCACACGGGCGTGCGCGCCCCGCGCGGCCGGCCACCCACGCCGGAGCCGCACGGCGCACCCCGAAGCCAACCGACACGACGGCGCTCCTCCCCCGGCGCCGTCACCCCAGCACCGGCGCGGCCCTGACGCCGAGTGCTGACCGACAAAGGGCCCCGTTCCCCCGCGGGGCCCTTTGCCCTTTCCCGTCGCGCCGCCGCATGCCCCCGTACGCCCGTGGCCGCGGACTCAGGGGTGCTTGCGCCAGACGCTCGGGTCGACCGGCTCCTCCGTCGGGGGCGTCGGCACCGCGCCCGGCACCGGTGTCCCGCCGGCCGGGGCGGACGACGCCTCGTGCGAGGCGAGCACCTCGCTCACCCCGCTCCCGGAGGCGAACGGCGCGTCCTGCGGCGCGGCGGCCTGCGGCGGCACGCCGTACCCCGGAGCCCCCTGCCCCGGGCC
>NZ_JAHSQD010000576.1 GCF_020103755.1 Streptomyces sp. LS1784
CGCGCGGGCGGCCGCCCGGACCGCCTACGGGTCTGGGCCGCCGTCCGGCCCCTCGGGGACGGGACGGACGGTCAGGTCGAGCAGCCGGGCGGCGCCGGTCACGCCGACGTAGCAGGGCGAGCTGACCAGCAGGACGTCGTCCGGGCCGGCGCACAGGGCGCGCAGCGTCAGCAGCATGCCCTCCTGGGCGCCGACCGTGACCACCACGGCCCCGGGGTCGACGGTCAGGCCCTCGTCGTTGGCCAGCGAGCGGACGACCAGTTCGTTGATGATGCCCTTGGTCGGTCCGTACTGGAACAGCGCGGTGCGCACCGCGTCCCGGCCGAGGCCGCGGTCGGCCAGGTGGTCGAGGTAGGTCTCCAGGTAGGCCGGGACGTCCTCGGGCTCGAAGAAGCCCTCGTAGGGGCGGCCGGGGGCGAAGGAGACGGCGTCCGGGTAGCGGGTGGTGACCTCGTTGAGGAAGGTCATCGCATCCAGCAGCGGATCGGCCAGGGAGGCGTGGAGGTCGTTCAGGGAGAGTCTCACGCCCCCGCCCCTCCCCCGCTCTCGGCAGAGGTGTTCGCCCGTGCCCGCCCTGCGATGACGCGCTCGCTCCACCCGGTCACCGCAGCGCCTCCCGGAGACACCGGGCCGCGTGGGCCTGGGCCTCGACGGCGGCGTCCAGGGTGCCGGTCATGGCGAAGAAGCCGTGCGGCATGCCCTGGTAGCGGCGCAGCGCCACCGGGACCCCGGCGGCGCGCAGCGCCTCGGCGTACTGCTCGCCCTCGTCCCGCAGCGGGTCGTACTCGGCGGTCAGGACGGTCGCGGGCGGCAGGCCGGCCAGGGTGGCGGCGCGCAGCGGGGAGGCGTACGGGCTGGTGCCGTCGCCCTGGTCGGCCAGGTAGTGGCCCCAGTACCAGGCCACGGAGCGGCGGTTGAACAGGGCCGGGTCGTCGTGGGCGCGCAGCGACGGGGTGTCGGCGCCGTGGTCGGTGTTGGGGTAGACGAGCAGCTGGTGGCGCAGGATGGGGCCGCCCTCGGCGCGCAACAGGAGGGTGAGCGCGGCGGTGAGGTTGCCGCCGGCGCTGTCGCCACCGACCGCGAGCCGGTCCGGGTCGATGCCGAACTCCTCCGCACGTTCGACGAGTTGCCGCAGGGCGGCGCGGCAGTCGTGCAGCGCCGCGGGGAAGGGGTGTTCGGGGGCGAGCCGGTAGCCGACGGAGGCGGTGACGCAGCCGATGGCGTTGGTGAGCCGGCGGCAGATCGCGTCGCTGGTGTCGGGCGAGCCGAGCGTCCAGCCGCCGCCGAACAGGTAGAGCAGGGCGGGCAGTCGGCGGCCCGGCGCCTCGGGGCGGTAGAGCCGCAGCGCGAGTTCGCCGCCGGGACCGGGGATGCGGTGCTCCTCGACGGCGGCGACCGGCTCGGGGGTGCCGGACACTGCGCGGATGTCCGCGAGGTCGGCGGCACGGGCCTCGGCGAGGGTGAGGGTGTAGAGCGGCGGGGTACCGCTGTTCGCGCGCCGGGCACGCAGCGCCTCGGCCTGGGGGTGCAGGGGCATGGGCGGATCCGTTCGGTGCGAGGAGGTCAGCAGTCTGCCTCGACGTAGAGGGTCTCGTCGGTGCGGAAAGCCGTGTCGAGGTCGGCGACGTCCGGACGGGTGCCCTGGCGGTAGGCGCACTGGCGAATCCGGTCGGGCTCGAAGCCCGCCTGGGTGAGGACGTGCCGCAGCTCGTCCAGGTCGTAGATCCACTGGTGCCCGAAGTACCGGAAGATCTGGTTGACCAGGAAGGCCGGGCGCTCGGGCATCGGCGGGCCGAAGCCCAGGGTGGTCAGCCGGCGCCGGTGCTTGGTGAGGAAGCCGTCGCCGGTGGCGTAGCCGACCAGGTAGCGGGCGAGGTCGGGGGTGGTCAGGCGCAGCACGCCGCCGGGGCGCAGCACCCGGCGGGCCTCGCGCAGCCAGCCGATGGCGACGGGCATGGTGACGTGCTCGATCAGGTGCTCGGCGTACACCCAGTCGACGCTGGCGTCGGCGAAGGGCAGCGGTTCGGCGATGTCGAGCCGGGTGAACCAGCGGTCGCCGTCGACCCGGTAGAGGGTGCCGGGTTCGGTGACGGTGTCGGGGCTGCGCAGGGCGGCGAGGTCGGTGCCGAGGCCGTCCGGGTGGGCGGTCCGGAACGCGGCGAACTCGATTCCGGTGATGCCGAGTTCGCGGAAGCCGGCGTGGTCGTGCGGCAGCCCGTCGGGGCGCGCTTCGAGCTTGTCGCAGGTGGCGACCTGTTCGCTGAAGGCGTCCAGGCGGGGTGCCAGCCCGTCGGGGTCGTCCCAGTCCCAGCCGGGGAATCGTTCGCTCTGCTCGGTCATGTGTCGGACCTCCTGGGGGGAGAACGCGGTTCGGGTACGGCACGGTTCAGCGGCCGCGCGGGGTTCGGGGGTGGGCGCTTCTGGTCCGGCTCGCTTTCCTGTCCGTGATCCCGGGATGACGCCTCCGTACGGTTCGGGTTCAGCCGACCGGGCGGGGCCAGGGTGCGAGGGCCGTGCGGTCCAGGTCGGCGAGCCGGGGGCGTCCCGACAGGGCCCGTGCGGGGTCGCAGGCGGAGACGTCGACCAGGGTGCGCGGACGCAGCGCATGGCGTCCGAACATCTCCCGGTCGGCCGCCAGGGTGCGTTCCGCCCCGCTGCCGCCTTCGATGAAATCCCAGGTTTCCGGTGGGAGTTGGGCGCGCGCGGCGCGCTCGATTCCGGCCGGCGTGAGAACTCCCACGGGCATTCCTCGCTCCAGGACGGCCACGCGCGGGCCGGTCCCGGTTGGGCAGCGTAGGAGCAACAACCACATTGGTATAGACCTTGATTTGACCAAACGTCTGTGCCATGGTCTGGCCACGGAATCGGCCGTTCGGGCTTGTTAACGGCGTCCATGTCAAATCCCCTCACGTGTGTGGAGCCGCGTTGACCGGCTTTTCCCCCTCCGTACGTCCGGCTGCCTTCCTGCCGCACTCCGACGCCCCGGACTCCTGGGTCGACCGGCTGCTGCTGGCGGGCCCCGGCGGCGAGGAGTGCCTGCATTTCGGCGCGCCGCTCGACCGGGACACCCTGCGCGCCCTGGTCGACGAGCAGTCCGTCCGGCTGGCGGCCACCGGGCTCGGCCCCGGCGGAACGGCGGCCCTGCGACTGCCGCCCTCGGTGGCGTTCGTCGCGGTGCTGCTGGCATGCTGGCGGCTCGGCGCCCAAGTCGCGTTGCTCGACCACCGGTTGACCGACCACGAGGTCGACGCGGCGGTGGCGCGGCTGGCCCCGCAGGTGCTGGTAGGCTCCGCCCATCGGTCCGCGGCGGCCCTGCGCGGCTTCTCCGAAGTCGAGCCGGTGGCCGTCCCGCTGGCGGACGGGCGCCCGGCCCGCACCGGACACGCGCTGGTCCAGCTCAGCTCCGGATCCACCGGTCCGGCCAAGGTCATCGCCCGCACCGCGGCCGACCTGCTGCGCGAACTCGACTGCTACCGGAGGCTGGTGGAGTTCCCCGGCGAGGGCGAGCGGGTCGTCCTGCTCTCCTCGGTGGTGCACGTGCTCGGTCTGGTCGGCGGGCTGCTCAACAGCCTGCACGCCCGGGCCGCACTCACCGTGCCGGAGCGGATGACGGCGGCGGGCATCCTCGCCGAGGTCGCCGCGAGCGGCCGGCCGACCACCGTGATCGGGGTGCCCTTCCACGCAGAGCTGCTGGCGGGGGCGATCGCTCCCCCGCCGCTGCCCCGGCTGCGGCGGATGGTCGTGGCGGGCGAACTCGTCCGCCCGGGCCTGCCCGCGCTGTTCACCGAGCGCTACGGCGTCCCACTCGGGACCATGTACGGCATGACCGAGACCGGGGTGATCGCCACCGACCTCTCCGGTACGCTCCACCCCGCCAAGCAGCCCGTGCACGGCATGGAACTCCGCTTGGTGAAAGGCGAGTTGCAGATCGGCACGGCGTCCTCCCCCTACCCCGGGCTGGACGATCCGACCCGCTGGTCGGACGGCTGGCTGCACACCCGGGACGCGGCCGAACCGGCCGCCGACGGCCTGGTCACCGTGCTCGGCCGGCTGGACTCCCAGGTCTCGATCGGCGGCCTGAAGGTCGACCTCACCGAGGTCGAGCAAACACTCACCGCACTGCCCGAGGTCCGCGAGGCCGTGGTGGTCTTCGACGGCGGCGCGATCGAGGCCTACCTCGCCACCGAACCCGAGGCCGATCTCACCTCCGTCCAGGACGGGCTGGCCCGCCGCCTGGCCGCCTACAAGCGGCCGCGCCGGCTCGCCCGGCTGGAGCGCCTTCCCCGCACCGCCACCGGAAAGCTGCTGCGCGACCCGGCCGCCCTGCGCGAGACCGCGGCCACCGCCGACTGACCGTACGTTCGACCGCGCGCCGGCCGCGTCGGCCGCACCCCGATTCCGTTCGCACCACCACCCCGACAAGGAGCCCACCACCATGCAGGACCGCATCCGCGCCTTCGTCCTGGCGGCACTCGCCGACATGCAGTACGACGTCTCCGAGGTCACCGGGGCCACCGACCTCGGCCCGGCCGGGCTGGACCTCGAATCGCTCGCGCTGGCCGACCTGTCGGTGCAGGTCGAGGACGAGTTCGGGATCAAGTTCGACCTGGACGAGATGGAGACCACCGCACTGATGACGCTGGACGAGTTCACCGCCGACGTCGCCCGCCGGATCGACGCCCTCGCCGCCACCTCCGGCAGTGCCGCGTGACCGGCTCCCTACGCCCCGACGCCCTGCCGGACCGGGCCGAGGTCCTGACCATGCTGGCGGCGTTCGGGCAGCGCGCCGTCGACACCGTTCCCGATGAACTCGGATCGCTCGAACTCACCTGGCTCGTGGCAGAGTTCGAGCAGCGGTACGGGATCCAGCTGGACCTGGACGACGACCGCTTCGACGCGGTGCGCACCGTCGCCGGCGCCACCGAACTGCTGCGCGAGGCCGTCCTCGCCGACCGCGCGGGCGCGCCCCGGTGAACCCCGCCGGCACGGGCTCCGGCCCACCGGGCCGGGCAGTGGTCACCGGTGTCGGGGTGCTCAGCGCCGCCGGGCGC
>NZ_JAHSQD010000577.1 GCF_020103755.1 Streptomyces sp. LS1784
CGTCGGTGGGCAGCGAGTGCCCGGCGCCGGGGACGATCTCGACCCGGGCGGCCGGCACCAGCCGGCGCAGGCGGTCGGCGACGGCCCGGGCGTCGTGCAGGGCGCTGCGCTCGCCGAGGAGGAAGAGGGCGGGGGCGGTGAGCCGGCCGAGCTCCTCGTCGGTGAGGGTGGCGGCCGGGGGCAGCCGGCGGCGGAAGCCCGTCGAGGCGCGGACCAGCGCCATCAGCTCGGTCTCCAGGACGGCGCTGTTGCCGACCAGCCGGGCCAGCCGGGGGCGCAGCGGGCGCGGGGCCATGGCGGCGAGGCCGCCGAGGATGAGCCAGGTGTAGAAGCGGCGGTCCAGGTCGGCCAGGCCCGCCGTTTCGACCAGGGTGAGGGCGGCGGCCCGGCCGGGGTGGTGGATCTGGTGGTTGAGGGCGATCCAGCCGCCGTAGGAGCAGCCGACCAGGTGGGCGGCGGGCAGGTCGAGGGCGGTGAGCAGCTCCTCCAGCCAGTCGGCGGCGTCGCGGCCGTCCGCGATGGGGGTGCTCTGCACGCTGGCGCCCGGTTCGCCGACGGTGTCCACGGCGATCACGGGGTGCCGGGCGGCGAGGGCGTCGAGGTGGCGGTGCCACATCAGCGCGTTGCCGCCGGAGCCGGGCAGCAGCACGATCGGCCGCCCCTCGACGGGATCGGTGCGGCCGGTGCGGTACACGCGGGTGGTGCCGTAGCCGGTGGGGACGTCGAGCGCCGTCCACGGCTCCGGCCGGAGTTCGGTCAGCGCGCGCTCGTACGCGGCGCGGAAGCGGGCTTCGGCCTTGCCGTTCGTGAACTCGCTGATTCGCATGGTACATGTGTATCACATGCATGATACGGGTGTACCAAGCGAAGCGGGCCCGACCGTCGGGCCCGACCGTCGGGTCCAGCTACGGAGGCCGGAATGACCGCGAAGGTCGACCACGAGGAACGCCGGCGGCAGATCGCCGAGGCCCTGCTGCGCATCGCCGACACCCAGGGCCTGCAGTCCGCCAGCATGCGGGCGGTCGCGACGGAGGCCGGGGTCTCACTGCGGCTCGTGCAGTACTACTTCACGACCAAGGAGGGCCTGCTGCTGGACGCCCTGGCGAGGCTCGGCACCCAGCTCCAGGCCCGGATGGAGCGGTGGATCGGCCAGGCGCGGGCCCCCCGGGAGGTGGTGACGGCGATCCTGTCCTGCATCCTGCCGACGGACGCCGAGAGCCGCCGGATCACCAGGACGTACGCGGCGTACTACACGCTGGTGCTCGGCGACCCCGAGGTGCTGGAGAAGCAGGCGGCGCAGCCGCCGGTGGTGCTGGAGGGCTTCCTCGCCAAGCAGCTCCGCGCGGCGCAGCAGGCCGGGGAGATCGGGCCGGAGCGGGACGTCGAGGCGGTCGCGGCCGGGCTGCTGGCGATGGTCAACGGGCTCGGCTCCAGCGTCCTGGGCGGCCAGCGCACCGGCGAGCAGGCGCTCGCGGTCCTCGCGTACCACCTGGACGAACTGTTCGGGCGGCCGGTGGCGGGCTGACGGCCCCGCGCCGCCGGTCGCCGAGGCGGGCCGGCACCCCTCGCGGCAAGGGGGTTAACACCCGTACGGGACGGGTGCTTTCCCCGTTCTGCGGACGGGCCGGCCGCACCAGACTCTGGGCATGCCCGCGCAGCCCGTGATGACGACCGAAGCGCCCGAAGCCCCCTCCCCCCGGCCGGGGAGCGGCGGCAGCGACTTCGCCCAGTTGACCCGCCGGATAGCCGCCGAGGGCCTGCTCGACCGGCGCCCCGGCTACTACGCCGTCCGTGCGGGCCTGGTGGTCGCCGCCTTCCTCGGCGGCTGGTACGCCCTGTTCGCGCTGGGCGACACCTGGTGGCAGCTGGGCCTGGCGGCGGCGATGTCCGTCGTCTTCGCCCAGATCGGCCTGCTCTCCCACGACCTGGCACACCGTCAGGTCTTCGACCGGCGACTGCCGAGCGAGATCGGCGGTCGGATCGCCGCCAACCTGCTGATGGGCATGAGCTACGGCTGGTGGATGAACAAGCACACCCGCCACCACGCCAACCCGAACCACGAGGAGCGGGACCCGGACGTCGCCCCCGAACTCCTGGTGTGGTCCAAGCGGCAGGCCCGGCAGGCGAGCGGCCTCGCCCGGTTCATCGGCCGCCGGCAGGCGTACCTGTTCGTCCCGCTGCTCCTGCTGGAGGGCCTCAACCTCAGCTTCAACAGCTTCCGTGCGCTGCGCAGCCCCGTGATGAAGCGCCCGGTGCTGGAGGGCGTGCTGCTGGTGGTCCACTTCGCGGCCTACTTCGGCCTGGTGTTCGCCGCGCTCCCGGCGGGCAAGGCGGTCGCCTTCCTCGCCGTGCACCAGGCGCTGATCGGTGTCTACCTGGGTTCCGTCTTCGCCCCGAACCACAAGGGCATGCTGATGGTGACGCCGGAGATGAAGCTCGACTTCCTCCGCCGCCAGGTGCTCACCTCGCGCAACGTCCGCGGCGGAATGGTCATCGACTCGTTGATGGGCGGCCTCAACTACCAGGTGGAGCACCACCTGTTCCCCAGCATGCCGACCCCGGCGCTCGGGCGGGCCGCCCGGATCACCCGGGAGTTCTGCGCCGAGAAGGGCGTCCCGTACTGCGAGGCGGGCCTGTTCCGCTCCTACCGGGAGATCTTCGCCCATCTGCACCGGACGGGCGAGCCGATCCGCTCCGGCGGGTGACCGTCACGCCCGGCTGCCCGGATCCGCCGGTGGGCGCGCCGCCCGGCAGGGCGGCGGAAAGGCCTGAACGCCGGTCCCGCACGGGAAGTCGGATCCGCCGGCTTCCCGTGCGGGACGGCTTTTCACCGGCACCGCCCGTCCGGTACCGCGTTCGCGCCCGTACGATGCCCCGGGCGGGGTGGGCGGAGACCGGGGGTTGGGTGTGGTTCGGTTCTGGCTGCGATGGGTGCTGATCGCGGTCCTGGGGGTGGCGGTCGTGTTCGGCGGCTGGGCGGGGTGGCGGCACTACCGCGCCACGGCCATTCCGGCCCCGCCGGACGTCCCGGGGCTGGCACAGGCCCCGGAGACCGGGGAGGCCCGCCGGGCGGCCGAGGAGCGGATGGCCGGCCGGGTCGACCGGCTGCCCGAACTGCTGCCGTGGGCCCAGGCGTTGGGGAGGTCGACGGTCGACGTGTGCCGGGCCGACTACCGCGGCGACCTGTGGATCCGGGGCAAGTGGCTGCCGGTGGCCTGCGAGCGGACCGTGAACGTGTACCTGGCCTTCGACGGGAGCGACGTCCGCTCCCGGCTCGCCGACCTGGACCGCTACCTTGCCGACCAGGGCTGGCGGAGCTCGCAGCGGTGGGAGGGCCTGGTCGCGGCCGACCAGTACGCCCACCAGCTGCCCGCCGACGCGACCCCGGAGGAGGTCGCGGAGGCGGCGGCCAGGCCGATCGCCCCGTCCGTGGAGTTCGAGCTGTCGACGGGCGAGGCGGTGCGGACGGCGCTGGCCGTGAGTGTCGCCCGGCCGCCGGGCCCCGAACTCCTGACCTCCGGCGAGGACCACTGGTACGAGAAGTACGGCAGCCGGCGCTACCGGAACGACGAGGGGCAGCGGTCCGAGTACCTGACCTGGCAGCCCGTGCGGCCGAGCGAGGTCACGGGGCCCGCCGAGGGCCGGTACGTGGCGGTCCTGGGCTTCACGACCAGGTACGTGCAGAAGCAGGTCGGGTAGGGCCGCTGCCGGTGGCCTGCCCCCGCCCTCAGGCCTTCTTCTCGATGCCGGCCAGCAGGCCGCGGGGGTCGAAGGTGACCCGGATCCGGGTGATCCTGCCGTTCTCGACGTGCATCCAGTTCGCCGTCGGCGCCGGTGGGGCGATGGTCGTGCACAGCTCGAACCAGGTGATCACCTCGTCGCCCTCGGTCACCCGGACCTTCACGTCGATCTTCTCCAACACCTGCCCGAGCCCCTTCAGCCCGGCCAGCGCCTCCTCCACCCCGGAGGCCGTCCCCAGCGCCCCGACGAAGTCGACGTCGTCGGCCAGCAGTTCCCGGATGGTCTCGAACTCGCCCGCCTCCCAGGCGGCGAAGTAGGTCTCGGCAAGCTCACGCGCACTCTTCGTCGTCGTCATGCGTCCATCCTCCCGACCACTCCACCATCGGTCCAACAGATGAATCAGATGCCTTCCATCTCTGCCAGTGATGGAAGAAGGGTGCGCCGGGCGTGTGACCGGCGGGCCGCAGTCGTTCATCCGGCGGGGCCGATCGGCCGGGCGGACGGCGCGCCGGTCGAATATCGTCACCGGTCATGGAGATGCACCAGCTGCGCTACTTCGCCGCCGTGGTCGACGAGGGCACCTTCACCGCCGCCGCTGCCCGGCTGCACGTGAGCCAGTCCGGCATCAGCACCCAAGTGGCCAAGCTGGAGCGCGAACTGGGCCAGCAGCTGCTCGACCGGGCCGGCCGGCAGGTGCGTCTCACCCCGGCCGGCGAGGCGGTCCTGCCGCTGGCGAAGAACGCCCTGGCCACCCTCGACGCCATCCGGCACACCGCCGCCGAGTTCGCCGACGCCGTCCGCGGCCGGGTCCGGCTCGGCATGATCACGGGCTGCTCGATCCCGCCGTTCCTGGACACCGTCGCCGACCTCGGCCGCAGCCACCCCGGCATCGAACTCAGCCTGCACGAGGGGCACTCCGCGGACCTCCAGGCGCAGGTGCTGGCCGGCTCCCTCGACCTGGCCCTGATCGGCTACGCGGGCGAGGTCTCCCCGGGCCTGGAGGCCGCCGTCGCCGTCGACGAGCCGATCGCCGCCGTCGTGCCCGCCGGGCACCCCCTCGACCGGGCGCAGCTGCGACTCGCCGACCTGTGGGGCGAGAAGATCCTCTGCCTGTCCCCGGGCACCGGGATCCGCGCCGCCTACCAGGACTCCTGCCGCCGGCTCGGCCTCGACCCGCGGGTGGACATCGAGGCCAGCTCCCCGGTCGCGCTGCTCCGGCTCGCCGAGCGCGGCGCGGGTGTGGCCGTCCTCAGCGCCTCCTCGGCCGCGGGCGCCGGGCTGCGGGCCGTCCCCCTGGCCGACGC
>NZ_JAHSQD010000578.1 GCF_020103755.1 Streptomyces sp. LS1784
AGGCCACGGCGCGCTGCTGCTCGCGCTTGCGCAGCCGCTCGGCCGCCTGGGCGGCCCGCACCCGGTCGAGCTTCACCTCGTACCGCTGGCGCTCCAGCTTGCGCAGGTGGCCGATGTACAGGGTGAGGAGGACCGCCGGGACCGCCGGGACCCAAAGGAAGGCCAGTCCGGCCACCGCGGCGACCACCGCGCCGAGCGCGAAGGAGAGGAAGAGGGCGGTGACCATCCGGCGCCGGCGGGCCAGCAGACGCGCCCGGCGCTCGACACCGGCCCGCGGTTCGGGGGCCGACCGTTCGGCCGGGCGCTGCACCGGAGGTTCGGGCTCCCGCGCGGGGTCGCCGGAGGTGGCCTCGTCCCGTTCGGGAGGGCCGTCGTTGCTCTGCTCGCCGTCACGCGGTTCGTCGCCCAGGGCCCGGGCTGCCCGCCGCTCCAGCGCCGAACGCCCGGCCAGCAGGCGGATGGCGGTGCTGAAGCGTTCCGTCGGGCGCGCCTCGTTGAGTTCGTCCTGCCTGCGGAGCCACATCGGCACCAGATAGGCGGCCCAGGCCCCTACGATGACGGCGTAGATAAGGCCGCTACTGCTCACGATTCACACCGTACGGGCGCCGGGGAAGGCCTGGCAGCAATTTGGTGCGGCGTGTCGTGTGATCAAGCTGATTCTCCGACTATTTTGCCGGTATTTGTGGGGGTCCGGTGCCCCGCCGATGCCAGATCGATATTTCTTTCGAACATATATTCAATTACTTGGCTCGCGCCCGGAACTGAGCGCCCGCCAGCGCTCCAGCATCCCCTCCGGGACCTCCTCGTCGGTCAGCGCGTAGACGAGGTGGTCCCGCCAGTCGCCGTCGATGTGGAGATAGCGCGGACGGATTCCCTCCGAACGGAAGCCGAGTTTCTCCACCACCCGCCGGCTCGGGCCGTTCTCCGGGCGGATGCAGACCTCGATCCGGTGCAGTCCGAGCGTGCGGAAGCAGTAGTTCACCGAAAGCGCCACGGCGGTCGGGATGATGCCCCGGCCGGCCACCGTCTCGTCCACCCAGTACCCGATGTTCGCCGAGCACATCGATCCCCAGGTGATCCCGCCGACGGTCAACTGCCCCACCAGCTGGCCCTTGTAGACCACGACGAAGGGCAGCATCCGGCCGGCCGAGGCCTCGCCGCGCAGGAAGCGGACCATCTGCCGGTACGTCGGACGGGGGCCGGCCACCTGGCCCGCCGGGCCGGGCGGCACGGTGGCCTCCCAGCGGCGCAGCCAGTCCCGGTTGCGGCGGCTCACCTCCTGCCACTCACGCTGGTCGCGGGCCCGGATCGGGCGCAGCACGACCTCCCCCTCGTGGAGTTCTACCGGCCAGCCGGCGTTCAGTGCCCTCTCCTGGATGCTGGAGCCCCGGTTGCTGGGGCGTCGGTCCGGGGGTGGTCCCCGCCGCCGAGCTGGTCGACGGCGTGGGCGAGCAGCGGCTCCAGGACGGCCAGGCCGTCCTTGACACCGCCGGTCGAGCCCGGCAGGTTGACGATCAGGGTACGTCCGGCGAGCCCGGCGAGCCCGCGGGAGAGCGCCGACGTCGGCACCTTCTCCCGGCCGTACGCACGGATGGCCTCGGCGATGCCGGGGACCTGACGGTCGATCACCCGGGCGGTCATCTCGGGGGTGAGGTCCATCGGCGAGATGCCGGTGCCGCCGGTGGTCAGCACGACGTCGTAGCCGGCCGCGACGGCCTCGCGCAGCACGGCCTCCACCGGGTCGCCGTCCGGGACGACCCGGGGGCCGTCGGCGGTGAAGCCCATCGCGGTCAGGCCGGCCACCAGCAGCGGGCCGCCCCTGTCCTCGTAGACCCCGGCGAAGGCCCTGTTGGACACCGTCACGGCCAGCGCCTTCATGCGTCCACCTCCGGGGCGGACCAGTCGCCGCTCTTGCCGCCGGTCTTGCTCAGCACCCGGACGGACTCGATCGTGGCACCCTTGTCCACCGCCTTGACCATGTCGACGACGGTCAGCCCGGCCACCGCGACGGCGGTCAGCGCCTCCATCTCGACGCCGGTGCGGTCGGCGGTCTTCACGGTGGCGGTGATCTCGACCGCGTCGTCCGCGACGGCCAGGTCGACCTTGACGCCGGAGACCGCGATCGGGTGGCAGAGCGGGATCAGGTCCGGGGTCCTCTTGGCGCCCATGATCCCCGCGATCCGGGCCACCGCGAGGGCGTCGCCCTTGGGCACGCCCTCGCCGCGCAGCAGCTCGACCACCTGCGGGGAGACCCGCACCCGGCCGGCCGCCACGGCGGTGCGCGCGGTGGTGGCCTTCTCGGAGACGTCGACCATCCGGGCCGCGCCCTGGTCGTCGACGTGGGTGAGGCGGTCGCCGGGGGGAGGTGTCGTCACGGGTAACTCCAGAGGCGCGCAGATCGAATACCGCGCTACCGTACCGTTCCCCGGTCCGGGGAGCTGATCAGGAGTCCAGCAACACCACGTCCACCTCGCTGCCGGCCGGCAGTTCGGTGGTCTCCTCGGGGACGGTGATCAGACAGTCGGCCCGGGCCAGCGCGCCGACCAGGTGCGACCCGGCGCCGCCCACCGGCTCGACCGTGCCGTCCGCCGCCGAGTAGCGGCCGCGCAGGAACTGCCGGCGGCCGGCCGGCGAGCGCAGCGCCACCGGACAGAGCGCGCGGACGACCGGGCGGTGCACGTCGGTGGCCCCGAGCATGGTGCGGATGACCGGGCGGACGAAGAGCTCGAAGGAGATGTAGGCGCTCACCGGGTTGCCGGGCAGTGCGAGCAGCGGCACCCCGGCCGCGCCGCCGATCCGGCCGAAGCCCTGCGGCTTGCCGGGCTGCATCCGCAGGCGCCGGAAGTCCACCCCGCCGTAGGACTCGAAGACCTCCTTGACCACGTCGTACGCGCCGACGCTGACCCCGCCGCTGGTGACGATCAGGTCGGCCCGGCCGAGCTGCTCCTCCAGGACGGCGCGCAGCCGGTCGGCCTCGTCCGGGACGGCGCCGACCCGGTAGGCGATGGCGCCGGCCTCCCGGGCGGCCGCGGTCAGGGTGAAGCTGTTGGAGTCGGCGATCTGCCCGGGGCCGACCGGTCGGCCGGGCTGGACCAGCTCGCTGCCGGTGGACAGCACCACGACCCGAGGACGCGGGCGGACCTTCACGGTGGGACGGCCGATCGCGGCGAGCAGGCCGAGCTGGGCGGGGCCGAGCCGGGTACCGGCCTCCAGCACCCGGGTGCCGGCCGCGACGTCGCTGCCGCGGCGGCGGATGTGCGCGCCCTCGGTGACCGGGCGCAGGACCCGGACCTCCTCGTCCGGGACGGGGGCGGTCATCGCGGCTGCGGCCACCCCGGTGCCGGTGCCGCCGTCGGTCCACTCGACCGGTGCGACGGCCTGGGCGCCGGGCGGCAGCGGGGCGCCGGTCATGATCCGGGCGGCCTGGCCGGGGCCGACCTTGGGCAGCCGGTCGGCGCCGGCGGCGATGTCGCCGACCACCGAGAGCACCGACGGGTAGGCGTCGGTGGCGCCCTCGGTGTCGGCGGTGCGGACCGCGTAGCCGTCCATCGAGCTGTTGTCGAAGGGCGGCAGGTCGCCGTCGGCGGTCACGTCCTCGTCGAGCCGGCAGCCCTGGGCGTCGAGCAGGTGGAGCTCGATCGCGGGCAGCGGGCCGACCGCGGCCAGCACGTCGGCGAGGTGCTCGTCCACCGTCCAGAGCCGGGGGGCCGCCGGGGCCGGGTCCGCTCCGGCGTCGCAACAGGCGCTGGGCGTGGTGCTGTGCTCGGTGGACCCGGTCATCGGCGGCTCGCTCTCTGTCGTGGTCGGTCCTGTGTCAGGCCTGCATCTCGGAACCGACGAACTCCCGCAGCCAGGAACGGAACTCCGGGCCCAGGTCCTCGCGCTCGGAGGCCAGACGGACGATAGCGCGCAGGTAGTCGGCGCGGTCGCCGGTGTCGTAGCGGCGGCCCTTGAAGAGCACGCCGTGCACCTGGCCGCCGTCCGCCGCCTCACGGCGGGTCAGCTCGCGCAGGGCGTCGGTCAGCTGGATCTCGCCGCCACGGCCGGGCGGGGTCTCCCGCAGCACGTCGAAGACCAGCGGGTCGAGGACGTAGCGGCCGATCACGGCGTAGTTCGACGGGGCCTCGCCGGGCTCGGGCTTCTCGACCAGGTCGGTCACCTGGAAGACGTCCTCGCCGAAGCCGTTCGCCTTGACGGCGGCGCAGCCGTAGAGGTGGATCTGGGAGGGGTCGACCTCCATCAGGGCGACGACCGAGCCGCCGAGCTGCTGCTGCACCTCGATCATGCGGGCGAGCAGCGGGTCGCGGGGGTCGATCAGGTCGTCGCCGAGCAGGACGGCGAAGGGCTGGCCGGCGACGTGCTGCTCGGCGACCGAGACGGCGTGACCGAGGCCCTTCGGGTCGCCCTGGCGGACGTAGTGCATGTTGGCCAGCTCGACGGACTCGCGGACCCGGGCCAGGCGCTGCTCGTCGCCCTTGCGGACGAGCAGTTCCTCCAGCTCGTAGGCGCGGTCGAAGTGGTCCTCCAGGGCGCGCTTGTTGCGGCCGGTGACCATGAGTATGTCGGACAGGCCCGCGGCGGAGGCCTCCTCGACGACGTACTGGATCGCCGGCTTGTCGACGACCGGGAGCATCTCCTTCGGGGTGGCCTTGGTCGCCGGGAGGAAACGGGTGCCCAGTCCGGCCGCGGGCACCACGGCCTTGGTTACCGGAACTCGGAAGTTGGTCGTCGTCATGCGTTTACCTTACTCAGGCACGTTTTCGCCCGGCCGAGCGCAGGCGGTCGGCTAGGACAGCACGTCGCGCGACCCGGCCACAGTGGCAGGCGTATGGGACACGACCGGCTGGGTGAATGGGTCCCGGCCGACACAGGCCGACAGACTACCCGCCTTTCCCGAACGGTCACGTTCGGCATCCGGTCCGTGATCGGGAGTGCGGGTGGCCTGTTCGGAGCGGTCGGTGCGGGGCCGGTCGGGCTCCCCGGCGTGCCGGGCCTGGAGCCGCCAGCAGTCGCCGCCGGCCGCCCGGGCCGCGGCGA
>NZ_JAHSQD010000579.1 GCF_020103755.1 Streptomyces sp. LS1784
GGCATCGCGACCCGGTATGACAAGAGCCCGGAAAGCTACCTCGCCGGCCTTCACCTCCGCGCCTCGATGATCTGGATCGATGATCTCCTGCTGACCACTGATTGATCACAACATCACACAGGCCCTAAGCCGACCTTTCGGCTTCCCCTCACCCCGGGGGCCGGACAGGGACCACCGGAGTGACCCACGAGGGCCCGTGCCCGCGCGAAAGCGCGGACACGGGCCCTCGTGCCGTTCCCCGGCCGGGTACTCGACGACACCGGCGCGGTGCCGGAGCTCGCCCACCGGTCGGGCATCCGTTCCTCGCCCCCACCACCCCGGCCGCGGCGCTGCGCACCGGTGACGACACCGTCCGCAAGGGCAGCCTGACCAACTTCGCGGCCGGCCGGAGGGGCTCGACGGGCAGCCGGATCAGCCCGGAGAAGGCAGGGCCGAGGAATGGTGGTTGAGGATCAGCCACCTGCCTCCACGCAGCTCGTAGACGAAGGTGTAGCGGGCGTCGACCGTGGACTTGCCGCCGTTCTTGTCGGTCAGCGTGAACTGGTAGAGGCCCGTGTCGACGGCGCTCGTGGGGTCCAGGACGGTGATGAACCGCTCCTGGATCTTTCCGACGGGCTTGCTCGCCAGGAACTTCGTGAAGTAGTCGACGATCCCGGCGTGACTGGTACGGATGTCGGAGACGGTCGGCAGCAACACGGCATCGGGAGCGTAGAGGTCCGCGACACGGTTCGGGTCGCCGGTGGCCAGGGCCGCGTTCCACTTGTCGAACAGGGCGGCGATCTGTTGTTCGGTGGGGAGTTGGGCGGTACTCGCCACGACACTGCGCGTAGCGGGAGGCTGGGCGCCGCTTGCGGTCCCGTACGTCGCCCCCGTTCCCGTGAACAGAACGGTGGCGGTGAGGGCGACCGCTGCACAGTACTTGCGTCTCATGAACACCTCCTGTGTCGTCGGTGGTCCATCAGACGGACACTGCCCAGCGTCTCTCGGCGGAGCTGCCCATGCACCTTGAAGCGACGGGGAAGCGGCCACGCACCGATCGACTTCTGCGATCCGCTCGCCCTCGGAGACGAGAAGGCCGAAGCCCGCCACCGCTCTTCTGCCGCCACGCGGCCATCTCCAGGACGTCCAACGGCAGCCCGGTGCGCATGTGGTGGGCGGCCTGCCGGCCGACGAAGCGTCGGGAGTGTGCGAGGCGGCCGGGCGGCGACGGAGCGGTGGCCGGCGGCGACCGGCTGCTTTGCACCGAGTGCGGCCCGCCGCGCCGTAGGCGGTCCGACCGGAGACGTTGCCGATCCGAGGGAGTGTCAGGTTCGTCAGGCCTGGTAGGCGCTGCGTGCGTTCGCCATGCACGCCCACCCCTCCCCGTCTGTCGCGAAGAAGTTCGTGCGGGTGCACCGATCCGCCCGCCGCCGGTGCGCAGGGCCCGACCCGGACGATCACGCACCACGGCCACGCCCGCCCCGAGCGCAACCAGGGCGATCGGGGCCGGTGGCCCGAGCCGGTCCCGGCGAGCGTGATCAGGCCGGAGCTGGTCTGCTGATGGTGAGAGCTGTTCGTGCCGGTGCACCGGGAGGAATCCGGATGAGTACCCATCGAGTGGCACAGGTGGCCTTTGCCGGCGGGCCGTTCGAGATCGTCGAGCGTGACGTGCCGCGGCCGGGCCCCGGGCACGTGCGAATCGCCGTGGAGGCCTGCGGAATCTGCCACGGCGACGCCATGTTCGTGAACGCCGGGCTGCCGGGCGTCCGGTTTCCGCTGGTCCCCGGGCATGAGATCGCCGGGCGCATCGAGGAGCTCGGCGAGGGAACGCAGAGCACCGGTTGGCGGGTGGGCGACCGCGTCGCGGTGGGCTGGTTCGGCGGCAGCTGCGGGTACTGCGCCGCCTGTCGGCGGGGCGACCTCATCCTGTGCCTGAACCTGAAGGTCCCCGGCGGGGCGTACGACGGTGGCTACGCCGAGGCGGTGGTGGTGCCGGCCGACGCCCTGGCCCGGATTCCCGACGCGCTGGCGGCCGTCGATGCCGCGCCGATGGCCTGCGCCGGGGTGACCACGTACAACGGGCTGCGGACGAGCTCCGCACGGCCGGGCGACCTCGTCGCCGTACTCGGCATCGGCGGCCTCGGCCACCTGGGTGTGCAGTACGCGGCCGCCATGGGCTTCGAGACCGTGGCCATTGCCCGCGGCGCCGACAAGGCCGACTACGCCAAGCAGCTCGGCGCGCACCACTACATCGACAGCACGGCCGGCACTCCCGTCGCGGACGCGCTGCAGTCCCTCGGCGGTGCCAGGGTCGTCCTGGCCACGGCCGCGAACTCCGCCGCCATCACGGCGACCGTGGACGGGCTGTCCCACCGGGGTGAACTGGTGGTCATCGGCGCGGACACCGAGCCGTTGGGGATCGCCCCGGTCCAGCTGCTCATGCGCGCCCGGACCGTCCGCGGCCACCCGGCCGGCAGCGCGCAGGACATCCAGGACGCCATGGCGTTCAGCGCCCTGCAGGGAATCCGCCCGATGATCGAGACCGTGCCGCTCGACCGGGCCGACGAGGCGTACCACAGGATGCTCCACGGTGCCGCCCGCTTCCGCATGGTGCTCACCACCGGAACGGGGTGACGGGAGACCGTCAGGCCGCCCTGGGCCACAGGCCTGGTCGGCGCGTCGCCGCCGATACCCCTGCGCGACCGGCCGGTTACCCAGCGCTATGATGTTGATCATGTTCATTCTTGAGCTGACCTACATCGCGCCGCTTGAGCGCATCGAAGCGGCCCACCCCGAGCACGTTGCCTGGCTCGACTCGAACTACGAATCCGGCGTCTTCATCGCGTCGGGCCCCAAGGACCCCCGCGACGGTGCGGTCATCGTGGCGGTCGGTGTCGACCGGACGCAGATCGAGGGCATCGCCAGGAGCGACCCGTACTCGGTGGCGGGGCTGGCCGAGTACACCGTCACGAACTTCCTGGCGATGAGGACGTCGCCGGCGCTGGAGGAGTACCGGCACCAACCGCCGCCGCCCCGGTAGTCGCCCGGCCCGTGCTCCTCGTGGCGGTAGCGCCCGGGAGAGGGGGCGCGGGCTCGCTTCGACGGCGTCGATGAACCGGTCACCGCTCCCGGCGGACGGCGAGCAGGGCCGCGTCGTCCGTCAGTCCGGAGCCGACGTACGCCCGCACGTCCAGGAGCAGCTCGTCCAGCAGGGCGTCCGGCTCCCCGTGCGGGAGGGCGGCCAGGCGCTGGGCGAGCGGGTAGAACCGGTTCGCCGCGTCCCGGGCCTCGGACACGCCATCCGTGTAGAGCAGCAGCAGGTCGCCGCGGTCGAAGGCGAGCGACTCGGCGCGGTAGCCCCCGCCGACCAGGCCGAGCAGCGCCAGCGGCGGTGCGTCGACGGACGGCTCCACCGTGCTGACCTGGCCGTCATGGCAGAGCAGCGGCGGCGGGTGCCCGCAGTTGACCACGACCGCCGGCCCCGGTGTGTCGGGGATGCTGACCAGAACCGCCGTGACGAACTCCTCGCTCGCCGGACGACGGACGAGAGCCGAGTCCAGCCGCCTGGCCACCTCCGCCAGATCCGGCTCGGCCCGCGCGGCCTCACGGAACACCCCCAGCACGTCGGCCGCAGTCTCCACCGAGGCCAAGCCCTTGCCGCACACGTCGCCGAGGAACAACCGCACCCCGTACGGGGTCGGCATCACCTCGTACAGATCCCCGCCGATCCGTGCCTCGGCCTCCGCCGCCACATAGCGCACCGCGACCGCCAGCGGCCCCATCCGCCGGGGCACCAGGCGCAGCAGGGCACGCTGCGCGGCCTCGGCGACCGTGTGGACCCTGGCCAGTTCCCGCTCCTGGCCCGTCACCACCACGACGTTGGCGCAGCTGAAGAAGGTGACCATGACCACTGCGGCCGCCGAGGTCGCCATCACGATCGCGGGCACGGCGGCGTCGTAGGCCGCCATGGCGACGACGAGCGCGCCGGCGACCACCCCGGCAGCCAGCGGGACGGTGGCCCGGCGGGTGCCCACACCGGCCAGGACGGGGAGGGCGGCGAGTATCGGGGCGAACGTGATACCGGGCCCGCTGGCGAAATCCAGCGCCACCGTGGTCGCGATCAGCGCGTAGCCGCCGATCGTGACCCGGCGCGACCACCTGGGCAGGAACCGCGGCGAACGCCACGCCCTCGTGTTCGAGACATCAGCCACCGGACTGCCCTTCTGTCCCGCTCGTCCCCACAGCCGCGTCGTTTCCCCACTCCACAGTTAAGCGCCTCTCCTCTCCCGGATCGACCGGCGGCGCCGCGTCGACACCTCCGGCCCGCCCGATGCGGCCCGCGCCCCGGAGCCGGACGCGCTCGGCGTGGTCCGTTCGAGGAACGCCGATGCCCGGTCGCGGTCGTCAGTCCTCGTCGGGCAGGGCCTGCTCGGTCCAGATGGTCTTGCCGTCCTCGGTGTAGCGGGTGCCCCAGCGCTCGGTGATCTGGGCGATGATGTACAGGCCGCGCCCGCCCTCGTCGTCCCGGGCGGCCTGGCGCAGGTGCGGCGAGGTGTGCCCGGTGTCGGAGACCTCGCAGATCAGGCTGCGGTCCCGGATCAGCCGGACCCGGACCGGCCCGGGGGCGTACCGGATCGCGTTGGTGACCAGTTCGCTGACGATCAGCTCGGTGGTGAACGCGAGCTCTGCCAGGCCCCATTCGTCCAGCCGGTCGGTGGCCAGGCGACGCGCCCGGGCGACCGCCGCCGGGTCGGGCGTCAGCTCCCAGTCGGAGACCTGCCCGGCGTCGAGCCGGCGGGTGCGGACCAGCAGCAGGACGGCGTCGTCGTCCACCGGGCCGGGCAGCAGGGTCGCCAGCGCCTCGTCGCACAGGCTCTCCAGCGGCCGGCGCAGCCCGGCCAGCGTCTCGGCGAGCCCGCGCCGGCCGTCGACGGCCTCCACCAGGCCGTCCGTGTACAGGGCGATCAGGCTGCCGGCCGGCAGGTCCAGCTCGGCGTGCTGGAACGGCGGGCCGCCCAGCCCCAGCGGCCGCCCGGCCGGCAGCTCCGCGTAG
>NZ_JAHSQD010000058.1 GCF_020103755.1 Streptomyces sp. LS1784
GAAGCTGCGCGACGGGCCGGAGCGGCCCCGCACCGCCTGTGGGATCGGCCACAGGCCACGGCGCGCGGACACCCCCGCGCGCGGGGCGCGCGCGCCGCCCGCACGGTTCGTAGGCCCAACCCGCGTACGACTCCTGACGGCACGCCCGCAACCGTTCCGATCGGCCGAAACCCGCTGCACGCCCCGCGCTCCGGCGCCCGTGCCCGCCCCCGGCCCGTCGACGCCGGGCGGTGCCCGTGGATAGGGTCGGATCCCATGGCTGGCAGAGCGCCGGGCACACCGCCCCAGACGACTGCGACGAGGCCCGGCGCCGCCCCGGCGTCCGAGTCCGTGACGGCCCGGTTGCGCAAGAGGGTCCGCCGGGTCCGCCGAAGGCTGCGCACGGCCGGTGTGGACTACTTCCGCGGCGGCGCCGCCGACTGGCCCGTGCTCTGCGCGCTCGCCCTGCTCGTCCCGCTGCTGATCCTGCTCAACATCTGGTTCCCCGACTGGGCCCCGCCCACCTCCCTGGTCCTGCCGATCCTGGCCGGCGCCCTGCTGCTGCGCCCCGGCAGCCTGGTGGTGCTCTACGCGCTGGCCGCGCTCGGCCTCTCCTCCGAGTCCGTGATCCACACCGGCCAGCGGGTCGCCAGCGACAACCCCGAGGCCTACCTCTACGGCGTGACGCCGGGCGCGGCCCTGGTGGTCGGCGCCGCCGGGGTGGGCGGCCTGCTGCTCGCCCAGTTCCGGGCCCGGGTGGGAGTGCCCTGGTGGGGCGGATCCACCATGCTGTTCGACCTGCGCGAGCGGCTGCGGGTGCAGAGCCGGGTGCCCGAGCTGCCGGACGGCTGGCACGCGGACATGGCGCTGCGCCCGGCCGGCGGCCAGTCCTTCTCCGGGGACTTCGTGGTCGCCGCCCGCACCGGCCCCGGCCAGCGGCTGCTGGAGGTGGTCCTCGCGGACGTCTCCGGCAAGGGCATGGACGCCGGCTCCCGCGCACTGCTGCTCTCCGGCGCCTTCGGCGGACTGGTCGGCTCGCTGCCCGCGCACGACTTCCTGCCCGCCGCCAACGGCTACCTGCTGCGCCAGTCCTGGGAGGAGGGCTTCGCCACCGCCGTCCACCTGGTGCTGGACCTGGACACCGGTGAGTACGAGCTGCTCTCCGCCGGGCACCTGCCGGGCATGCAGCGGCTCGCCGGGGAGGGGCGCTGGGAGGTCAAGCAGGCCGACGGCCCGCTGCTGGGGATCTACGACGGTGCCAAGTTCGAGGGCGTGCGCGGCCGACTGAACCGGGGCGACGTGCTGATGCTGTGCACCGACGGCATGGTCGAGGCGCCGGGCCGGGACCTCGCGGAGGGCATGGACCGGCTGATGGGGGAGGCGGACCGGCTGGTGCCCGGCGGCGGACCCGGCACGGGCACGGGTGCCGCGGCCGCGCTGATCGAGACGGTCGCCCGGGACATCAACGACGACCGCGCGGTGCTGCTGATCTGGCGCGACTGACGCCCCCGCCCGGCACATGCCGCGGGCAGCCGCCGCTGTCAAGCCTGGTAGCTGATCTTCAGCCAAATCGGACGCCCCGTCGACTGACCGGACCAGCGGCTTCCGTTACCCGCCCATGGCCGTTTCCCGGCCGCTCAGCACGGCCCCGCCGACGATTCGTCAGGACGGCTCCGCTATCGTCCCGGTCGGCGGAAACTCGTCTCGCATCGCAGGATATCGGCGTTGGGCTGACTGTCAGACCTTTACGCAATCGGCACGGTCGACCACACTGAGTCCGGGCGGGACTGTTCAGGATTCGGGGGATGGGGGCGTCAGGTGCGACACGACAGACAGCGGTCGACCGTGGGCTCCCTCACCGGCGGTGTGCCGGACGGTCCGCGATTCCGCCTCGGGACCGTCGGACAGACCGGGGTCCGGCTTTCGCAGGTGCCGCCGGGCGGTGGCACCCCGCTATGAAAACGAGGAAGTGAGTCCGGGTGGCACTCTCCGTCTCCGCACTGGTCCTGTTCGCGATCCTGTGCATCATTTTCATCCGCAACAAGCAGATGAAGATCCCGCACGCGATCGTCGCCGCCCTGTTCGGCTTCATGCTCCACGAGACCACGGTCGCGACCTCGATCAACTCGCTGCTGGCCAACCTCGCGCACAGCATCTCCGGCATCACCGGCGGCTGATCCGGCCGGGCCGTCCGCACCCCTGGCGAGGGGTCACCGGCCGGCCCGTCTGGCCTCCCGCCAGCGAGCGAACAGTCCCCGGGGGCGTGCCGCCGCCGGGGCCGGGACACGCATCGGTGCGGGTGCCCCGGCACCCGCCTGCGCGGTCCGCCCCGGCATGGTCGGTTCGGCCGTCAACAGGACGAACAGCCGTGCCCAGCACAGTCGTTCCCCCCGTGGCCAGTCCAGGGCGCGCAGCGCCGCCGACGCCGCCTCCGACACCTCGCCGCCCACCCGGACCTCGGCGACGTCGTCCCCCGCCTTCCCGCCCAGGAAGAGCTTGACGCCCACCGGCCCGGGCCCGGTCAACTCCCCGCGCAGCGCGGGCGCCAGCGCCGGCAGCACCCGGTGCTCGGCCAGCCAGCCCGCCAGCCGCTCGTTGCCGAAGCCGAACACCGCGGCCGGCCCCTGCACCGCGTGCCAGCCCGGGAGTTCGGGCAGGTCCGGGCGGTCGGCGTGCACCCCGCGGCCGTCAGCCAGCTCGACCAGCACCGAGGCGGTGGTGGTCGCCCACATCTTCACCGCGTTGGCGAGCTTCTCCTCCTCGGTCTTGCCGAGGCCCGCCGCGCAGTCCCACACCACCGGGGCGTCCGCCCGGCCCAGGTGCAGCACGAAGCCGAGGTCCACGTGCCCGGCGCCGTCGTCCCCGGGGTGCTCGCGGACCGCCACCGCCGTGGTGCCGGGGCCGCGGACCACCTCGCCCTCCGGGTGGAACACCTGGCCCAGTCGCGCCATCTCCCGCACCACACAGCGCTGTATGACGGCCAGTCGCTCCTGCGGACGCACCGGGACTCCTCCACCTCGGGAGCGCGGCAGCTGAGGTCGCGCTCGAACTGCGCTCGAACGCCGCCGAGGCTATCGGCCCGGCAGCCAGCCGGGAAACCGTTCGGGCCCCGCGGTCCTCCGGTCGCGAAAAAGTCCCGAATGCACCATTTTGGGCAGCGGAACCTGAAGGCCGTCCGCCCGGAGGACCCGCATGCCCCGCGCCACCGCCCCGCCCCCGCCCGTCCTCCTCGCCCCCGGGCCGCCCCCGTTCGGCCCCGCCGGCTCCGGGCTGGTCGCCGAGATCGAGGCCTACCTCGCCTCGCTGCCCGCCCCCGCGCGCACCCCGCTGCCGTACGCCTGCCCGTACGGCAGCGCCCTGCGGCCCTGGCAGGCCGGCCACCCCGAGCCCAGGGCCACCCTGCTCGACCGGGCGCTGGGCCGAAGCGCCCGCCCCGTCCCGGTCAGCGCGGCCGACCACCTCAGGCTCGCCTCCCGTTACATCGGGGCGCACGGCTGGCTCCAGGGTGCGATGTGGGACGCGGCCGGCCGGGTCTGCCTGCTCGGCGCGCAGGCCGCCGTCCTGGCGCACGGCTACGGCACCCCGGCCACCGTGCGCACCGCCCGGGTCCAGCTGATGGAGGTGCTGCACGCCACCGGCCGCCCGGCGCGCTCCCCGGACGAGTACAACGACCGCCCGACCACCCGGGAGAGTGATGTCCACCGGTTGCTGGACGGGGCTGCCGCCCGGGCCGCCCGGCTCGGGCTCTGAGACCCGGGTTCCGGGGGCCGGGAGCTGCAGGGGCCCGGAAACGCCGACGGCCCCGGTGTGCTGGGCACACCGGGGCCGGACCGGAGAGCGGGCGACGAGAATCGAACTCGCGTGACTAGTTTGGAAGACTAGGGCTCTACCATTGAGCTACGCCCGCACGACCCCCCAGCCGTGACCGGCCGGAAGTTCGGGGAACAGCGTACCTGGTCCGGCCGCCCGAGTGCACACCGCATTGCGCACACCCCCCGCGCGCCCGCGCGGTATGTGTCGTTGTCGCGCCCGCGCGGATCAAGTCGGCGAGCCGTGCAGGCCCGGCGTGTACGCTTCCTCTCGGCACCACGGGGTGTGGCGCAGTTTGGTAGCGCGTCCGCTTTGGGAGCGGAAGGCCGTCGGTTCGAATCCGGTCACCCCGACAGTGCGGCAGGGTCTCGCCCACCGGGGCGGGGCCCTGTTCTGTGTCGAAGCTTCCTGACGGCGATACGGTGGCGTCTGGCGTCCGCCTTTCGTGGTACCGGTAGGATGGGGCGCTGGCGGTAGTCCCTGTGGCGTCCACCCAGGTCAACCGCACGAGGGCGAGGAGTCAAGCTCACCGTCCACCCCACGGGAGATGCAGCTCCAACCGCCCATCGCCCGTCTCGTCCGACCCCTTTTCCGGCTCCGGCCGGGTGACGGGGACGGGCGGAGACAACCTGACCGCAAGCCCATAGGAGACCTAACCGTGAAGAGCGCCGTCGAGACTCTGAACCCGACCCGGGTTCGACTCACCGTCGAGGTGCCCTTCGAGGAGCTCAAGCCCAGCCTCGACGCGGCGTACAAGAAGATCAACCAGCAGGTCTCGGTCCCGGGCTTCCGCAAGGGCAAGATCCCGAACCGGGTCATCGACCAGCGCTTCGGCCGTGGCGCCGTGCTGGAGGAGGCCGTCAACGACGCCCTGCCGCGCTTCTACACGCAGGCCGTCGACGAGGGCAAGATCGAGGTCCTCGGCCAGCCCGACATCACCAACATCGAGGGTGTCGAGACGATCGCCGATGGCGGCGACCTGAAGTTCACCGCCGAGGTGGACGTCCGTCCCGAGATCACCCTGCCGGAGTTCTCCTCCATCGAGGTGACCGTCGACCCGATCGCCGTTTCCGACGAGGACATCGAGAAGTCGCTGGAGCAGCTGCGCGAGCGCTTCTCGTCGGTCAAGGACGTCGAGCGCGCCGCCGCTGCCGGCGACATCGTGGTCGTGGACCTGGTCGCCAAGGTCGACGGCGAGGTGCCGGAGGACGGCACCGCCAGCGGCGTCAGCTACGAGATCGGCTCGGGCCGCCTGATCGACGGCATCGACGAGGCCGTCGTCGGCCTGTCCGCCGGCGAGGACAAGACCTTCGAGACCGAGCTCAAGGGTGGCACCCAGGCGGGCAAGACCTCCGAGGTCACCGTCACCGTCACCGCCGTCCAGGAGAAGGAGCTGCCCGAGCTGGACGACGAGTTCGCCCAGCTGGCCAGCGAGTTCGACACCCTGGAGGACCTGCGCGCCGACTCCCGCAAGCGCCTGGAGCGCATGAAGGAGTACGACCAGGCCACCCAGGCCCAGGAGAAGGTCCTGGACGCGCTGCTCGCCCTGGTCGAGATCGAGTACCCCGAGAAGCTCCTCAAGGACGAGGTCGAGACCCGCAAGCACAACGTGGAGCACCACCAGCTCCAGCCGATGGGCCTCACCATCGACGCGTACCTGGAGACCCAGGGCAAGACCCGCGAGGAGTGGGACGCGGAGATCGAGGAGCAGGCGAAGAAGGGCATCAAGACCCAGTTCGTCCTGGACCAGATCGTCGCCAACGAGGAGCTGGGTGTTAACCAGGAGGAGCTGACCGAGCACCTCATCCGCCGCGCCGCCGGCTCCGGCCTCACCCCGGACCAGTTCGCCCAGCAGGTCGTCCAGGGCGGCCAGGTTCCGCTGCTGGTCGGCGAGGTCGCCCGCGGCAAGGCGCTGGCCACCGTGGTCGAGGCCGCCAAGGTCGTCGACACCGAGGGCAACGAGGTCAACTTCGACGACGAGGACGAGACGGCCGAGACCGTCGAGGCCGCCGCCGAGGAGACCGCCGCCGAGGAGAAGACCGAGGCCTGAGCGCCCCGGTAGCCCCCTTCAGGCTGCATCGGGCCCGGACGCCGTACGGTGTCCGGGCCCGCTGTCGTCCCGTCGGCGGCCGCCGCGACCCTGCGCTCACAGCGAACAGTTCTGCGTGAGGGATTCTGCGGCCCGGCCTGCGCGTTAGGGTCCTTGGACAGCAACAATCACGACGTGATACCCGGACGCTGTGCGACACCGCGACGGCCGTGGAGCGACCGTCCAAATCGACTGAGCAGGTGGCTAAGTGACGTTCCCGCAGATGCAGATGCCTGGCCCGATGGCGCCGCACGCCGCCGCTGGTGACGTGCTCGGCGGCCTTGGCGACCAGGTCTACAACCGGCTGCTCAACGAGCGGATCATCTTCCTCGGCCAGGCGGTCGACGACGACATCGCCAACAAGATCACCGCGCAGCTGCTGCTGCTGGCCGCGGACCCGGACAAGGACATCTTCCTCTACATCAACTCCCCGGGCGGCTCGATCTCGGCCGGCATGGCGATCTACGACACCATGCAGTACATCAAGAACGACGTCGTCACCATCGCGATGGGCATGGCGGCCTCGATGGGCCAGTTCCTGCTCACCGCGGGCGCCCCGGGCAAGCGCTTCTCGCTGCCGAACTCCACGATCCTGATGCACCAGCCCTCCGCGGGCCTCGGCGGTTCCGCCACCGACATCCGGATCCAGGCCGAGCAGCTGCTCCGCACCAAGAAGCGGATGTCCGAGCTGATCGCCCACCACAGCGGCCAGTCCTTCGAGCAGATCACCGCCGACTCCGACCGCGACCGCTGGTTCACCCCGGAGGAGGCCCTGGAGTACGGCCTCGTCGACGCGATCATGCACAGCGCCGCGGACGTCCCCGGCGGCGGCGGCACGGGCGCTGCCTGAGCCTCGGCCCGGCCCGCGAGACCACAGCCCAACGCCCCGGAGGACAAGGACCCCCATGAACATCCCCAGCCTGTCGGCCGCCAAGGCCCGCGTCGAGGACATGCGCGCCGAGGGCCGCTACATCGTCCCGCGCTTCGTCGAGCGCACCACGCAGGGCATCCGCGAGTACGACCCGTACGCCAAGCTGTTCGAGGAGCGCATCATCTTCCTCGGCTCGCAGGTCGACGACGTCTCGGCGAACGACATCATGGCGCAGCTGCTGTGCCTGGAGTCGATGGACCCGGACCGCGAGATCCAGATGTACATCAACTCGCCCGGCGGCTCGTTCACGGCCCTGACGGCCATCTACGACACGATGCAGTACGTGAAGCCGGACATCACCACGGTCTGCATGGGCCAGGCGGCCTCCGCCGCGGCCGTGCTGCTCGCCGCCGGCACCCCCGGCAAGCGGATGGCGCTGCCGAACGCCCGCATCCTGATCCACCAGCCGTACACCGAGACCGGCCGCGGCCAGGTGTCCGACCTGGAGATCCAGGCCAAGGAGATCTTCCGGATGCGCGAGCAGCTGGAGGAGATGCTCTCCAAGCACTCCAACAAGACGGCGGAGCAGGTGCGCGACGACATCGAGCGCGACAAGATCCTCACCGCCGAGGAGGCCGTCGAGTACGGCCTGGTCGACCAGATCATCACCACCCGCAAGACCTCGCTGACCTCCTGAGGTCGGCTCCCTCCCGGCCCCGCGACGGGTCGGAGGGGCCCATCGGGGCGGGGTGTGCACGCGGGTGCGCACCCCGCCCCGGCCCATCGGCGGGCCCGTGCGACGGCATCTGTTCGGTATCAATTCGCCCAGGGCGTAGGGCAGACCTGGCGAAGAGGCCGGAATCGCGGGCCCGGCAGAGTACCGTCGGATAGCGAGACCGAGCGCCGTCGGCGTTGACGGTCCACAGCACCAGGCCCCGGAACCCCTGCGGGGCCCCTGGCGAAGGGGAAGCACCTCGTGGCACGCATCGGAGACGGTGGCGACCTGCTCAAGTGCTCGTTCTGCGGCAAGTCGCAGAAGCAGGTGAAGAAGCTGATCGCCGGCCCAGGCGTGTACATCTGCGACGAGTGCATCGACCTGTGCAACGAGATCATCGAGGAGGAACTCGCCGAGACCTCCGAGGTGCGCTTCGAGGAACTCCCGAAGCCGCGCGAGATCTACGAGTTCCTGGACCAGTACGTGGTCGGTCAGGACCTCGCCAAGAAGGCGCTGTCGGTGGCCGTCTACAACCACTACAAGCGTGTCCAGGCCGGCGAGGCGGGCCGCAGCGGCGGCAACGGCCGCGAGGACGCCATCGAGCTGGCCAAGTCCAACATCCTGCTGCTGGGCCCCACCGGCTCCGGCAAGACGCTGCTGGCGCAGACCCTGGCCCGGATGCTCAACGTGCCGTTCGCGATCGCGGACGCCACCGCGCTGACCGAGGCCGGCTACGTCGGCGAGGACGTCGAGAACATCCTGCTCAAGCTGATCCAGGCGGCCGACTACGACGTCAAGAAGGCCGAGACCGGGATCATCTACATCGACGAGATCGACAAGGTCGCGCGCAAGAGCGAGAACCCGTCGATCACCCGGGACGTCTCCGGCGAGGGCGTGCAGCAGGCCCTGCTGAAGATCCTGGAGGGCACCACCGCCTCGGTGCCGCCGCAGGGCGGGCGCAAGCACCCGCACCAGGAGTTCATCCAGATCGACACCACCAACGTGCTGTTCATCGTCGGCGGTGCGTTCGCCGGCCTGGAGCGGATCATCGAGGGCCGCGCGGGTGCCAAGGGCATCGGCTTCGGTGCCAACATCCGCTCCAAGCGGGAGTCGGACGCCAGCGACCACTTCCGCCAGGTGATGCCCGAGGACCTGGTGAAGTTCGGCATGATCCCCGAGTTCATCGGCCGTCTGCCGGTGATCACCAGCGTGCACAACCTGGACCGCGAGGCGCTGCTCCAGATCCTCACCGAGCCGCGCAACGCGCTGGTCAAGCAGTACCGCAAGCTGTTCGAACTGGACGGCGTGGAGCTGGAGTTCTCCCGGGACGCGCTGGAGGCGATCGCCGACCAGGCGATCCTGCGCGGCACCGGCGCGCGCGGGCTGAGGGCCATCATGGAGGAGGTGCTGATGTCCGTGATGTACGAGGTCCCCTCGCGCCAGGACGTCGCCCGCGTGGTGGTCACCGGCGACGTGGTCTCCAAGCACGCCATCCCCACCCTGGTGCCGCGCGACATGATCAAGCGCGAGCGCCGGGAGAAGAGCGCCTGACCCGAGGCCTTCGCACGAGGAGGGGCCCCGCACCGGATCCGGTGCGGGGCCCCTCCTCGTGCACCGTGTCACCTGGCGACGACCATGGCATCGCGGAGCGCCCTGGTCTTGTCGGCAGCCTGGGACAGGGTGGTGTCCTGGCCGGTGATGTTGCCGCTGCCGTTCAGGTTCACCTTGCTGAAGGTGACCCGGCCGGTGGTGGACCTGTCCGCCCACACGCAGACCGTCGGACCGGGCTTGCCCAGGAGACTGATCACGCCGCAGGAGAGCTTCGCCGAGGAGTTCCTGCTGTCGCGGGCCGGGAAGGCGGTCAGCGGGGTGGTCCAGGTGGTCTCGCCGGTGGTCTTCTTGGCGTCCTCGATGATCTGTCCGGGGTCGTTGAGATCCCCGTAGACGCCGAGCACCGTGAAGGTGTCGAGGTCGGTGCCCCGGCTGTAGCTGGCCGCGATCACGTGGAGGTCCTTGCCGAACTTCGCCGCCTCCGGGTTGTTCGGTTCGACGGTCTTCTCCTCGGCCGACTTCTGGGAGTAGCCGTCCGCGACGCTTTCCGGGGCGGTCATCTTGTACCGGCCGCCCTGGTCGCCGCCGCTGCCGAGGAACTTCCAGGCGGCGAAGCCGCCGCCGCCCAGCACCAGCGCGCCGATCACCAGCCCGATCACCAGGCCGCCCTTGCCCTTCGACTGCGGCGGCGGGTAGCCCGGCTGTCCGTACGGCGCCTGCGGCGGAACGTCGTACGGCTGCGGGGGCGCGCCGTAGGGCTGCGGCGGGCCGTACTGCGGTTGGCCGTACGGGGGCTGGCCGTACTGGGGTTGGCCGTACGGGGGCTGGGGTGCGCCGTAGGGCTGCTGCGGCGGCGGGCCGTACTGCGGCTGGCCCCCGTAGGGCTGCGGCTGTCCCTGCGGGTACTGCTGTCCCTGCGGGTACTGCTGTCCCTGGCCGTACATCTGCGTCCGTGCTCCCCCGCCGCACCCGCGGCCTGTCGTGATGTCGAGTCGTTCCGTGTACGTCCGGTCCACCGGACGAGTGCCCGGGCACGCTACCGCACGGTGCCCGGCCGGGGTCCGGGGGAGCGCGCCGGGCCCGCGCACCGAAAGGGGTTCGTGACCCACGCCTCCGGTTACGTAAACTGTGCGTCGTGACCGACACGACGAACCAGCGCCCCGTGAGCACCTTTGCCGGGGACGAAGCAGCAACCCTCCCGACGACCTACACCCCCGCGGACGTAGAGGGCGAGCTGTACGAGCGCTGGGTGGACCGTGGCTACTTCACCGCGGACGCGAAGAGCGACAAGCCCGCGTACACCATCGTCATCCCCCCGCCGAACGTCACCGGCGTCCTGCACCTGGGCCACGCCTTCCAGCACACGCTGATGGACGCGCTGACCCGCCGCAAGCGCATGCAGGGCTTCGAGACGCTCTGGCTGCCCGGCATGGACCACGCCGGCATCGCCACCCAGAACAAGGTCGAGCAGCAGCTCGCCGAGGCCGGCCTGTCGCGGCACGACCTGGGCCGGGAGGCCTTCGTCGAGAAGGTCTGGGAGTGGAAGAAGAGCTACGGCGGCCGCATCCTCGGCCAGATGCGCCGCCTCGGCGACGGCGTGGACTGGTCGCGCGAGCGCTTCACCATGGACGAGGGCCTGTCCCAGGCCGTCCAGACCATCTTCAAGCGGCTCTTCGACGACGGCCTGATCTACCGCGCCGAGCGCATCATCAACTGGTGCCCGCGCTGTCTCACCGCGCTGTCCGACATCGAGGTGGAGCACGAGGAGGTGCCGGGCGAGCTGGTCTCGATCCGCTACGGCGAGGGCGACGACTCGATCATCGTCGCCACCACCCGCGCCGAGACGATGCTGGGCGACACCGCGGTGGCCGTCCACCCCGAGGACGAGCGCTACAAGCACCTGATCGGCCGGACCATCAAGCTGCCGCTGACCGACCGTGAGATCCCGGTCGTCGCGGACGAGCACGTCGACCCGGAGTTCGGCACCGGCGCCGTCAAGGTGACGCCCGCGCACGACCCGAACGACTTCGCCATCGGCCAGCGCCACGACCTGCCCAACCTGACCGTCATGGACGAGCGCGGTGCGATCACCGTGCACGGCCCCTTCCTCGGCATGGACCGGCTGGAGGCCCGCTCGGCCGTCGTCGGCGCGCTGCGCGAGCAGGGCCGGATCGTCGCCGAGAAGCGCCCGTACATGCACGCGGTCGGCCACTGCTCGCGCTGCCACACGGTGGTCGAGCCGCGGCTGTCGCTGCAGTGGTGGGTCAAGGTCGAGCCGCTGGCCAAGGCCGCCGGCGACGCCGTCCGCGACGGCAAGGTGGAGATCCACCCGAAGGAGCTGGAGCGCCGCTACTTCGACTGGGTCGACAACATGTACGACTGGTGCATCTCGCGCCAGCTCTGGTGGGGCCACCGGATCCCGGTCTGGTACGGCCCCGAGGGCGAGGTCGTCTGCGTCGGTCCGGACGAGCAGCCGCCGACGGGCGAGGGCTGGGTCCAGGACCCGGACGTCCTGGACACCTGGTTCTCCTCCGGCCTGTGGCCGTTCTCCACGCTCGGCTGGCCGGAGCGGACGCCGGACCTGGAGAAGTTCTACCCGACCGACGTTCTGCTGACCGGCCACGACATCATCTTCTTCTGGGTCGCCCGGATGATGATGTTCGGCCTGTACGCGATGGACGGCGAGGCGCCGTTCAAGACCGTCGCCCTGACCGGTCTGGTGCGCGACGAGTTCGGCAAGAAGATGTCGAAGTCCTCCGGCACCGCCGTGGACCCGCTGGACTGGATGGACGCCTACGGCGCCGACGCCGTCCGCTTCACCCTGGCCCGTGGCGCCAACCCGGGCGCCGACGTGCCGATCGGCGAGGACTGGGTCAAGGGTTCGCGCAACTTCTGCAACAAGATCTGGAACGCGACCCGCTTCGCGCTGATGAACGGCGCCACCGTCGAGGGCCCGCTGCCCGCGCCGGAGGAGCTGACCGCGGTCGACCGCTGGATCCTGTCGCGGCTGAACGCCACCGTCGCCGAGGTGGACGCGCTGTACGACGACTACCAGTTCGCCAAGGCCACGGACGCGCTGTACCACTTCGCCTGGGACGAGGTCTTCGACTGGTACGTCGAGCTCTCCAAGACCACCCTGGCCAAGGGCGGTCCGCAGGCGGACGCCTCGCGCCGGGTGCTGGGCGAGGTCCTGGACGTCACCCTGCGGCTGCTGCACCCGGTCGTCCCGTTCGTCACCGAGGCGCTGTGGACGGCGCTCACCGGCGCCGAGTCGCTGGTCGTCACCGAGTGGCCGAAGGGCAGCGGCTACCGCGACGCCGACGCCGAGGCCGAGATCGCCACGCTGCAGCAGGTGGTCACCGAGGTCCGCCGGTTCCGTTCGGATCAGGGCCTCCAGCCCGCGCAGCGCGTTCCGGCCCGGCTGGAGCTGGCCGGCACCGTGCTGGCCGTCCACGAGGACGCGATCCGCTCGCTGCTGCGGCTGACCGCCCCCGAGGAGGGCTTCGCGGCCACCGCCTCGCTGCCGGTGGCCGGTGCCACCGTCGCGCTGGACCTCTCGGGCACCATCGACGTCGCGGCGGAGCGCAAGCGCCTCGCCAAGGACCTCGCGGCCGCCGAGAAGGAGAAGGCCCAGACCACCGCCAAGCTCGGCAACGAGGCGTTCCTCGCCAAGGCACCGGACGAGGTCGTCGCCAAGATCCGGGGCCGCCAGGAGGCCGCCGAGGCCGACATCGCCCGGATCACCGCCCAGCTCGCGGCACTGCCGCAGGGCTGAGCCGCCGGACCCGACTGCAGGGGCCGTACTCCGCGACGCGCGGGGTACGGCCCCTCGGCGTTTTCCTGGACGCTGCTTCCGGGGTCGCTTTCGCTACGCCTAATAGCCCAGCCGCATTGCTCCCTTCCGGCGAATTATCATCCTGCGACCGGGTGGGGTCCTATTCCGAGCGAATTGATTCCGGTCTTGCCCGCGCGCGTTCGCGGAAGTTTGCAGGTCCGCTGTGTACGGTGTGCACGGAGTTTCCGAATGGGCGTTTTTGTCGAGCGTTCCTGCTGAACGACGGACCGGAGGGCATGGCGTGGTGGTGACCGAGGAGTTGGCCGACGAACTGCCTGCCGAGGCGGTCGAGGAGGCCAAGGCCAGGGCGGCGACCCTGCTGCTCGCGTTCCGGCACGGCAACCAGATCGCGTTCGACCACGAGCTGGACCTGCTGTTCGCCGAGCACGCCGAGCGCGAGGTGGCCACCCTGCTCACCTGGATCGCCGCCGAGGCCGTCCGCAAGGCGTACGCCCCCGAGGTCGGTGACAAGGTGCTGCGGGCGATGGCCCGGCGAGCCCCGGCGGACACCGGTGGGGTCGAGGTGGACGAGGAGACCGCGAACGCCGCCCAGCTGATCGAGGCGGTGGCGGCCGGCGAGGTGGCCGAGGTCCGCGGTCTGGTGGCGGCGACCCCGGACACCACCTTCCTGCTCGGCGGTCTGCTGCAGGGCGTCGCGATGATGCTGCCGCTGCTGCCGGAGGGCGAACTGGCCGAGATCACCGCCGAGTTGCGCCGTCGGCGCGGCGGCGCCGCGCACGTGCCGGAGGCCCGGGCCGGGGTCTGAACCCGGCCCGGGCAGTGAAGGGCCACAGCTACGGCATGGCGTGCAGGTGCGAACCGATGGTGCTCGCGACCGGGTTGCCCGCCTTGGTGTCCCAGTTGGTCGACCAGGTCATCGCGCCGCCGATGCCCGGCCACGTGGTGTCCGGCTTGTAGCTGCCGCAGTTGGTGCCGGAGGCCAGGCAGTCCAGCGCGTTGTCGACCGTGCCGGCGGCGACGTACCCGCCGCCCGCGGCGCTGGTGGAGGCCGGCACCCCGAGGCCCACCTGGTCGGGCCGCAGTCCGCCCTTGAGCTGGATGCAGGCCAGCGCGGTGAGGAAGTTCTCGGTGCCCTGCGAGTAGACGTTCCCGTCGCAGCCGTTCATCGCGCCGGAGTTGTAGTACTGCATGTTGACGATGGTGAGGATGTCCTTCACGTTCAGCGCCAGCTTGAAGTGCTCCATGCCGGTCGACTGCATGTCGATCGTCTGCGGCGCCATGGTGAGGACGAATCCGCTCCCCGCCTTTGCCGCCAGGGCGTGCAGCGCCTGGCCCATGTAGGTGGAGCTGATGCCGTTCTCCAGGTCGATGTCGATCCCGTCGAAGCCGTAACTCTGCATCAGCGCCCAGGCGGTGCCGGCGAAGTTCGCGGCGGAGGCGGAATCGCCCACCCAGACCGTGCCGTTCTGCCCGCCGACGGAGAGCACCACTCGTTTCCCGGCCGCCCGCTTGGCCGCGATGTCGGCCTTGAACTGGGCGTCGGTGTAGCCGCCGAGGCGGGAGGAGAGGGTCGGGTCGAGGGTGAAGCTCAGGCCACCGCGGGTGGCGGTGGCGTCCGCGAAGGAGACCGCGATGATGTCGTAGGCGGCCGGGACGTCGCTGATCCGCTGGAGGGTGGCGCCGTTGTCGAAGTTCTGCCAGTAGCCGGTGAGGATGTGCTTGGGCAGGCCCGGGGGCCTGGTCGGGGTCGACGTCGCGGTGGGGGTGGGGCTGCCGGTGTCCGTGGCGGTGGCCGTCGGGCTCGGCGAGGCGGTGGCGGTCGGGCTCGGGGACGGCTGCGGTCCGCCGGGCCCGAGCAGCGAGACGTCGTCGGCGGCGAAGGCCGGCTGCCCGTACCAGCCGTGCAGGTAGACGGTGACGCTGGTGGTGTTCGGGCCGGTGGTGAAGCTCGTGCTCAGCTGGGTCCAGCCGGTGCCGGGGGTCCAGGTGCTCGGATCGGTGCCGCCGGTGCCGCGGGCGCCCAGGTAGACGTACGAGCCCTGGACCCAGGAGCTCAGGGTGTACGAGGAGGAGGGCTTCACCGGGACGGTCTGGGTGCACTCGCCGGTGTCGCCCGCGCCCGGGGTGGACTGCAGGGCGTACGCGCCGGAGTGGGTGGTGGTGCTCTGGACCGTGCCGCTCGAACAGGTCCAGCCGGACAGGTTCCCGGTCTCGAAGCCGCCGTTGGTGATCAGGTCGGTGTCGGCGGCGTGGGCGCCGGTACCGCCCGCCAGGACGAGTCCGCCCAGGCCGATGACCAGGGCGCTCGCTCCGGCGAGCAGGGAGTGGACGGCGCGCGGGCGCCGGTGTCGGGCAGGTGGCATGACTCCGTCTCCAGTGGGGGGAGGCCCGGCGGTGCCTCGTGGGGGAGGAACGCCGTCCGGGGTGTCGATGGTGCGCGTGCGGGAGCTACCGACAACTCAAGTCCCGGTCGGGAACGGAGACTTGCCTCACAAGGTGGAGTAGACCAATTAGGCTGTCAAGAGGACCTGGGCGGGCCGCGGCACGGTCGGGTCCGCGTCGGCCCCTTCCGCCTCGGCGATCGCCGCGGTCAGCGCGGCGATCCGGGCCGAGGCCAGGCCGTCGCCGTACGGGCTCGGGGTGGCCGCCAGCCGGGCGAGCCGTTCGGGGGTGTCGGAGAGCCAGGCGCGGGCCAGGGCGCCCAGCTCCTCGCCGGGCTGCACCAGCGCGGCGAAGCCGGCCGCCATCGCCTCCGGGCGCTCGGTGGAGCGGCGCACCACCAGCAGAGGGCGGCCGAGCACGGTGCACTCCTCCTGCACGCCGCCGGAGTCGGAGACCAGCAGCGCCGCGTGGCTCGCCAGGCCCAGGAAGTCGCCGTAGCCGACCGGGCCGGTGACGGCCAGCCGCTCCAGCAGGCCGTCCAGGCCGAAGCGCTCGACGGCGGCCCGGGTGCGCGGGTGCATCGGGAACAGCACCGGGGTGCCGGCCCGGGCGATCCGGTCCAGCTCGGCGAGCACCGCGCCGAGCGCCTCGGCGGTGTCGGTGTTCTCCGGGCGGTGCACGGTGGCCAGCACGTACCCGTCCGGGCTCAGCCCGTGCGCGGCGAGCAGCGCGGTACGGGCGGCCCCGTCCGGCAGCTGACGGCGGACCACCTCGACGACGGTGTTGCCGGTGAGCTCGATCCGGGCCTCGGCCAGCGACTCGGCGCGCAGGTTGGCGACGTTCTCCCCGGTGGCGGCGCAGAGCAGGTCGGAGACGTGGTCGACCATCACCCGGTTGTGCTCCTCGGGCATCGCCCGGTCGAAGCTGCGCAGACCGGCCTCGACGTGGACCAGCGGGACCTCCCGGGCGTTGGCGGCCAGCGCCCCGGCCAGGGTGGCGTTGGTGTCGCCCTGGACGACCACGGCGGCGGGGCGGTCCTCGGCGAAGGCGGCGTCCAGCTGGCCCAGCGACTGGGCGATCTGGCCGGCCCGGGGGCGGCCGCCGACACCGGTGAGCAGCTCGGGCTCGGGCAGGTCGAGGTCGCGCAGGAAGCGGCCGGACATCGCTTCGTCCCAGTGCTGGCCGGTGTGCACCAGCCGGGTGGCGTCGCCGAGCTCGTGGATCAGCGGGGCGAGCTTGACCAGCTCGGGGCGGGTGCCGAGGACGACGGCGACGCTGGACGGGGGCAGGCACATGCTCATGCGGGGACTCCGGTGGGGCGTGGGGCGGAGGGGCGGCGTGAGGGTGGGGCGGCAGGCTCAGGATTCGAGCGCGGTGGGGGCGCCGAGGGTGACCTTCTCGGCGTTGCGGCGGGTCTTGGCCCAGCCGTTGCGGCCGAGCAGCATCCGGATGGCGGCCCGGGTGGCGACCACGAACAGGTGGTAGGCGTAGAGCCAGACCAGGACGCCCCAGAGCAGGCCGGTGAGCCGGCTGCGGTCGGCGTGGACGAGCCGGCGGTAGGCGAAGCCCCAGAGGACCATCGGGAGTGCGGCGAGCACGAAGGCGAGCAGCATCAGCGGGCCGAACCTGAGCTGGAACTCGGCGGTCTCCGCCGGGAAGAGCACCAGACCCGCGCCGGTGATCCCGAGCGAGAGCGGGAAGAGCAGCACCAGCAGCACGCAGACCACCGGCTGGAGGAAGGTGTACAGCACCTCGGCCTTGCCGGACACCGTGTAGTGCGGCGAGCGCAGCACCCGGCCGGTGTAGCGCAGGCACTGCATGTTGCCCTGGGCCCAGCGGGTGCGCTGGGTGAGGAAGCGGCGCAGCGAGATCAGGCCCTCCTGGGAGACCTGGGCCTCGGTGACGTGGGTGAGCCGCCATCCGGCCAGCCGCAGGTCGAGGCCGGACTCGTAGTCCTCCAGCAGGGCGCGCTCCGGCCAGGGGCGGCCGGCCCGGCCCTCCTCGGCGGTCAGCGAGTCGAGGGCGGAGAGCCGGACGAACTGGCCGTTGCCGCCGAGGCCGACGCTGCCGGTGCGGCGGCGCAGCAGCTGCATGCCGGCGTTGTTGGCCTGGAACTCGACGTCCTGCATCCGCACCAGTGCGCGGGCCAGGGCGTTGGCGGCCCGGCCGCGTCCGGGCAGCGGGAGCTCGTCGTCGGCGTTGCGCATCCGGACGCCGATCTGGACGGCGCCGGTGTCGGGACGGCCGAGCGCCTTGGCGTTGCAGACCTGGGCGAGGGTGCCCGGATCGAGCTGCCCGTCGGCGTCGACCACGCCGATCACCACCCGGGAGCGGTCGGTGCCCTCGGGCAGCCAGGCGGAGATCTCCCGGTAGGCGGCGTTGAGGGCGGCGCCCTTGCCGATCCGGGCGTGTGGGCGGCGGCGCTGGACCAGGTGGACCCGCGGGTCGCGGGCCACCGCGGCGAGCACCAGCTCGCGGGTGGCGTCCTCGCTGTCGTCGTCGATCACCCAGAGGTGGGCCTCGGGCGCGCTGCCCCGCAGGCCGTCCAGGGTCTGGGTGACCACGGCCTCCTCGTCGCGGCAGGGGATCACCAGGTGCCACTGGAAGGCGGCGGGGTCGCCGGGCTCGGCGGGGCGGTTGTGCCGGAAGGCGTGCCGGGAGCCCGCCCAGTACACGAGGAAGCGTCCGAAGACCAGGGTCATGTAGCCGACGAGTGCCAGGGAGATCAGTCCGGCAACCCAGACGACGGCGTCCTGGCGAAGCACGATCCACTCGTGCAGGGCGTCAGGCATGGCGCAATGCTCCTCATGATCAAAGGCTGAAGGCTCCTGTCGGTTGCGAATCGATGCTTCATTGCGGTTCAAATCGCTAAATCGATAGTAAAGGGAGGAAACTAGGTGATCATGGCAAAGAAGGGGCAAAGTGGTCGTTCTCACCCCGTGAGAACGACCCGTCAGGGCTCCGTAGACTGGGGTCGTGAGCGACAAGGCCGACCCGAACCCGTACACCATCCGCCCCGCCGACGGCGGTACCGGCGACGCCCTGCGCGACGCCGAGGTGGAGCTCTCCAAGCGCTGGCCGGAGAACAAGCTGGAGCCCTCGCTCGACCGGATCGAGGCGCTGATGGACATCCTGGGCCAGCCCCAGCGGTCCTTCCCCTCCATCCACGTCACCGGCACCAACGGCAAGACCTCCACCGCCCGGATGATCGAGCAGCTGCTCAACACCTTCGAGCTGCGCACCGGCCGTTACACCAGCCCGCACGTGGAGTCCGTCACCGAGCGGATAAGCCTGGACGGCGCCCCGATCACCCCCGAGCGTTTCGTCGAGGTCTACCGCGACATCGAGCCCTACGTGCAGATGGTCGACGCGGCGCAGCCGGTGCCGATGTCCTTCTTCGAGGTGCTGACCGGCATGGCCTACGCGGCCTTCGCCGACGCCCCGGTGGACGTCGCCGTGGTCGAGGTCGGCATGGGCGGCTCCTGGGACGCCACCAACGTCATCGACGCCGCCGTGGCGGTGATCACCCCGATCGGGCTGGACCACACCGACAAGCTCGGCGAGACCACCGGCGAGATCGCGGTCGAGAAGTCCGGGATCATCAAGTCCGGCTCCGTCGCCGTCGTCGCCCAGCAGCAGCTGGACGCCGCCCAGACCATCCTGCGCCGCGCCGTCGAGGTGGACGCCACGGTCGCCCGCGAGGGCATGGAGTTCGGCGTGATCCGCCGCGAACTCGCCGTCGGCGGCCAGCTGGTGACGCTGCGCGGGCTCGGCGGCGAGGAGTACGAGGACGTCTTCATCCCGCTGCACGGCGAGTACCAGGCGCACAACGCGGCCCTGGCGCTGGCCGCGGTCGAGGCCTTCTTCGGCGTCGGCGGCGCGCGCGGCGGGCAGCTGGACGTGGAGAAGATCCGCCAGGCCTTCTCCGGCGTCTCCTCGCCGGGCCGCCTGGAGGTCGTCCGCCGCAGCCCCACGATCGTCCTGGACGCCGCGCACAACCCGCACGGCGCCCGCGCCACCGTGGCCGCGCTCACCGAGTCCTTCGGCTTCACCCGGCTCGTCGGTGTGATCGGCACCTCCGGGGACAAGGACGTGGCCGGCGTGCTGGAGGCCTTCGAGCCGATCCTGGCCGAGGTCGTCATCACCCAGAACTCCACCCACCGCGCGATGGACGTCGACGCGCTCGCGGCCCTGGCCGTCGAGGTCTTCGGCGAGGACCGCGTCCAGGTCGAGCCCCGGCTCGACGACGCCATCGCCGCCGCCGTCACCCTCGCCGAGGAGGAGGGCGACCTCGGCGGCGCCGGGGTGCTGGTCACCGGTTCGGTCATCACGGTGGGCGAGGCCCGTCTGCTGCTCGGGAGGAAGTGACATGAGGACGCTCTGCTCCTCGACGCTGATCGGCGAAGCGCTGTTGATCATGTTCGCGGCGCTGGTCGCGATGCGGCTCTCCGACGTCTCCAGCGGGGAGATCTGGACGGTCAGCGGCATCGCGATGGCGCTGTGCATCCTGCTCTGCGGCATGATCAACCGCCCTGGTGCGGTGCAGATCGGCTGGGCGCTGCAGATCGGCCTGATCGCCAGCGGCTTCGTCCTGCCGAGCATGTTCGGCCTCGGAGTGGTCTTCGCCGGCCTGTGGTGGTGCTCCGTGCACTACGGCCGCAAGGTGGACGAGTTCAAGGCCGCCCGGGCCGCCGCCGAGGCCGCCGCGGTACAGGTCTGAGGCCCGGACCGGCGGACCGACACGCCGTGTACGCAAGGTAATCTCTGCCTTGTCGGCGCCGCGTGTCGACCCGACTGTCTGCCGAACCGAATCCCCAGGAGACGCACCGTGTCCCAGCGCACTCTCGTCCTGCTCAAGCCCGACGCCGTCCGCCGCGGCCTGGCCGGCGAGATCATCAGCCGCATCGAGCGCAAGGCCGGCTGGCGGTTCGCCGCCATCGAGCTGCGCACCTTCGACCGGGCGACGCTGGAGCAGCACTACGCGGAGCACGTGGGCCGGCCGTTCTACGAGCCGCTGCTGGAGTTCATGACCTCCGGCCCGTCGATCGCGCTGATCGTCGAGGGCGAGGAGGTCGTCAAGGGCATCCGCATGCTGGCCGGCGCCACCAACCCGCTGGAGGCCGGGGCCGGCACCATCCGCGGCGACTACGCAACGATCACCCGCGAGAACCTGATCCACGCCTCCGACTCCCCGGAGTCCGCCGAGCGCGAGATCAAGATCTTCTTCCCCGCGCACGCCTGACCCGGACCGGGCGACACACCCGGCAGGACCAGGGGCGAAGCACCGGGAGGACCGGTGCGGCACACCCGGAGGACGTTCGTACCGCCCCGGTCGGGACCATTGGCCCGGCCGGGGCATTCTTATCGTGAAATAGGGAACTGGGGGCGCCGACACGGCGTCCCAATCCTCGGAGATGCGATCACGCCCCGGACAATGGACGGTATGCCCCACGTCGACGTCCGTACCGCGCGGCGTGACTACGATGGACGCGACTCAAGGGCCCGGTAAGGCAGCTCAGCTGGTCTCCGCCCAAGCGTGGGCGCGCGCATTCGTCCACCCCCCCCATGAACTCCGAGCCCGGGAAGGCACCCACACCCCATGGCGAGCAACCTGTCGTTCATCGGCCGCGACTTGGCGATCGACCTCGGAACAGCCAACACGCTGGTGTACGTCAGGGGCAAGGGCATCGTCCTGAACGAGCCGTCCGTCGTCGCGGTGAACACCAACACCGGCGGGATCCTCGCGGTCGGCTCCGAGGCCAAGAAGATGATCGGCCGCACCCCGGGCAACATCGTCGCCATCCGCCCGCTCAAGGACGGCGTGATCGCCGACTTCGAGATCACCGAGCGGATGCTGCGGTACTTCATCCTCAAGATCCACCGCCGCCGCTACCTGGCCCGCCCCCGCGTCGTGGTCTGCGTGCCCTCCGGCATCACCGGCGTCGAGCGCCGCGCCGTCATCGAGGCCTCCTCGCAGGCCGGCGCCCGCCAGGTGCACATCATCGAGGAGCCGATGGCCGCCGCGATCGGCGCCGGTCTGCCCGTCCACGAGGCCACCGGCAACATGGTCGTCGACATCGGCGGCGGCACCACCGAGGTCGCCGTGATCTCCCTCGGCGGCATCGTCACCGCCCAGTCCATCCGGGTGGCCGGCGACGAGCTGGACAACGCGATCGTCCAGCACATCAAGAAGGAGTACTCGTTGCTCCTGGGCGAGCGCAGCGCCGAGCAGATCAAGATGAGCATCGGCAGCGCCTTCGGCCTGGAGGGCGAGAAGGACGAGCACGCCGAGATCCGCGGCCGCGACCTGGTCAGCGGCCTCCCCAAGACCGTGGTCATCTCCGCCGCCGAGGTCCGCGAGGCCATCGACGAGCCGGTCAACGCGATCATCGACGCGGTCAAGACCACCCTCGACCAGTGCCCGCCCGAGCTGGCCGGCGACGTCATGGACCGGGGCATCGTGCTCACCGGTGGCGGCGCCCTGCTGCGCGGCCTGGACGAGCGGCTGCGCCGCGAGACCGGCATGCCGATCCACATCGCGGAGAACCCGCTCGACTCCGTCGCACTCGGCTCCGGCAAGTGCGTCGAGGAGTTCGAGGCACTCCAGCAGGTACTCGACGCCTCGCCGCGTCGTTGACAGGTCGCCGCACCGCCGGCACCACGCGTCACATCCGACACTCGACCGAACGGGCCGCCACCCGGGCCCCACAGCCCCGGGCGGCGGCCAGGTACGAAGGGGCAGTACCCGCACCGTGAGGGACACACGAGAGAGCCGGCTGCTGCTCATCCTGCTGGTGGCCGTAGCCTTCGCGCTGATCACCGTGGACATCAAGGGCGGTGAGGATTCCCCGCTCGGCCCGGCCCGGCACGCCGCCGCCGGTGTCCTCGGACCCGTCGAGCGCGGAGCCGCCACCGTCGTGGACCCGGTCGCCGACACCGTCCGCGCCATCCGGGACACGGTCACCGACAGCGGCCGCACCGACCAGCTCGCCCGCGAGAACACCGAACTGCGGCAGAAGCTCGCCTCCTCCGACATGGCCACCGGGCGCACCAAGCAGCTGGACGACCTGCTGCGCACCGCCGGCGCCGGCGGATACACCGTCAAGGCCGCCCAGGTCATCGCGATCGGCCCGGCCCAGGGCTTCTCCTGGACCATCACCATCGACGCCGGCAGCGACGACGGCCTCACCCGCGACATGACGGTGATCAACGGTCAGGGCCTGGTCGGCCGGATCACCACCGTCGCCCCGACCACCGCCACCGTGCTGCTCGCCTCCGACCCCGGTTTCTCGGCCGGCACCCGGCTGGAGGGCACCGGCGAGATCGGCTTCGCCTCCGGCGGCGGCGACAGCCCGATGAAGGTCTCCCTGCTCAACGGCAAGGCCCAGGTCAAGGCCGGCGACCGACTGGTCACCTTCGGCTCGCAGAGCGGCCGCCCGTTCGCGCCCGGCGTTCCGATCGGCAAGGTCACCGAGGTCCAGGCCAACGCCGGCCAGCTGACCAAGACCGTCCTGGTCGAGCCCTTCGTCCAGTTCACCCGGCTGGACCTGGTCGGTGTGGTGGTCGTCCCGCCGCGAACCGACCCGCGCGACGCCGTCCTGCCGCCGGCGCCCACCGCGGGCCAGCCGGCCGCCGATCCCGGCCAGGCCCCGGCCTCCGCGCCCGCCTCGCCCGTCAAGCCCACTGGGGGGAACTGAGCCATGCGCCTCGCCCGCATCCCCGTCTCCGCCTGCCTCGTCCTGCTCGGCCTCCTCCTCCAGGTCAGCGTGTTCGGCCGGCTCCAGCTCCCGGGAGCCACCCCGGACATACTGCTGCTCGTCGTGGTCGGTCTGGCCATGGTCTACGGGCCGACCGGCGGCTGCCTGGTCGGCTTCGCCGGCGGCCTGCTGGCCGACCTCGCGCCGCCCTCCGACCACGCGATCGGCCGCTACGCACTGGTGCTCTGCCTGATGGGCTACGGCGCCGGGCTGCTGCGCCCGGACCACGGCCGCCAGCGCTCGGTCGCCGGCTCCCTGCTGGTGGTCGGCGCCGCGGCGGCCGCCTCCACCCTGCTCTACGCGATGGTCGGCGCCCTGGTCGGCGACACCGCGGCCCGGCACGTCGGCCTCGGCGGACTGGTGATCAGCGCCCTGCTCTACGACCTGCTGCTGGCGCCCTTCGTGGTGCCGCTGGTGATGTACCTCGGCCGCCGCTTCGGGCGCGACCCGGTGGCCGCCGCGGACGACGACGAGGGCGGCTCCGGCCTGGGCACGCTGGCCCGCTACCGCACCACCCGCGAGGCCTCGACGGGCCCGACGTACAAGAGGCGGCGCGTGCCCGGCTTCGCCCGCCGCCCGTAACCGGACCGGCCCCGACCACCCGACCTCCCCGCATCCTGGAGCGCACGAGACGTGAGCAACATCCCCGAGACCGGCCGCACCCGAAGGGTGACGATCCGTCTGGTGGTGCTGCAGATCCTGGTGCTGTCGCTGCTCGCCACCCTCGGCGGGCGGCTGTGGTACCTGCAGATCCGCAACGCCAAGGAGTACACCGCGAAGGCGACCGGCAACCACATCCGCGAGGTGGTCGAGCCGGCCGTCCGCGGCGAGATCCTGGACGCCTCCGGACGGGTGCTGGCCGGCAACGAGACCCGGCTGGTGGTCTCGGTCAGCCGCACCTCGCTGCTCCAGCAGAAGGACGGCGGCAAGGCGGTGCTGTCCCGGCTGGCCGAGGTGCTGGGGATGCCCGCCAAGGACGTGCAGGAGAAGGTCCGGCTCTGCGACGCCAAGACCCCGCAGCCCTGCTGGAACGGTTCGCCGTACCAGCCGATCCCGGTCACCAAGGAGGCGACCACTCAGCAGGCGATGCAGATAATGGAGCGCCGCGAGGACTTCCCCGGGGTCACCGCGCAGCCCACCGCCGTGCGCCGCTACACCGGCGCCGAGGGCGCCAACCTGGCCCAGGTGCTCGGCTACCTCTCGCCGGTGACCGACGAGGAGGTCAGCAAGACCGCCGGCAAGAGCGGCCTGGACCGCTACCTGCCGGCCGACCAGATCGGGCGGGCCGGCCTGGAGTCGGTGTACGACCGCGACCTGCGCGGCACCGCGGGCATCACCAAGCTGGAGGTGGACAACCTCGGCCGGGTGATCGGCAACGCCGGCGCCGTCGCCCCGCAGACCGGTGACAACCTGGTCACCAGCATCGACGCCCGGGTGCAGAAGGTGGTCGAGGACAACCTGGCGCAGGCCATGGCCGACGCCCGGAACACCTTCGACAAGGTCACCAGCCGCAACTACGAGGCCGACTCCGGGGCCGCCGTCGTGATGGACGTGCACACCGGGCGGATCGTCGCGATGGCGAGCGCCCCGACGTACGACCCGAACCTCTGGGTGGGCGGCATCAGCGGCAAGGACTACCAGTCGCTGACCAGCAAGGAGTCCAACTTCCCGCTGCTGAACCGGGCCATACAGGGTCAGTCCGCCCCCGGTTCCACCTTCAAGGTCGTCTCCACCACCGCCGCCGTGCAGGCCGGCTACTCGCTGGACGGCCACTACGACTGCCCGAAGAGCATGACCATCGGCGGCCGTGAGTTCAAGAACTTCGAGAGCGAGAACTTCGGCCAGATCTCCCTGGAGAAGGCGCTGGAGGTCTCCTGCGACACCGTCTTCTACGGCCTGGCGTACGACCAGTGGATGAAGGACGGCGGCATCAAGCCGAAGAAGGACCCGGGCGACTGGTTCTTCAAGACCGCCCACCAGTTCGGCCTGGGCGCCAAGACCGGCATCGACCTGCCGTCCGAGGTCCCCGGCCGGGTGCCGGACCGGCAGTGGAAGCAGTCCTTCTACGACAACAACAAGGACGCCTGGTGCGCGCAGGGGCAGAAGGGCGGCAACAGCTACTCCGACCAGATCGCCCGGGAGAACTGCGTCGACGGCTACCAGATGCGTGCCGGTGACGCCGTCAACTTCGCGATCGGTCAGGGCGACACCCTCGTCACCCCGGTCCAGATGGCCCGGATCTACTCGGCGCTGGCCAACGGCGGCACCTTCTACCGGCCGACCGTCGCCAAGGCCGTGGTGAGCCCGAGCGGGGACCTCGTCCGCGAGATCGCCCCGCACGAGGACGCCAAGTTCCCCGGCGACCAGAAGCTGCTCAGCTACATCGACCAGGCCACCGAGGGCGTCATCAAGTCCGGTACCGCGGCCTGGAAGTTCAACGGCTGGCCGCAGGACAAGATCGCGCTGCACGCCAAGACCGGCACCGCCGAGGTCGAGGGCAAGCAGACCACCTCCTGGCTGACCACGTACAGCAAGGACTACGCGGTCGTCATGACGATCAGCCAGGGCGGCACCGGCTCCGGCGGTTCCGGTGACGCCATCCGCCGGATCTACCAGGCGCTGTACGGCGTGGACGACAAGGGCGCCATCGACAACACCAAGGCGCTGCTGCCCGCGCCGCAGGCCGAGCTGCCGAAGTTCAACCCGGACGGCACCGCGATCATCAAGCCGGTCTCGTACGGCGCCGCCCCGGCGTCGGGAGCCCAGGCCCCGGCCGTCGCGCCGGCTCCGGCCCTGCTCGACGCGGCCGCGGCGCAGGC
>NZ_JAHSQD010000580.1 GCF_020103755.1 Streptomyces sp. LS1784
CGCCCGGCGGACGAGGTCGGGGTCGGGCGGGGCGAGGGGCGCGGACGGGCTCCGGCCGGCGGCCGGAGCGGCCTCGCCCCGGGCCTGCGCGTAGGCCGCGGCGAGTTCCGCCACCAGGACGTCCTTCGACTCCCCGTCGAAAACCGCGTGGTGCACGACGGCCAGCAGCTGCGCCGCATCACCTCGGCCGCGGTAGAGGGTGAACCGCGCCAACGGGCCCGCCTGGAGGTCGAAGGGGCGCGCCGCGTCCTCGGCCAGCCGCTTCTCCCGGCTCTGCGCGCAGTCCTCGGAGGCGTCGACCACGTCGAGGACCGGAGCGGCGCCGGGCTCCAGCACGAGGCTCCCCTCGCGTTCCACGAACACCTGGGACAGGGCGGGGTGACGTGCCGTCACCGTCGAGACGGCCCGGGAGAGAGCCTCGGCGTCGACCCGGTCGAAGGAGAGCAGGACGGGCATGTGGAACACCCCGTGCACCTGGCCGAGGCGCTCGGTGAACCAGATGCCCCGCTGGAGGGGCGACGCGTGCAGGGGGAGGGTGTGTGGCATGTGCGGCTCGATTCGGCAGTCGGTGAATGGCGCGTTCCCCGTGGCCGGGCGCCGACGTGGCCGGCACCGCGGACTTCTCTGGCGACCCGGCCTCCGGGTGGCGTCCGACCGGCCCCCGCCGGCCGACGGGCCGCTCCGGCCTCGACCGTCCCGGCCCGCAGATCCCCCCTGCGCACGACCGGGTCGGAGCCGGTCCTCTCCCCCGGTGAAAGACCGATCTTGGTCCAGACCTGCCGAGAGGTTGGCAGAGAAGCCCAGCGCCGTCAAGGGTCGTCCACCCCGCCGACAAAGGCGTCATGAACGCGTCCAACCTGCGGGAATGCGGTCCCGGGGCGGCTTTCTGATCGTTCGTCATCGTCTCAACGGCCGCCGACTGCGCCGTGAGGCACCGGCGGGACCGGCCCCCGGTGCCGCCGCGACGCGTCGATGGGGCGCCGTAGCGCCCCGGGCCCCGGGCCGACGCCGGATCAGGCGAGCGGGCGGCAGAGCAGGGCGGCCGGGGCCCCGTACTGGAGGCGCTGCCAGGTGGAGGCGACGCCGGCCAGGTACTCGCCGTCCGCGCACTGGCCCTTGTAGCGGCCCGGCGCCCAGTCGCTCGCCACCGAGCCGCCGGTGGCGGGCCGGTTGTCGCCCCGGTCGAACCAGAGGGTGCGGCCGTTCAGCGGCAGCGGGGCGGCGGCGGGTGCGCACAGCAGCGCGGCCATGCCGTTGTTGTGCACGCTGTAGCCGACCGCGAAGGTCCGGTCGGGGCACTGGAGCTTGTCGTAGCCGTACGCCCAGTCGCCCCCGGTGACGTAGCGCTCGTCGGTGACGGTGGTCCAGTCGCCGCTGCCGGCGGCCGGCTCGCCCGCGTCGGTGCACAGGGCCCGGCTGTCGCCGCGGGCGAGGGCGGTCAGGCGCTGGCCGTCCGGGCAGTTGCCCTTGCGGTTGCCGGTGCTCCAGTCCGCGCGTGCGAGCATCCGCCGGGAGAGGTTCTGGTCGGCGTGGTCGAGGCCGAGCATGTTCCAGTGGTTCACCGCGGGCACCGGGCCGCTCGCCCCCGGCGCGGCGATCAGCCTCGTCCAGTCGGCGGCCCGCCAGTCGCCGGGGTCGGTGAGGCCGGTGCGCCTGCCGTCGGGGCCGTAGGAGAGCAGCGCCCAGGTGTCCAGCGGCCCGCCGGTGGCGTCGGCCCAGCCGACCAGGGGCCAGACGGCGAAGTCGGTGTCGTTGCGTACCAGGATGTCGGTGAAGGAGTGCAGCCAGGCCTGCTCCTTGGCGTCGGTCGAGCCGCGGCCGCCCGCGCCGAACTCGCTGATCCAGACCGGGGCCGTGAAGTGCTGCCCGGCCCTCGTGACGAACAGGGCTTCGTCGTCCACGACCTGGGCGAGCTGCTCGGGGGTGAAGTCCTGGTAGCGCGGGTCGTTCGTCGATCCCGGGCCGCTGCCCGCGCCGGTGTTGGCCGGGCCGGTGTAGGCGTAGAAGTGCGCGGAGTAGACCAGCTTGCCGGAGTCGATCAGGGTGTTGGAGAGGTTGCGCACCGGGGTGAGCATCGGGCGGCCGTGGCTGAACCCCGCGGCGGGGATGCCGTACCAGTTGATGCCCTCCATGACGACGAGCATGTCCGGGTCGGCCTGGAGGATGCGGTTGCCGGCCTCCTCGAAGGCGGCGTACTCGTCGTGGCTGTCGCCCCAGCCCCAGTTGGGGTCGTCCCAGACGTCCCGGCGGACCTCGTTGCGCAGGTCGGCGCCGACCACCCGCTTGTCCGCCTTGTAGCGGTTCACCATGAACAGCCAGTCGTCCACCCACTGGGCGGTCGACTGGCCGCTGTTCCAGCGCTCGTTGCCGTCCAGGCCGCAGCAGAAGCGGTAGCTGGTGGTGTGGTTGTTGAGGATCACCGCGAAGCCGTCGGCAGTGAGCGCGGCCACCACGGCGTCGAAGACCTGGAGCGGGGTGCGGCCGCGCAGCTGCGGGTTGGCGGCGACGGCGGAGTCCGGGACGGGCGCGTTGTCGTGGATCACCGCGTTGGCGAACGGCAGCCGGATGCTGTTGATGCCGAGCTCGTGGAAGTCGGCCAGCAGCCGGGCCACCGGTACCCGGTCCAGGCCCAGCGGGATGTTGTGCGACACCTGTCCGGCCTGGTTGTTCGCCGGTTCGTCGACGTTTCCGCTGCCCTGCCAGGTGCCCTGCGCGCCGGCCCAGTTGGCGGACTTCAGCTTGAAGCGCTCGCCGTTGGCGTCCACCACGTAGCGCCCGCGGGTGCTCAGCGGCCCGGTCCAGGAGGCGGCCGGCCGGGCCCCGGTACCGTCGTGCGGCGCCGCGACGCCGGGGCCCGCCGCCAGGACGGCGAGGACCGGCAGGGCCGCGGCCAGGGCGAGCAGGCGCGCCGCAAGACTCTTCATGATCGTCCCCGCTGTGGTGAGGTGGCTCGGGCCGTGACCGGGCGCACCGGCGCCGTCGACGGGGACCGACGATATGACGGAACCTCAGGCGCGGGAAGGGTGCATGCCGTCCTCCCGGGGAAATCCGGGTGAACGTCAGCGGACGCGCCGAAGGAGGCGCACACCCGGGGCCACCGCGAGGCGGCGACCAGGAAGCCGGCCGCCGTCAGCAGCCAGGCACCCGCCGCGATCCACAGCGCTTCGCGCAGCAGCCGCAGGCCGTGGCCTCATCCGGGTGTCCCATCGGGCGCGCCGGGAGCCGGCCGCCGTGAGACGGCGGGGTTGACCCGGGCCTGTCGGGCCAGGAGATCGGCGAAGGCCACGGTGAGCGGGTCGGGGCGGGTGCGGGTGTAGGCGGTGAGGGTGCGCAGGATCGGAGGGTCCGGGCGCAGCAGGGCGCCCTCGAAGTGCGCCGGGACGATGTCGGCGGGCACCAGGGCGGGGCCGAGCCCGGCCGCGGCCAACAGCGGCGCGGCCGAGGTCTGTTCGGCGCGGATCGCCGCCCGGGGGTGGAAGCCCGCCCGGGCGCAGACCTGGTCGAGCAGGTCGGCGAGGCCGTTGTCGGGGGCGTAGTGGACCCAGTCGCGGTCGGCGAGTTCGGCCAGGTCGACCGTGCCGGCGGGGCGGTCGGCCAGCGGGTCCTCGGCGGGCAGGACGATCGTGAACTCCTCGACGCCCAGCTCCCGGATCGGCCCCTCCCAGCCGGTCGGCGCGGGGCCGATGGCGAGGTCGGCGCGGCCCGCGGCCATGGCGTCCTGGAGCCGGTCGGTGTGGGAGTACTCGCGCAGCCGGATCCGGACTCCGGGGTGCCGGCGGTGCCAGTCCCGCAGCACGGGCGGCAGGATGCCGAGACTGACCGAGTAGACGACGGCGACCTCCAGTTCGCCCTCCTCCAGCCCGGCCGTGCGACGGGCCGCCGCGTGCAGGCGCTCGGCCTCGGCCAGCGCGGCACGGGCGTGCGGCAGGACCGCCCGGCCCATCGGGGTGAGCCGCACCGAGCGCGGCAGGCGCTCCAGCAGCGGGCCGCCGAGCGCACCCTCCAGGGCCCTGATCTGGTGGGAGAGCGCGGGCTGGGTGACGTGCAGCTGTTCGGCCGCACGGGTGAACGATCCGGTGTCGACCACGGTGGCCAGGTATTCGAGTTGCCTGAGCGTCGGCGCTGCCATGAGCAGATGTTATCGCTGAGGTAGAAAACAAGCCTTGGACTCATCAGTGCTGGTCGGGAGAGGGTCGTGGTGTGGCCGCCGAGGGACGCAGCGGGCGGCCGATTCCCCGATGATTCGAAGGAGTTCCGCCATGTCCGACACCACCTCCCTCCAGGGGCAGCGGCTCGTCGTGGTCGGCGCGGGTTCGCGCACCGGCCGGGCCCTCGCCAAGGCCGCCTCGACGGCCGGCGCCTCCCTGGTGCTGGCCGGCCCGGACCCGCGCAAGCTGGAATGGACGGCCGGGGAGCTGTCCGGGCCGTCCGAGGTGATCGCCCTGGACATCGCCGACGAGCAGTCGATCGCCGACTTCGCCGCCCGGGCCGGCCGCTTCGACCACCTGGTCTCGACCGCCGCGATGCCGGCCAACGGCCCGCTGCGGGAACTCGAAGCGGCCGACGTGCAGCGGGCGTTCGCGGCGAAGGTGATCGGTCCGCTGCTGCTGGCCAAGCACCTGGCCGGGCAGGTCTCCGAGAGCGGCTCGTTCACCTTCTTCTCCGGCGTGGCGGCGTGGCGTCCGGCGCCCGCGCGCACGGTGATGGCCACCACCAACGGCGCGCTGGCCTTCCTGGTCCAGGCGCTGGCGGTGGAGATCGCGCCGGTCCGGGTCAACGCGGTCTCCCCCGGCATCGTCGACACCGGCTCCTGGGACGGCCTGGGCGCCGACAAGGAGGCGTTCCTGCGCGGGGTGGCCGAGCGCAACCCGGCCCGCCGCGTCGGCACCCCGGAGGACCTGGTCAAGGCCGTGCTCTACGCCATCGACAACCCGTACGTCACGGGCACGGTGCTGCACGTCGACGGCGGCGGCCGGCTCGCCTGACCTCCGGCCCGTGGGCCGCGGCGCCGCGCCGCCGCGGCCG
>NZ_JAHSQD010000581.1 GCF_020103755.1 Streptomyces sp. LS1784
GGACCCGGCGCGGGTTCGCGGTGGCCGGGTTCGCCTCGGCGCAGGACGGGCAGGCGCGGGCGCGCGGCAAGGAACTGCGGACGCAGGTGCCCCGGGAGCGGCACGCGGAGTTCTCCCCCGCGCCCGGCCGGCCGACGGCCGTGACCGCGCTGGAGGCCTCCAACTCGGGCCGAATAGCCCGGCTGGTACCGATCCGGGTCGGCCGGATGGCCGCCAGTCCGTTCGCGTTCCTGCGCGGGTCGGCCGGGCTGATGGCCGCCGACCTCGCGGGCACGCCGGTGACCGGGGTGGGCGCGCAGCTGTGCGGGGACGCGCACGCCGCGAACTTCGGCCTGTACGGGGATGCCCGCGGCCAACTCGTCCTGGACATCAACGACTTCGACGAGACCGTCCCCGGCCCCTGGGAGTGGGACCTCAAGCGGCTCGCCGCCAGCCTGGTGCTGGCCGCCCGGGAGGCCGGGGCGAGCGAGAGCACCGCGCGCGAGGCCGCCCAGCACGCGGCCGGTTCGTACCGCCGGACCGTGCGCACGCTCGCCAAGCTGCCCGGGCTGGACGCCTGGAACGCCATCGCGGACGAGCAGTTGGTCTCCTTCGCCGAGGCGCACGACCTCGCCGAGGTGCTGCGCAAGGTCGGCGCGAAGGCACTCGGCAACACCAGCGCGCGGTTCGCCGCCCGCAACACCGCCCGGACCGCGGACGGCGGTTGGCGCTTCACGGCCGCCGCCCCGGTGCTCACCGAGGTCACCGACGCGACCGCCCGCGCCGTCGCCCACGCGCTCGGCCCGTACGTCGAGACGGTGCCGGCCGAGGTACGCACCCTGCTGTCCCGCTACCGGGTGCAGGACGTGGCGTTCCGGGTGGTCGGCACCGGCAGTGTGGGCACCCGCTCGTACGTGGTGCTGCTCACCGACCACCGGGACCAGCCGTTGGTGCTGCAGGTGAAGGAGGCCCGTCCCTCCGCCCTGCTGCCGTACCTGCCGAACGGGCCACAGCCGGCGGCGGACGGGCACGAGGGCCGCCGGGTGGTGCTCGGCCAGAAGCACATGCAGGTGGTCAGCGACACCCTGCTGGGCTGGACGACGGTCGACGGACTCCCCTACCAGGTCCGGCAGTTCCGCAACCGCAAGGGCAGCGTCGACCCGGCCGCGCTGCTGCCGGCCCAGCTGGACGACTACGCCCGGATCACCGGCACCCTGCTGGCCCGGGCGCACTCGCACACCGCCGACCCGGGCCTGCTGGCCGGGTACTGCGGCAAGAGCGAGGCGCTGGACGAGGCGGTCGCCGCCTTCGCGGTGGCCTACGCGGACCGCACCGAGGCCGACCACACCGACCTGCTGACGGCGGTGCGCAGCGGGCGGCTGCCCGCCGAGCACGGCGTCTGACCCTTCCGGCAGAAGCGGCCCGGCAGCTCACCGGGCCAGGAACGGCGCCACCGCGGCGACGAACTCGGCGGGCCGGGCACCGTGCACCAGGTGCCCGGCCTCGACGGTGACCAGGCGGCAGTCCGGGATCAGCCGGGCGAGTTCGGCGATCCGCTCCTGCGGGACGGGGCTGACCGGGCCGCCGGCCACCGCCAGGGTGCGAGCGGTGATCCGGTCCAACCCCGCCCGCCAGGCCGGGTCGGGATCGTCGAACTGGGCCTTGACCGCCCGGACCATCGCCCAGTCGAAGTGCACGTCCTGCGCCGGGTCCTCGGGCACCACGCTCGCCGGGCGCGGGTACAGCGCGGGGATCTCCTCCAGGACCAGCCGGTCGACCCGCTCCGGCGCGGCCTGGGCGAGCAGGTGGGCGACGGCGCCGCCCATCGAGTGGCCGACCAGGTCGACGCGGGCGAGCCCGAGGGCGTCGAGGAAGGACAGCACGTCGTCCCGCATCGCCTCCAGCGAGTAGGCGGCGGTGCGGGCGCTGTCGCCGTGGCCGCGCAGGTCGAGCGCGAACACCCGGTGGGCGGGGGCGAGGTCGGGCAGGACGGTGTCCCAGTCGGCGGCGCGCTCGCCGAGGGCGTGCAGCAGGACCAGGGGCGGTCCGTCGGGCCGTCCGCTCTCGCGGTAGGCGAGCGTCACCCCGGGCAGGTCCACGGTCCGGTTCCGTACGTCGGTCATGCCTGCCACGGTACGCACCGACCACCGCCTAGCGGACCGGCGTTCGCCCTCGGCTCAGCGCGACCGGTCCGCCCTCGCGCTGCTCCCGGGCCGTGGCTCGGCCGGCGAACACCGAGGCCAGGACGGCGAGTCCGGCCACCGCGGCGCACACCACGCTCGCGGTCAGGAAGGCGGAGCGGTGCCCGCCGCCCCCGGCGGTCTCCCGCAGGTAGACCCCGGACAGTGCCGAGACCGCGACGGCCGCCGCGATCCGCTGGGCCATCTGCAGGATCGCCCCGCTCACCCCGGCCGCCTCGGCGGGCGCGTGGCGCAGCACGTACGCCTGGTTGGTGGAGCCCATCAGGCCGACCGAGGCGCCGCCGAGCAGTTGCAGCAGCGCCAGCAGCCAGGGCAGGACGGTGACGGGCGCCCGGAGCGCGAGCAGCCCGCTGAGCAGTATGGCGAGCGCGGAGCCGATCATTCCGACGGTGACGGTGCGCCGGCCGTAGCGCTGGACGACCCGCCAGGCGAGCGCGGAGGCGACGCCCATGGCCACGGCGGAGGGCAGGGCGACCAGCGCGGCGCCCATCGGGGAGAGGCCGAGGCCGTCCTGGAGGAACATGGTGAGGACCAGCGAGGCGGCGAGCGAGGAGCCGAACTGGGCCATCGCGGTGGCCGTCCCGAGCGCGTACGGCGCGGAGCGGGTCAGGGCCGGGTGGATCAGCGGGTGGCCGCCGGTGCGGGCGTAGCGGCGCTGCCACCCGGCGAGCGCGCCGAGCAGCAGCAGGGCGGCGGCCGCGAAGGCGAGCCAGCCGGTCCAGCCGGGCGGCCGGACGAAGGGCAGCATCAGGGCCAGGGTGAGCGCCCCGACCAGCAGCAGGCCGAGGATGTCGAGGTCGGCGTTCCGAGAACCGGGGCGGGGCTTCGGCAGGTGACGGACCGCCAGGGCGACGGTGGCGAGGCCGAAGGGAACGTTGAGCAGGAAGGTCAGCCGCCAGCCGTGCTCGGGGCCGGCCAGGGCCAGCACCGCGCCGCCGATCGGCGGTCCGAGCGCGAAGGCGAGGCCGCCGGTGACGGCGTACATGCCGAGGGCGCGGGCCCGCAGCTGGCCGTCGAAGACGTCCTGGAGGGTGCCGATCATCTGGGAGTTGACCAGGCCGGCGCCCGCGCCCTGGAGCAGCCGGGCGGCGACCAGCACCCCGGGCTCGGTGGCGGTCGCCGAGACCAGGCTGACCAGGGTGAACAGGGCCAGGCCGGTGACGAAGAACCACTTGCGGCCCTTGACGTCGCCCAGCCGCCCGCCGGGGATCAGCGCGAGGCCGAAGGCGAGCGAGTAGCCGGCGACGATCCACTGGAGGTCGGCGGGCCCGGCGTTCAGGGTCTCGCGCAGGGCGGGGATGGAGGTGTTGAGGACGGACTGGTCGAGCAGCGTGGTGAAGCCGCCCGCGACGCAGACCAGCAGGACCCGGCGCCCGGCGGCGTCGAAGCGCTCCTTGGATTCCTCGGGCTCCTTGCTCTCCTCGGGCTCCTCGGCTATCGGGCCGGTCACGGCGCTCACGGTTCGACCACCACCAGCGCGTACCGGGCCTCGCCCGGGCCGAGGCTGCGGAAGCGGCTGGTGCCGCCGACGTAGCGCAGGCAGTCGCCGGGGCCGAGCGGCTGCGGCGCGCCGTCCACGGTCAGTTCCAGTCGCCCCTCGAACAGCCAGAGGTGATGCTCCCGGCCGGGCGTGCAGGCTCGGTCGTAGGCGATGTCCGCGCCGGCCGGCAACCGGCCCTCGATGATCTCCGCCCGCAGCGAGCCGTGCGGCGGCGAGACCGAACGGCGGACGAACCCGGTCGTCTCGTCCCGCCACACCTGCTGTTCTCCGGCCCGCAGCAGCGGGGCCGGGCCGGACTCCACCTCGGCGAGCAGCCGCGACATGGTCCGCCCGTGGACGGCGCACAGCCGCCCGAGCAGCGCGGCCGTCGGGCTGACCTCCGCCCGCTCCACCCGGGACAGCGTCGACCGGCTGACGTCCGCCAGCCGCGCCAACTCCTCCAGGGTCCACCCGCGTTCCAGCCTCAGCTCGGCGAGCCGTTGCGCCAGCCGCTCGTCGGCGGCCGTGTCGATTCCCATATTCGCGATGCTATCCCGGATATGGGATCCACTCATCGAGCTGGGCACACGACTCCGCCTGGCCGGCGCGGCAGGGCGGCGAGCGGCGGGCGAAACCGGCCGGCCGCAGCCGCGGAAGGTGTAGAGGCGCACCTCCACGACCCCCGGCAGCCGCGTGGAAGGTGGGCGGCGGTTCGCCGTCCGGGTCTCGCTACCCGCGGACGAACAGTGCCACGAACGCCACCACTGCCGCCGCACCCGCCAGGGGTACGGCCAGCGCGAACCATACGCCGGGCCGGTTGCCGCGGGCCGCGAAGGAGGCGACGAACAGCAGCAGGGCCGCCGGGATGAACACGAACATCCCCACGATGACACCGATCAGCGCCCAGACCAGCAGGCCCGTCCCGACGGAAAGGCACGCCCGGGCGAAGGTCTTCGGACTCTCCCGAAGGGCGAGCGGGGAGGCGGCCACCAGCGTGGTGATCACGAAGAGCGCGCCGAAGTACGTCGCGACGGCGACCCCCAGGCCCGCCCCGATCGCCGCCACCACCACCGCGGCCACGGCCCACCCCCATTGGCAGGCCGGCACCCGCCGATACTCGGTCACCCGCGACACCCCCCTTTGAACGCGTTCAATTGAACGCGTTCAAGATACGCCATCCACGCGACGGCGCAAGAGTCGAGGAGCGAACGGGCTCGTGGGGAGGAAGCCGAGTACAGACGCCTGCCGACCGTCGGGGGCGGGCCGCCCCACGGACCGGCCCGCGAGCCGGAACGGCCCTGCCCGGCGCACCCGGCGGCCCCGCCTGGCACACCCGGCGGGCCGGGG
>NZ_JAHSQD010000582.1 GCF_020103755.1 Streptomyces sp. LS1784
TGTCCGCCGGGCGGCCAGGCGCCGAGCGCGGCGACCAGCTCGACGGCACGGCGTTTGACGTCGGGCTGGATCTCGCCGGGGCCGGGCTGCCAGAGGGGCGGGTGGGGCAGCGGGGTGGGCGTCGGTGTGGGTGCCGGTGTGGGCGTCCCGGTGGCAGTTGCGGCCGGGCTCGTGCCCGTCACCTGCGAACCGCCCCCGCCCGTACAGCCCGCCGCGCCCAGCACCAGCGCCGCCGCACCCGCCCGCAGCAGCCCGCGTCGGTCCGGGCCCCGGCCACCGTCTCCACGCGTCATGCCGTCAGTATGCGGCTCGGGCATCCCGAGCGCCGGAGGCGTCAACTCGCCCGCCAGGAAGGCCGCGATGTCCTCCACCGCCTCCCCGTAGTAGCGCCGGTAGTTGTCCTGCGACACGTACCCCAGGTGCGGGGTGGCCAGCAGCCGGGGCGCGGTGCGCATCGGGTGGTCGGCGGGCAGCGGCTCGATGTCGAAGACGTCCACCGCTGCGCCCGCGATCCGGCCCCCGGTGAGCGCGGCGAGCAGCGCACCCTGGTCGACGATCGCCGCCCGGGAGGTGTTGACCAGGTAGGCCCCGGGCTTCATCAACGCCAGCTCGGCGGCACCGATCAGCCGCCGGGTGCCCGCGTTGAGCGCGAGGTGGATCGAGACGAAGTCGCTCTCGCGGAGCAGCTCCTCCTTGGTGGCCGCGCGCCGCACGCCCGCCCCGGCGGCCCGCTCGTCGGTCAGGCTCCGGCTCCAGGCGACCACGTCCATGCCGAAGGCCAGACCGACCTCGGCCACCCGGCCGCCGATCCGGCCGAGGCCGAGCAGCCCCAGCGTCCGGCCGTGCAGGTCGGCGCCGACGGTGCTCTGCCAGGGGCCGCCCTCGCGCAGCGCGGTGCTCTCCTGGACGATGCCGCGGGCCAGGCCGAGCAGCAGCGCCCAGGTCAGCTCGACCGGCGGGGTGCCGGAGCTGGCGGTGCCACAGACCGTCACCCCGTGCGCCTCGGCGGCCGCGAGGTCGATCGCCGCGTTGCGCATCCCGGAGGCGATCAGCAGCCTGAGCCGAGGCAGCCGGGCGAACAGCGAGGCCGGGAAGGGCACCCGCTCGCGTAGGGTGACCACGATGTCGAACTCGGCGAGGACGGCGGCGAGTTCCTCCTCCGAGCCGAAGTGCTCGCGGAAGGCCGTCACCGCGACCCGGTCGGCCACCGGGGACCAGTCGGCGCTGCTGGTGGCGACGCCCTGGAAGTCGTCCAGGACGGCGCAGCGAAGGATCGGAAGCGTCATGCCCGCAGCTTCCCAGACCGCCCCCGCCACCCGGCGCGGCGGGTCCCATCGGCGGCCGCCGGTCTGTCGGACCGGCCCGCGGAGGGGGAGCGGGCTCCCGGCCGCCGACCGGCTACGGCAGGTCCGGGGGCCGCAGGCCGTAGCCCTCCTCGGTCCGTACGATCCAGGAGGGCTCGCCGAGCTTCGCCCTCAGCACCGTCATCGGGTACCTCAGCTCATGGGGGTGGCACGGTGCGTTGTAGACCTTCCACATGATCGAGTACGGCTCGTGCACACCCTCGCCCAGCTCGACCAGGCCGCGCAGCAGCTTGACATCGGCACGGTTGAGCCGCACCTCACGGCCGTCCACGGTGACGACCCGGGTGTCCGGGTCGATGACCAGGCGTCCGTCGAAGGCGGTCAGCGAGCCCCGCGGTTCGGGGACCAGGCCGCAGTGGTTCCGGATCCGGTCCGCCACGGCCTGGTCGTCCACCGGCTGAGCGCCTGCCGCGTTCTCCATCTCCACACCGGGCAGCCTAGGCGCCGACGCCCGAGGCCGACCAGGCCGCGTTCCAACCGGCCAGCTCGGCCGGGCGGTTGGTGACGATCCCGTCCACGCCCGCCGCCGTGAGGGCCTTCCAGCGGGCGGGCTGGTCGACCGTCCAGACGTTGACGGCCACGCCGGCGGCGTGCAGTTCCCCGACCACGCCGGGACGGGCGGAGAGCGCGTCGTCCGAGGGGTTGTAGGCGGCCAGGCCGAGGTCGCGGGCGGTGGCGACCGGGTCGGTGTCCAGGGTGGCGCGCAGGAGCCCGAGCGGCACTTCGGGCGCCAGCGCACGGGTGTGGCGCAGGGCGTCCACCTCGAAGCTCTGGACGAGGACCCGGTCGGCCATGCCGTGGTCGCGCACCTCCCGGACGATCCGGGCGACCTCGTCGCGGGTGTGCGGCCCCTTGATCTCCAGCAACAGCCTGCCGCCGCGGGTGCGCAGGTCCTCCAGCTGGGCGGCGAGGGTCGGCAGGCGGGTGCCCGCGTACGCCGGGGCGAACCAGGAGCCGGCGTCCAGCGCGTCCAGCTGCCCTGCGGTCAGGTCGCGGATCCGGCCGGTGCCGTCGGTGGTGCGGTCCACGGTGTCGTCGTGCAGCACGTACGGGATGCCGTCCTTGCTGGGCTGGACGTCGTTCTCGATCCACTCGGCGCCGGCCCGGCGAGCCACCTCGTCCGACACCAGGGTGTTCTCGGGCGCGGCGGAGGCGGCGCCGCGGTGCCCGTACACGGTCGGCGGCGCACCGGCCGGGCGGAGCCGGGCCCCGGAGGTCGGGGCGGCCGGCCGTACGGGTGCCCCGGTGAGCGCGACGGCGCCGAAGGCGGCCCCGAGCAGTGCGGCGACGAGGACGGTCCGATGGCGGCGGTGGTGCCGGGGGTGCCGATTGGGTGTCATGTCCCGCACGGTACGGGCGGCCGGCGCATCCGGCCCGATGACACCGGTGCGCCCGGCTGACATTGCGGTAGTCGGGGGAACGCGTGCTCACCCCTCCCCCAGCGGCGCCAGCAACGCCTCCGCCGACGCCGTCCTCGCGTACAGCACCGACCGCCCGGCCCGGTGGGCGCTGACCAGACGGGCGTCCCGCAGTGCCGTCAGGTACTGGGAGACCGCCGAGGACGAGAGCCCGGTGCGCCGGGCGAGCTCGGTCGTGGACGCCGGGGCCGCCAGCTCCGCCAGCAGCCGGGTGCGGGACCGGCCGAGGACGGCGGACAGGGCCTCGGTGCCGGCCGCCGGGGCTGCCGCCCAGAGGGTGCCGATGCCGCGCGCCGGGTAGGCGAGCTGCGGCGGATCCGGCGGAACGAGGCGGGAGTAGAGCGCCGGGCCGGTGAAGACGGACGGGATCAGCAGCAGCCCCGCTCCGGTCGTCCGGCCCGGCAGCGGGCTGGCGCGGTGGCACAGCCGCAGGGTGCCCTCCGTCCAACGGAGTTCGGCGTGCAGGTCGTTCAGGACCCGCGCCGCCCCGTGCTCGGCCGCCTGGCGGGCGCGGTGCAGCACGTCCGCGTCCAGAACGGCGCGGATCCGCGCCCAGTACGGGGCGAGTGCGAGCTCCCAGTACGCCTCGACCGCCTCGGTGAGCCGACCGAGCCCGCCCACCGGATCCCCGTACAGGGCGCGCAGCCGGGGGCCGAGCCCGTCGCCGTCCCGCAGCCGGTCGAGGTCGCGGCGGACCCGCTCGGCCGGGGTGGCCCGGATCGCCGCCAGCTCCTGCGCCAGCGTGGGGGCCGGCCCGTCCGGGGCCGGGTTGATGAAGTCGGGCACGTAGCCGGTGGGCGGGACGAGTTCCGCGAGCAGCCCGTACGCCGGGCCGAGCGCCGCGAGCCGGGACCGCACCTGCTCCGCCCACGGCTGGTGGACGGCGTGCGGGAGGCCCGAGCGCAGCAGGCGCAGGCTCGGGCCGACCTCCCACATCGGGGAGACCGCGAAGCGCATCCGTGCCAGGTCACCCGCCGTGAACAGCAGCTCGGCCGCCACGCCCCACCCCCCGTGGATTCAGACATGTTCGAATCATTGGCGGTCAGGCTAGTGCAGTGCCGATCATGATCGGCATGACTTCCGACAGCACCACAGCCACCGCCATCACCGCCGCCGCCTCCGGCACCTGGAAGCTCGGCGACCGCACCGTCCACCGGATCGGTTTCGGCACGATGCGCCTGCCGCAGACCGGCCCCGCGCTCGTCCCGCACGCCGTCCCGCGCGACCGCGAGCAGGCGCTGCGGGTGCTGCGCCGCGCGGTCGAGCTGGGCGTGAACCACATCGACACCGCGGCCTTCTACTTCTCCCCGCTGCGCTCCGCCAACGAGCTGATCAACCGGGCGCTCGCGCCCTACGCCGACGACCTGGTGATCGCCACCAAGGTCGGACCCGGCCGCGGCATCGACGGCGAGTGGGTCGAGCACGCCCGCACCCCCGAGCGGCTGCGCGCCCAGGTGGAGCAGAACCTGCGCCAGCTCGGCCGCGACCACCTCGACCTGGTGAACCTGCGCATCCTCGGCACCGACTCGGTCGCCGAACGCTTCGGCGCGCTGGCCGAGCTGCGCCAGGCCGGGCTGATCCGGCAGCTGGGCCTGTCCAACGTCCACCCGCACCAGCTCGCCGAGGCGCAGACCATCGCACCGGTGGTCTGCGTGCAGAACCCGTACGGCATCGGGGCCACCCCGGAACAGGACGAGCTGCTGCGGATCTGCGGGGAGCAGGACATCGCCTTCGTCCCCTTCTACGCGATCGCCGGTGCCGGACGGCAGGACGGCGCCGGCGCGGCCGAGCCCGCCCAGGTCCTGGCGGTGGCCGAGGCGCGCGGGGTGGGCACCGCGCAGGTGCGGCTGGCCTGGACCCTGCACCGCGGCCCGCACGTGCTGGCCATCCCGGGCACCGGCGACGTGGCGCACCTGGAGGACAACATCGCGGCCGGGGCACTGCGGCTGTCGGCGCAGGAGCTGGCGCTGCTGGACGAGGCCCACGCGGGCTGAGCCGGAACCGGGCGCGGCCCGCGGTGCGTCGCTCCGGGACGACGTGATCTCCGCCCACCGTTTCGTCGACCGGTGCGTCCACCGTTCGTCCACCGCGAGGAGTCCCTGGGCATGACCGATCGCGCCACCCGCTTCCTCTACCTGGCCCGCCACGGCGAGGCCGCGTCCGAGAGCAGCGGGCTCACCGCGGCCGGCCGCCGCCAGGCCGCCCTGCTGGGCCGT
>NZ_JAHSQD010000583.1 GCF_020103755.1 Streptomyces sp. LS1784
GGCCGCTGGCTCCCGCTCGGCCCCCGGCTCGCCCTGCGCGACTCGGTGCGCCACCGCGGCCGCACCGCGCCCGCCGTGGCCGCCGTGATGGCCGCCGTCGCCGGCTCCGTCGCGGTCAGCGTCTACATCGCCAGCTACGAGGAGCAGTACCGGCGCGAGTACATCGCCTCCGGTCCGTCCGGGGCGGTCATCCTCGGCAGCGGCTGGCTGTCCGACGCCAAGCTGCTGCCGCAGATGCGCGAGGCCGTCGAACGCAGCATCCCCGACCTCGGCCCGCGCGCCGACATCCGGCGCGTCGAGCCGAAGGGCGACTGCGCCGAGGGCAGCTACTGCGGCTACATCAGCGTGGAACTGCCCAAGGAGGAGCGCTGCCCGCTCATGGACTCGGGCGACACCCTCTCCCTGGCCGAGAGCGAGCACGTCATGAGCACCGACAAGCGCTGCCAGGCGGACCACCGCCGCGGCGGCCAGTTCACTGCGGTCACGTCCGGGGGCGCCACCCTGCTGCACAACCTCTACGGAGTCACCGACCCGGCCGCCGGCCAGGCCCTCGCCGCCGGCAAGGCGGTGGTCTTCGACGCCCGCTACATCAAGGACGGCAAGACCGCCCTGCGGTACAGCACTCCGGTCACCGGCAGCGGTCAGGGCAAGCCCACCATCACCGAGATCAGCGTGGACGCCGTCCTCGCCGAGCCCGCGCTGAAGGCCCCCGCCCAGGCCGTGCTCAGCCAGGAGACCGTCGCCCGGCTCGGCTTTGCCACCGCCCCGGCGGGCTCCGTCTGGCTGCCCGGTGCCATGCCCTCGGACCGCGCCCAGCAGAAGGCCGACGGCGCGCTCGCCAAGCTCGCCGACCACGACGTGCTCAAGATCGAACGCGGCTACGAATCCCCGGCCGGACTGATCCAGCTCGGCCTGAACGTCTTCGCGGGCATCGTCGCCCTCGGCGCGGCCGGCATCGCCACCGGGCTGGCCGCCGCCGACTCCCAGCGCGACCTGACCACCCTCGCGGCGGTCGGCGCCGAGCCCCGCATCCGGCGCTCGCTGTCCGGCTTCCAGTGCGGGGTGATCGCCGCCATGGGCGCCCTGCTCGGCGTGGTCTGCGGCGTGGTGCCGGGGGTGGCCCTGCGCAAGGTCGAGGCCGCGGCGAGCAGCTACCCCGGCATGAGCCCCGAGGAGATCGCCAGCAAGAGCGCCCTGATCTTCCCGTGGCCCACCATCGCCGCCACCGTGCTGCTGCTGCCGCTGCTCGCCGCCGGACTCGCGGCGCTGATGACCCGCTCGCGGATCACCCTGCTGCGCCGCTCGGGCTGAGCCCGGCGCACCCGTCCGTCACCCCCGTCGCGCGTCACCGCCGCGACGGGGGTGACGGAGGTTACAGCCCCCGGAGCGCCCGGCAGCCGGACGGCCGGGGCGGGCACCCGCACGGGCGAACTACAGTCGTCGGTATGACGAGAACCCCGGACAGCGTCGTCCGCTCCTACATCGATCAGCACCAGGCCGCCTTCCTCGCCGACCTCTCCGAGTGGCTGGCCATCCCCTCGGTCTCCGCCGACCCAGCCCGGTCCGGTGACGTGCGGCGCTCGGCCGAGTGGCTGGTCGCCAAGCTGCGCGAGACCGGCTTCCCGGTGGCCGAGGTGTGGGAGACCGACGGACTGCCGGCGGTGTTCGCCGAGTGGCCCTCCGGGGACTCGTCCGCGCCGACCGTCCTGGTCTACGGGCACCACGACGTGCAGCCCGCGGCCCGGGAGGACGGCTGGGAGACCGAGCCGTTCACCCCGACCGTGGTCGACGGCCGGCTGTACGCGCGCGGCGCCGCCGACGACAAGGGCCAGGTGTTCTTCCACACCCTGGGCGTGCGCGCCCACCTGGCCGCCACCGGCCGCACCGCCCCGGCCGTCAACCTCAAGCTGCTGATCGAGGGCGAGGAGGAGTCCGGCTCGCCGAACTTCGCCGACCTGGTCCGGCGCGAGGCCGGGCGGCTGGCCGCCGACGTGGTCGTCATCTCGGACACCGGCATGTGGTCCGCGACCACGCCGACCGTCTGCACCGGCATGCGCGGCCTGGCCGACGCCCAGGTCGACCTGTACGGGCCGGACACCGACATCCACTCCGGCTCCTTCGGCGGCGCCGTCCCCAACCCGGCCCAGGTCGCGGCGGAGATGGCCGCCGCCCTGCACGACACCGACCGCAGGGTCGCGATCCCCGGCTTCTACGACGGCGTCATCGAGCTGACCGAGCGCGAGCGCGAGCTGTTCGCCGAGCTGCCCTTCGACGAGGAGCAGTGGCTGAAGGTCGCCAAGTCGTACGGCACCCGCGGCGAGGCCGGCTACTCCACCCTGGAGCGGATCTGGGCCCGCCCGACCGCCGAGGTCAACGGCATCTGGGGCGGCTACACCGGCCCCGGCGGCAAGACCATCGTCCCGGCCTCGGCCCACCTCAAGCTGTCCTTCCGGCTGGTCGCCGGGCAGGAGGTGGAGAAGGTCCGTGAGGCGGTGCGGGCCTGGGTGGCCGAGCAGGTGCCCGAGGGCATCCGGTACGAACTGGTCTTCCCGGGCGCGACCCGCCCCTGCCTGACCCCGCTGGACCACCCCGCGCTCCAGTCCACCGTCCGCGCGATGGGGCGGGCCTTCGAGCAGAAGATCCTCTTCACCCGCGAGGGCGGCTCCGGCCCCGCCGCCGACCTCCAGGACGTGCTGGGCGCGCCGGTGCTGTTCCTCGGCATCTCGGTGCCCTCGGACGGCTGGCACTCGGTCAACGAGAAGGTCGAGCTGGACCTGCTGGCCAAGGGCGTGGAGACCGCCGCGTACCTCTGGGGCGACCTGGCCGAGAACTTCCGGCCGGGGGCATGACCCCCGCTGCGTGCACCATGGCAGCCAGATCACTCATCCGGATGATTCACCACGTGGGGATGGAACAGACGTGAGCACCGTGCCTGAGACCGAGCGCCCGCTGCACCTGGCACTGGCCCGGTCCGGGGTGGACCGGGCGGCCGAGCACCGTTTCGACGAGCCCTGGCTGGCGGCCGCCTGGAGCCACCCGAGCACCCGGGTCCTGCCGATCGCCGGCGGCGAGGCGTTCGTGGTCGACACCGCGCAGGGCACCGAGCTCGTGTTGCTGCCCTCCTTCGAGGCGCCGCAGACCGGCGACCGGTACTTCCTCGGCACCGACCAGGACGGCGTCTCGTACTTCGCGCTGGCCGGCGAGAGCCTGCCCGGGCGCCTGGACGGCGACGCCCGCCCGGCCGGTCTGCGCGAGGTCGGCGGGCTGCTGTCCGACCGGGACGCCGGGCTGCTGGTGCACGCCGTGGCGCTGGAGCACTGGCACCGGCTGCACAGTTTCTGCTCGCGCTGCGGGCACCCGACCGAGAAGGCCGGCGCCGGGCACGTGCGGCGCTGCACCTCCTGCGCGGCCGAGCACTACCCGCGCACCGACCCGGCGGTGATCATGGTGATCACCGACGAGCAGGACCGCTGCCTGCTCGGCCGCCAGGCGCTGTGGCCGGAGGGCCGCTGGTCGACGCTGGCCGGCTTCGTCGAACCGGGGGAGTCGATCGAGCAGGCGGTGGCCCGCGAGGTGCACGAGGAGGCGGGCGTCCGGGTCGGCGAGGTGCGCTACGTCGCCAGCCAGCCCTGGCCGTTCCCGTCCAGCCTGATGCTCGGCTTCACGGGCCGGGCGCTGCCCGGCGGCACCGAGATCACCGTGGACGGCGAGGAGCTGGCCGAGGCGCGCTGGTTCTCCCGCGAGGAGCTGCGGGCCGGGATGGAGGCGGGCGAGATCCTGCCGCCGTCCGGCATCTCGATCGCCCGGCACCTGGTCGAGCTCTGGTACGGGGAGCCGCTGCCCTCGGCGGCGCGCTGGTAGTCCCGTAGGAAAGGGGCCGGTCGGAAAGGGGCCCGTGCGAAGGGGGCCCGCACGAAGAGGGTCCGTACGAAGAGGGTCCGTACGAAAGGGGGGCGCGTGGGCAATTCCATGCGCCCCCCTTTTCCGTTCCAACCCCTTCCCGAATTCGCCACGACCAGCTGTTCGTATCAGGACGGGCCAGTTCTGCTACTGGGAGTCGACTGCGCGGGCCCGCGGTCAACCCGCTCGGACGATATTGCCGGAAACGGCTGAAACCGGCTCACCGCGCTCGCTACATTCACGAGGGTGAAAATCCCCCGGGGCACCGCCCAATCCCCCAAATACCAGCGCCTCGCCGCCGACCTGCGCCGCCGGATCGCCGAGGGCGAGTTCACCGCCGACGCCGCCCTGCCGGTCGAGAGCGAACTGGAGCGCCAGTACGGCGTCGCCCGCAACACCGTCCGGCTCGCCGTCGACGTCCTGGTCAACGAGGGCCGCCTGGTCCGCCTCCAGGGCAAGGGCACGTACCTGCGCGAACACCCCGTCCTGGACCACCGCGCCTACGGACCCTGCCCGCCCGCCACACCGCGCGACTGCCTCGCCGCACCCTCCGCCGTCTACCTCGGCGAGGCCGACGAAGCCGGGCGGGAACTCGGCACCGACTTCGAGATGATGATCGTCCGGGCCCGGGTGGACATCGCCGAACGGCTCGGACTGCGCCCCGGCGAGGCCATCGTGGTCCGCCGCCAGCTGCGGCTGCTCGACCGCGAGCCGTACTCGATCGAGGAGAGCCACTACCGGGCCGGCCTCGCCGCCGGCACCCCGCTGATGGAACCCGATCCCGTCGAGGGCGGCGACGAGGCGGTGCTCGCCACCCTCGGGCGCACCGAGATCGGCGCCGTCGACCACCTGGTCGCCCGGATGCCCGGCCCCGAGGAGGCCCAGTGGTTCCAGGGCGGCCCCGGCGTGCCGCTGATGGTGCAGACCCGCGTCACCTACGACCGGCGCGGGCCCGTGCGGGTCATCGAGACCCGCTACTCGGCCGACCGCAGCCGGCTCGTCTACGGCGTCGGCGACCTCGGCGCCCGCACCACCCTGCCCGCCCCCGCCACGCCCGTCGACCCGGCCCGGGCCGACGCGCCGTGACGCGCG
>NZ_JAHSQD010000584.1 GCF_020103755.1 Streptomyces sp. LS1784
CCCGGCACGACCCCCTCCCGCAGCCTCGCCGCGGCGGCGGCGCGCCGGGCGGGGTCGAAGCTCAACAGGCCCGCGACCAGCTCCGCCGCCGGGTGCCCGGGCTCCGGGAGGGCGGCGCGCAGGCAGGCCAGGGTGCGGTCGCGGTTGGTCGCCGGGTCCGGGTCGATCACCACCGGGTCGAGGCCGGTGAGGGCGTGGTGCAGGGTGGCGCCCAGCGCGTAGTGGTCCTCGGTGGGGTCCTCCCCGGTGGCGCCCGGCAGGCCGTACCCGGCGGTGGCGCCCGGCGGGCGGTCGCCGGCCAGGGCACTCACGCCGAAGTCGACCACGGCGGGCCGGCCGTCCCGGTCGAGCACCACGTTCGCGGGCTTGAGGTCGCAGAGCACCACGTCGCGCGCGTGCACCGCGTCCAGCACCCGCAGCAGTCGGCGTGCCAGCGTCCACCAGTCCCGCCCGCCCTCGGCGCCGGCGTCGGCGCCGTACGGGCCGGAGGTGAGGACCTCCCGGCGCAGGTCGATCCGCCCGCAGGCGGTGCTGACCAGGTACTCGTCGGTGCCGTGCCGGAAGTAGTCGACCAGCGCGGGCACGCCGGGCACCCCGGCCAGCGCGTCGAGCACCCGGTGCTCGTGCCGCAGCCGGCCGCGCGCGTCGGTTCCCGCACCGTCCTCGGCGACGAAGGCCCGGGCCTGCTTGACCACCACCTCGCGCCCGGTGGCGAGTTCGACCGCGCGGTAGACGTGGCCGCTCGGCGCGCGGGTGATGCCGGCGGTGATCCGGTAGCGGCCGGCACCGACCCGGGTGGTCGCCCGGCCGGCGGGGGCGCCGGGCGCCTCGAACGGATCGCCCGCCCAGGGCGGCCGGCGGTAGCGGGCCTCGGCCAGGCCGGGGAACAGCGAGCCGTCCGGGCCGGTCATGCCGGCCCGCGCCTCGTCGTCGGTGACCCGGAACGGCCCGTAGCGGTAGTGCACCGGGGCGTCCGGCCGGACGGGCCGGTCGCTCACCACGGTGGGGCCTTCCCAGCCGGCCAGTGCCTGCGCCAACTCCAGCCCCAGGGCACGGACTTCCTCCGGCCGGGGGTAGACCGTGACGGCCTTGCCCACGGCGGCCGCGCCGTGCCGGCCGCTGTTGAGCTCCCACAGCGCCACCGCGCTCACCGCGAACTTCACGTCGCAGACCCGGCCGAACAGGATCGGGAGCGCCGTGTCCAGCAGCGCTTCGAAGCCCTCCGGGCGGGCGGACAGGTGCAGCTTCCAGCCGTGGGCGAGCTCCGGCATCCGGGGGTCCCGGAGGTACCACCACTGGCCGTCGGTGCGCAGCGGGCGGTGCGGGCCGGGTGCCCGGGCCGCCAGTTCCTCGACCCGGCAGCGGAGTTGTTCTCGCAGGGTCTCCGATCGAAGGGCCTCGGCGGAGCCGGGGTCGGGCGGTGCGCTCATGGTTCCGTCCTTCCCCGGTCCGCCGTCCGTTCGATCCGGGTGGATCAGGAGTTGAACTCACAGGGGAAGCGGGTCGGGACGTACGTCACCCACGGGTCGGCGAGGCAGGCGGCGGGCGCGAGGTCCGCGTCGAACTCGTCCTCGAAGACGATGGCGTCCTCGTCGATCTCCAGCGGGCCGGCGTCGCGGATGTCGGTCACCAGTGCACTCATGTGGTCCTCCCAGTGATTCGGGTCCTTGGGTCCTACGCGCTGAGCGGGCTCATGCTAGCCAGACCGCCCGACCCGGGACAGGGAGCTGACAGAGCTGCCGGATCGGCTACGACAAAGGGAGGTTCCGTTTGTGGACGCCGGCTCCGCCCACCCTCACCTGGGCGGCACACACCGGATCGACACACCTCGGGCGGGTCAGCCGCGCGGGCGGCGGGCCCGGAGGTACTCGCGGGCCAGCAGGCGCAGCGCGGCGGGCTTGGCCGGGCTCGCCGAGCGACGCAGCAGGGCGCCGAGGTCGGCACGGGCCGCAGCGCTGGTGAGCTCCTCCACGCCGACGATGCAGCGGACCATCGGCCGGTGGGCGGGCGGCACCCGGTCGACGACGGCCCTGCCCTCGGCGAGGCTGCGGTCGGCCCGGTCGAGCACGGCGCCGAGCAGGGCCCGGACGGCCGGCAGGTCGCGGGCCTGCTCCAGGTCGGCGCGGGTGACGCCGTGCTCCTTGAGGGCCTGCTCGGGGATGGTCAGCCGACCGTCCGCGAGGTCCTCGGCGAGGTCGTTGACGAAGTCGAGCCGCTGGCTGCCGTCGATGAAGGTGCGGCAGGCGGCGCGGTAGTCGCTCTGGTCGCCGTCCGGGCCGAGCAGGGCGGCGACCACCATGAAGCCGGGCAGCGAGTACCCGTCGACGTAGGCCTGGTGGTCCTCCTCGGTGGCGAACCCGGTGAAGTCCAGGTCGGCTCCGGTCGCGGCGAGGAATTCCAGTACCCGGTCCCGCAGGACGGGGTGGGCGTCGACGCTGTGCAGCAGGGGACGCAGCTCGGGGTCGTCGGTACGGCCGGCGGCGAGGCTGTCGGCGACCTGCTGCTGCCAGCGGGCGGACGCCGCCCGGCGTTCGGCGAGCGGGCCGCTGTCGAGCAGGGTGTCGGTGCGGTGCATGAAGGCGGCGGCCGCGATCACGTGCGGGACCATCCGGGCGGGCAGCAGCAGTTCGGTGGCGAGCGCGGCCTCCCGCCGGTACCGGGCCATCTGCTGCCGCTGCCGGCCGTAGTCGGCCCGCAGGCCGGCCTCCCGCACGCCGGCCGCGTCCAGCGCCCGCTCCCACCTGCCCACTCGGTCCACCCCATCGTTCGTTCGACGGGGACCGAGCGTAGCCGGTGGGAGCGGGAGGACCTATTCGGGCCCGGGCCGCCGCGCCGCGCGTCAGCGCTGGCGGATCGCGGAGAAGCCGCAGGCCGGGGTGCAGAGGGTGACGATGCCGCTGTAGCGGTAGGTGGTGCGGCCCCGGGTGACGCTGTGCATGGTGTACTTCTCCCGCAGGTTGAGCTCCCGGCAGCGCGGGCAGGCGGCGCTGACCGGCTTGCCCCAGGGGCGGTTCGGGTTGAGCTTGGCGATCGAGACGACCATCAGGACGGCGGCCACGCCCGCGCCGCCGAAGCCGACCGCTCGCCACACCCCGTTCGAGGACTCCCGACGGTCGATCATCTCGTCGTAGGAGTAGGTGCCCCCGCCGCCGCGGCTGGACCAGATCCGGCACTCGCTGTGCCGGGTCATGGTCTTGCCGTCGCAGGTCGGCGGGGTGTCCGGGTCCGACTTGCCGACCACGAGCGCCAGGAAGAAGCCGAGCGCGATCAACAGGCCGAACACGACCACGGCGACGGTCCGGCTGCGGCCGGTGTGCAGCCGCTTGCGCTCGTTGTACGCCGTGTCGATCACAGCCTGGGCCATGTTGCCCCCGTCGACCGCCACTGCTCTTCTCCCGTTCGTCCGCGCCGTTCGCCCGGCCCGCACTCCGGGCCCGGCGTCCCCCTCATCCGGGGGCGAGAAGAACCCACCATCAACGATGCGCGCTTGTACGGGACTTGGGAAGAGCTTGACCGTTCAGTTATCCGCCGTGACCGAAGCGAGGTAGGCGGCCGCCCTGGCCGGATCGAAGTACCACTCCTCCAGGTCCGCCGGATCGTCGAAGGCGTTGGCGAACCGGTGGGCCACGGCGGGCAGTGCACCCCCGGCGGCGAGGAGTTCGAGGACGTGCGGGGGCGGTGGGCCGAGCAGTGCGTTGCTCCAGGCGGTGGAGGGGGTGGCGGTCCGCCAGAACCCGTCGAAGGCCGCCTGCTGGAAGGCGCGGTCGAAGGGCTTGTCACCGTGGGCGAGGATCGCTTCCAGGTAGCCGGCGGCGCACTTGGCGGCGTTGTTGGAGCCCTGACCGGCGATCGGGTCGTTGAGGACGACCACGTCCGCGACGCCCAGCACCGTGCCACCGCCGGGCAGTTCGCCGATCGGGCGGCGCACCCCCGGGGTGAAGCGCCCGGCCAGTGTCGCACCGGCGTCGGTGAGTTCGACGCCGGACCGGGTGCGTTCGTACTCCCAAGGAGTGAATGTCTTCATCAACTCCAGCGTCACCCGCAAATGTTCGGCCGGATCGCGGATCCCGTCGAAGGCGTCCGCCGGACCGCCGGGCCGGGCCTCCCAGACCAGGGCGTCACAGGGCCCGGCCTCGGTCAGCGCCGGCACCAGGAAGAGCTCGCCGACGCCCGGCACCAGGTTGCAGCGGACCGCCGGGAAGTCGTGCTCGGGGCGCGGCCCGAGCCCGTGCACATAGCTGACGGCCAGTGCGCGCTGCGGCCGCTCGTACGGGGAGCGCTCGTGGTCGCGCTCGAACAGCGAGGCCAGCGCGCCCTTTCCGGAGGCGACCAGCACCAGGTCGTACGAGCCGGCCAGGTACTGCAGATCGGTCGCGGTCACCTGGCGCAGCTCGACCCGGCCGCCGCGCTCCGCGAACAGCTCCAGCCACGTGGACATCTTCAGCCGCTGGTCGACGGACTGCGCGTAGGCGCCCAGCCGCCCGACCCAGTCGATCGCCCGCTCCGACTCCGGCCCGGCGATCGACACCCCGAGGCCCTCGATCCGGGGCGCCCGGTCAGCCCACAGGTCCAGGCCGAGGGCGCGCTCGGTGCGCAGCGCGGAGTCGAACATGCACTGGCTGGACAGCACCCGCCCGCAGCGCACCTCCTCCGGGCCGCGGTCGGTCAGCACCGTCACGTCGTATCCGTGGGCCTGCAGCCCCAGGGCCAGTTGGAGTCCGGCCTGCCCGGCGCCGACGATCAGAATTCTGCGCATCGCCCCTGCTCTCCTGGTGGTACGTCCCGGACGGCGACCAGGACGGCCCGGCCGCCACCGGTCTGCCTACCAGTCATCGGGGCGCCCGTCCACGGGCGGTGCCGGTGCCCGCCACCCCGGTTGCCCCCCCGGGCCCGCCCGCCGGCAGCCGGTCGCCCGACGCACTGCGGCGGTACTGCACCTGCCGGCCCTGCTCGCCGCGCCCGCTCCGGCCGTCACT
>NZ_JAHSQD010000585.1 GCF_020103755.1 Streptomyces sp. LS1784
GACGCGCGGGCCCGGCACCCGCCACCGGCGAGGCGCGCCGGCTGGACCCGGCACACGCCTCAGGGCGAACGGCGGACCAGGCGGCCCAGGACGGCCAGGCCCTCGGCGATCTCGGCCACCGAGCCCGCCGCGTAGCCGAGGACCAGCCCGGGCCGGTACGGGAGCCGGGCGTGCCAGGACAACGGCTGCACCTTGACCCCCTCGGCCAGTGCGGCGGCGGCCAACTCGGTGTCGGTGCGGCCGGGTTCCTCCGGCAGCGTCAGCATGAGGTGGAGGCCCGCCGCCGCGCCGTGCACGGTGGCTCCCGGCAGGTGGGTGCGGATGGCGGTGATCATGGCGTCCCGGCGGCGGCGGTGCCGGCGGCGCAGCAGCCGCAGGTGGCGGTCGAGGTCGCCGGACTCCATCAGCCGGGCGAGGACCAGCTGGGGCAGCACCGGGTTGCCGAGGTCGGCGAAACGCTTGGCGTCCAGGACGGCGTCCCGCAGCCGGGCCGGGACCAGCAGCCAGCCGGTGCGCAGCGCCGGGGCGAGCAGCTTGGAGATGCTGCCCGCGTAACAGACCCGGTCCGGCAGGGCGGCCCGCAGGGCCGGGACGGGCGGGCGGTCGTAGCGGTGCTCGGCGTCGTAGTCGTCCTCGATGACCAGGCCGCCCTCGCCCGCCCAGCGCAGCAGCTCACGCCGTCGGTCGCCGCCGAGGACGACGCCGGTCGGATACTGGTGGGCGGGGGTGAGCAGGACGGCCGGGGCACCGGTGGCGCGCAGCGCGTCGACCCGGACGCCCTCGCCGTCGACCGGGACGGGCGGGGTGGCGGCGAGCCAGTGGGCGAGGTGCTGCCGGGCGCCGAGTGAGCCCGGGTCCTCGACCGCGACCTCGTTGATTCCCGCCCGGCCGAGGGCACGGCCGAGCAGGGCCAGGGCCTGGGCCGTGCCGGCGACGATCAGCACCTCGTCCGGGTCGGCGCGGATGCCCCGGTTGCGGGCCAGCCAGTGGGCGACGGCCCGGCGCAGGGCCGGGGTGCCGCGCACGTCGCCGTAGCCGAGGTCGGATGCGGCGAGGCCGTCGAGGACGGCCCGTTCGGCGCGCAGCCAGGCGGCGCGGGGGAAGGCCGCGAGGTCGGGCACGCCGGGGGTGAGGTCGATCCGGGCAGGGGTACCGCGCAGCAGGTCGAAGACCTCGGGTTCGGGATCGTCCCGGAACAGGGCGGGTGCCGGGCGGGGCGGTTCCGTCACGGGCGCCTCTCCCGGTACGGCAGGGGCCGCGACCACGACCGTGCCGCCCCGCCCGCGGCCGGCGACCTGTCCCTCCTCGGCGAGGCGCTGGTAGGCGTCGGTCACCACCCCGCGGGAGACCCCGAGTTCGGCCGCCAGCACCCGGCTGGCGGGCAGCCGGCTGCCGACCGGGAGCCGCCCGTCGGCGACCGCCTCGCGCAGTCGGCGGGCGAGCCAGTCGGTGAGGCCGCCGGACGGGGCGTCGGCGGTGTCGAGCTGGAGGAAGTCGGCGCCGGTCTCTTTGGACCGGTCGGATGCATCGGCTTTGGACCTGTTCACCGGACCATAGTGGCGGCGAGGGTGGGGCCATGACCACGGAGACGACGGCGCCCGCGGATGCGGCAGCACCTGGGCACCACCACGACTACGTCCACGGCTACTCGGAGAACGAGGCCCAGCGCCTCGGCGACCAGGCCGACACCCTCGCCGAACTGCTGCACGCGGGCACGGCGTACCCGGCGGGCAGCCGGGTGCTGGAGGCCGGCTGCGGGGTGGGCGCGCAGACCGTGCACCTGCTGGCCGCCAGCCCGGGCGTGCGGCTGACGGCGGCGGACCTCTCGGCACAGTCGCTGGCGCAGGCCCGGGCCCGGGTGGCCGCGCAGGCGCCCGCCGCGGACGTCACCTGGCACCACGGCGACCTGCACCGGCTGCCGTTCCCGGACGGCTCGTTCGACCACGTCTTCCTGTGCTTCGTACTGGAGCACCTGCCGGACCCGACGGCCGGGCTGGAGGCGCTGCGCCGGGTGCTGCGGCCGGGCGGAACGATCACGGTGATCGAGGGCGACCACGGCTCGGCGTTCTTCCACCCGGAGAGCCCGGCGGCCCGCCGCACCATCGACCACCTGGTCCGACTGCAGGCCCGGGCGGGCGGCGACGGCCTGCTCGGCCGCCGCCTCCACCCGCTGCTGACCGCGGCCGGCTTCGCGCGGGTGTCGGTCCGCCCGCGCACGGTCTCCGCGGACGACGCCCGGCCGGCCCTGGTGGAGGGCTTCACCCGGCGGACCTTCGTCGCCATGGTCGAGTCCGTCCGGGCGGAGGCGCTGGCCGCCGGGCTGACCACCCCGGAGGCGTTCGACCGGGGCATCGCGGAGCTGCGCCGCGCGGCGGAACCGGGCGGAACGTTCCACTACACGTTCTTCAAGGCGGTGGCGGTCAGGCCGTAGCGCGAACCGGTCCGGGACGGGCACCGGCCGGGGCGGAGCCCGCGGGCGGGGTCGTGGACGGGGGTCACGACCGAGTCCGCAGGAGCCGCTTCCCGGCCGGACACGGGGCGGATGCGGGCCCGACTACTCCCCGAGGTCCGCCAGCAGGGAGCGCATCGCCTCGACGAGCGCGGTCCGCTGCGCCTCGTCGAGGCCCGCCAGCATGCGGTGCTCGGTGGCGAGGTGGTCGGGCAGCGCCCGCTCGATCAGGGCGTGGCCCTCGGGGGTGAGGGCGACCTCGCGGCTGCGGCCGTCCTGGTCGCTGCGGGTGCGGGTGACCAGACCGCGGGCCTCCAGCCGGTCCAGGCGCTGGGTGATGGCACCGGAGGTGACCATCGCGGACTGCATCAGGCCGGTGGGGGTGAGGCGGTAGGGCGGACCGCTGCGCCTGAGGGTGGCGAGGACGTCGAACGAGGCGGCGTCCAGCCCGTGCTCGGCGAAGGTGCGGTTGAGCGCCGCGTCCACCAGCCGGTAGAGGCGCTTGAGCCGGCCGAACACCTCCATCGGGGAGACGTCCAGGTCGGGGCGCTCGGCACCCCATTGCGCGACGACGCGGTCCACATGATCTGCCACGGGTTCAGGGTAGCGATCCCGACCGGATTCCTTAGCGGTGAGGTAACCGTGAGCCATCTCACTCGTCCGGCGCGGTGAAGAATGCCTTAGTGCTGAGATAGATTGCCTTAGTGCTAAGAAATCGGCTCGCCCTCGTCCTGGTGACGGCCCTCGCCCCGGCGGTCTGGGGCACGACCTACCTGGCCACCACCGAACTCCTGCCGCCCGGCCGCCCGCTGCTCGCCGCCGTCCTCCGCTGCCTGCCCGCAGGGCTGCTCCTGATCGCCCTCACCCGCCGCCTGCCGCAGGGCAGTTGGTGGTGGCGCTCACTGGTCCTCGGCGCACTCAACATCGGGGTGTTCCAGGCCCTGCTCTTCATCGCCGCCTACCGCCTGCCCGGCGGCATCGCGGCCACCGTCGGCGCCGTCCAGCCGCTGATCACCGCCGGGCTCTCAGCCCTGGTCCTCGGCGACCGGCTCACCCTGCGCACCGTGCTGTCCGGCATCGCGGGCATCGCGGGCGTCAGCCTGCTGGTGCTGCGGGCCGACGCCGAACCGGACACGATCGGAGTGGTCGCCGCACTCGGCGGCGCCGTGGTGATGGCCGCCGGCATCGTCCTCTCCAAGCGCTGGGTCTCCCCCGCGCCGATGCTCGCCACCACCGGCTGGCAGCTGACCGCCGGCGGACTGCTGCTGGTGCCGGTCACGCTGCTCACCGAGGGTGCGCCGCCCTCCCACTACACCCTCGCCAACGTGCTCGGCTACGCCTACCTCTGCCTGATCGGCGCGGCCGTCACCTACGCGCTCTGGTTCCGGGGCCTGCGGGAGCTGCCGCCGACCTCGGTCTCCTTCCTCGCCCTGCTCAGCCCGGTGGTCGCCACCCTGCTCGGCTGGCTGGCGCTCGGCCAGGACCTCAGCCCGCTCCAGGCGTTCGGAGCGCTGGTCGTGCTCGGCTCGCTGCTCGCCGCCCAGACCCAACGGCCGCGCACCGCACCGCGTTCGGCACCCGGGACCGAACCGACGACCGACCCGCGGTCCGTCCGCGAGAACGCCTGACCCCGTCCCACGACCGTTCCCACCACTTTCAGGGAGTACCCCATGCGCATCACCGTGTTCGGCGCCACCGGCAACGTCGGCAGCCGGGTCGTGGCCGAGGCCCTGGCCCGCGGCCACCAGGTCACCGCCGTCGTACGGGACCCGGCGAAGCCGCACGGCCTGCCGTCCGCCGTCACCCTGGTCGTCGGCGATGCCCGCAACCCCGAGGACGTCGCCCGGATCGCGCCCGGACAGGACGTGGTGGTCACCGCCACCCGTCCGGTGCCCGGCAGCGAGCACGAGCTGGCCATCGCCACCAAGGGCCTGCTCGCCGGGGTCGCCGGCACCGGCGTGCGGCTGCTGGCCGTCGGCGGCGCGGGCAGTCTCCTCGTCCCGGGCGGCGGCGGGACCACCCTGGTCGACAGCCCCGGCTTCCCCGAGGAGATCCGGCCGATCGCCCTGGCCTGCAACGAGCAGCTCGACCTCTACCGCGCTGCCGGCCCGGACGTCGACTGGACGTACCTGAGCCCTGCCGCGGTGCTGGAGCCCGGCGCGCGCACCGGCCGGTTCCGGATCGGCCACGACGACCTGCTGGTCGACACCGAGGGCAACTCGGCGATCTCCATGGAGGACCTCGCCGTCGCGCTCCTCGACGAGGCCGAGCAGCCTCTCCACCGCCGGGCGCGTTTCACCGCCGCCTACTGAACGCCCGGGCCACCCGGCGCCCCCGCCCCGGCGGGGGTGTACCCAGCACCACCCCGAAGACGGCAGTGGGGGTGATCGATCATCAGACCGGGCTCGGACAGGATCGCTTCCGTGACCAAGACCGAAGCCCAGAGCACCACCGCCCGCACCACCTCGGCCCAGCGGACCGCGGCCGGCGCGGCCGGGCGCGCGCCCCGAGCCCGC
>NZ_JAHSQD010000586.1 GCF_020103755.1 Streptomyces sp. LS1784
CGCCCGGCAGGCACGGGCCCGCTCGGCCGGCGCGGTGTGGCGGCCCGGGGCTGTGGTGCTCCCGACGCCGGCCGGGTCGCCGTACCGGGGGCCGGACGAGTCCGACCGGGAGTCGCACGGGGAGTGGCACCCCGCGTACGGCGGGCACCACCACGCGCACGGGCTGCCGCAGGACCCTGCCCCGCACTCGGAGCCCGGCGCCGCCGACCACCCGGCCCACCCGCGCCGCCCGCAGATCCGGGCCCCGTACGAGCGGCCCTGGACAGCGGAACGGGCGGCCGTCCGGTCCGTGGACCGTTCGACCGCCCGTCGGGGTGCGCCGGGATCAGCCGGCCGTGCTGTACGCCACCAGTGAGACGCCGACGTACTGGACGATGAACGCCCCGAGGGTGAAGGCGTGGAACACCTCGTGGAACCCGAACCAGCGCGGTGAGGGGTCGGGCCGCTTGAGCCCGTACACCACGCCGCCGATGCTGTAGAGCACCCCGCCGACGATCATCAGCACCAGGACGGCGACCCCGCCGGTGCGCAGGAAGTCCGGCAGGAAGAAGGCGGCGGCCCAGCCCAGCGCGAGGTACACCGGCGTGTACAGCCAGCGCGGCGCGCCGACCCAGAACACCCGGAACGCGATCCCGGCCAGTGCGCCGCCCCAGACGGCCCAGAGCAGCAGCTGCTGGTCGGCGCCCTTGAGCAGCAGCATCGTGAACGGCGTGTAGGTGCCCGCGATGATCAGGAAGATGTTCGCGTGGTCCAGCCGGCGCAGCACGGCGTCCCCGCGCGGGCCCCAGTCGAAGCGGTGGTACACCGCGCTGACCCCGAACAGCAGCCAGGCGCTGACCGAGTAGATCGTGCAGGCGATCTTGGCGGGCGTGGAGTCGGCCAGGCAGATCAGCACGATGCCGGCGGCCACCGTGGCGGGGAACATCCCGGCGTGCAGCCAGCCGCGCCACTTCGGCTTGCTCTCCGTGAGTGCACTCTCCGCGAGCGCAGCAGCAGTCATGCGCAGCATGCTACCCGTTACCTACGGACCCGTAGGTTACTCGCGCGTAGGAAGTGGCGATCGTCACTGTTAGACGTTTTGGAGTATTTGAAGTGTGGCGCCGCGCACTCCGTCGGGGGTGCGACTGGCTTATTACTAGACGGTAACCATACTTTCTGTAGTAAAAGATGCGTCAACTTCGACGCTTCGCCACGTTCCGGCCTTGAGTCCGGAGCTACGCTGCAAGCACCCTCAGACCCCCGCGACGCCATCTCCTCGCCGAGATGGCGTGAAACGGAGCGATCGTGTCGTACGAGATCTCTGCTCTCAGCGCATCCGCGCCCACCCGCCACAAGCAGCTGCTCGCTTGGGTGAGCGAGATCGCCGAGCTCACCCAGCCGGACCGCATCGAGTGGTGCGACGGTTCCGACGAGGAGTACCAGCGCCTCGCGGACCTGCTGGTGGCTCAGGGCACCTTCAAGAAGCTCAACGAGGAGAAGCGCCCCAACTCCTACTACGCCGCCTCGGACCCCACGGACGTGGCGCGCGTGGAGGACCGCACCTTCATCTGCTCCGAGCAGGAGAAGGACGCCGGTCCGACCAACAACTGGAAGGCCCCCGCCGAGATGCGCGAGGTCTTCCAGGGCGAGCAGGGTCTCTTCCGCGGCGCGATGAAGGGCCGCACGATGTACGTCGTGCCCTTCTCGATGGGCCCGGTCGGCTCCCCGCTGGCCGCGTACGGCGTCGAGATCACCGACTCCGCCTACGTCGCCGTCTCCATGCGCGTGATGACCCGCATGGGCCAGGCCGTGCTGGACCAGCTCGGCGAGGACGGCGACTTCGTCAAGGCCGTGCACACCGTCGGCGCCCCGCTCGCCGAGGGCGAGGCGGACGTGCCGTGGCCGTGCAACAGCACCAAGTACATCTCGCACTTCCCGGAGACCAAGGAGATCTGGTCCTTCGGCTCGGGCTACGGCGGCAACGCCCTGCTCGGCAAGAAGTGCTACGCGCTGCGCATCGCCTCGACCATGGCCCGCGACGAGGGCTGGCTGGCCGAGCACATGCTCATCCTGAAGCTCACCCCGCCGAGCGGCGAGGCCAAGTACGTCGCGGCCGCCTTCCCCTCGGCCTGCGGCAAGACCAACCTGGCCATGCTCCAGCCGACGGTCCCGGGCTGGAAGGTCGAGACGATCGGCGACGACATCGCCTGGATGCGCTTCGGTGCCGACGGCCGCCTGTACGCCATCAACCCCGAGGCCGGCTTCTTCGGCGTCGCCCCCGGCACCGGCGTGGACACCAACGCCAACGCCATCGACACCCTGTGGGGCAACACCGTCTTCACCAACGTCGCCCTCACCGACGACGGCGACGTGTGGTGGGAGGGCCTCACCGAGGAGCCCCCGGCGCACCTGACCGACTGGCGCGGCAACGACTGGACCCCCGAGTCCGGCACCCCGGCCGCCCACCCGAACGCCCGCTTCGCCGTCCCGGCCGCGCAGTGCCCGACCATCGCCCCGGAGTGGGAGGACCAGGCGGGCGTGCCGATCTCGGCGATCCTGTTCGGCGGCCGCCGCGCCACCGCCGTCCCGCTGGTGACCGAGTCCTTCGACTGGCAGCACGGCGTCTTCCTCGGCGCCAACATCGCCTCCGAGAAGACCGCCGCCGCCGAGGGCACCGTCGGCGAGCTGCGTCGCGACCCGTTCGCGATGCTGCCGTTCTGCGGCTACAACATGGGTGACTACTTCGCCCACTGGCTGAAGGTCGGCGCCCAGGCGGACGCCGCCAAGCTGCCGAAGATCTACTACGTCAACTGGTTCCGCAAGGACGCCGAGGGCAAGTTCGTCTGGCCCGGCTACGGCGAGAACAGCCGCGTGCTCAAGTGGATCGTCGAGCGCCTGGAGGGCACCGGCGAGGGCGTCGAGACCCCGATCGGCGTGCTGCCGACCGTCGAGGGCTTCGACCTCGGCGACCTGGACCTCTCCAAGGAGGACCTCGACCTGCTCTTCACCGTGGACGCCGACATCTGGCGCCAGGAGGCCGCCCTCGTGCCGGCCCACCTGGAGACCTTCGGCGACCACACCCCGAAGGAGCTGTGGGACGAGTACCGGAGCCTCGTCGCGCGCCTCGGCTGAGCCTGAGCCTCAGCCGGGAGAGAGGCGGGCGCGCGGCACGAACCGCGCGCCCCGCCGAGCGACAGGACGGCCGGAGTTCCGCCGGGCGATTTTCCCCCGACCAAGGAGATCGCCCGGGCCGGAACTCCGGCCGTAGTGTTTTCCGCCCCCTTCGGAGGGCCGGCTCCTCACGGCTGCACGTAGCCGCCGAGGAAGTCGCCGATCCGGGTCACCGCGTCGGTGATCTCCTCCGCCCGGGGCAGCGTGACCAGCCGGAAGTGGTCCGGCTCGGGCCAGTTGAAGCCGGTGCCCTGGACCAGCAGGATGCGCTGGGAGCGCAGCAGGTCGAGCACCATCCGGGCGTCGTCCCTGATCTTGTGGACCTTGGGGTCCAGCCGGGGGAAGGCGTACAGCGCGCCCTTGGGCTTGACGCAGCTGACCCCCGGGATCCGGTTCAGCAGCTCGTACGCGGCGTCGCGCGAGGCGTGCAGCCGGCCGCCGGGCAGCACCAGGTCGCGGATCGACTGCCGCCCGCCGAGGGCGGCGGCCACCGCGTGCTGCGCGGGCATGTTGGCGCACAGCCGCATCGAGGCGAGCACGGTCAGGCCCTCGATGTAGCTGCGGGCCCGGTGCCGGTCGCCGGACAGCACCATCCAGCCGGAGCGGAAGCCCGCGACCCGGTACGCCTTGGACAGCCCGTTGAAGGTGACGCAGAAGAGGTCCGGGGCCAGGGTGGCCAGCGGGACGTGCTCGGCGTCGTCGTAGAGGATCTTGTCGTAGATCTCGTCCGCGTAGACCACCAGGTCGTGCCGGCGGGCGATCTCCGTGATGCCCTCCAGCACCTCGCGCGGGTAGACCGCGCCGGTCGGGTTGTTCGGGTTGATCACCACGATGGCCCTGGTCCGGTCGGTGACCTTGGCCTCGATGTCGGCGAGGTCCGGGTACCACTCGGACTGCTCGTCGCAGCGGTAGTGCACCGCGGTGCCGCCGGCCAGCGAGACCGAGGCGGTCCACAGCGGGTAGTCCGGGGCCGGGACGAGCACCTCGTCGCCGTCGTCCAGCAGCGCGGTCATGGCCAGCTGGATCAGTTCGGAGACGCCGTTGCCGAGGAAGACGTCCTCGACGGAGAGGCCGTGCAGCCCGCGGTCCTCGTAGTGCATGACCACCGCGCGGCGGGCGGAGAGCAGGCCCTTGGAGTCGCCGTAGCCGTGCGCGTTGGCGAGGTTGCGCAGGATGTCCTGGAGGATCTCCGGGGGCGCCTCGAAGCCGAAGGTGGCCGGGTTGCCGGTGTTGAGCTTGAGGATGCGGTGGCCCTGTTCCTCCAGCCGCATCGCCTCGTCGAGTACCGGGCCGCGGATGTCGTAGCAGACATTGGCGAGCTTGCTGGACTGGATGACCTGCATGTCCGCCTACTTTAGGGGTACGGGGGGGCCGTGAGGCGGCTCTCCGGAGAGGTGCTTCCGAGGGTCCGAACGGCTCCCTTGGATCGGCAGGCGGCGGTGGCGGGCGGCCTTCCGAACCGGTAGCCGAAGGTCCGGAATGCTCGTGTGTGCGAGGAGCGCACGCCGGCGTGCGGAACGAGACGGACGGCACGCCGCCCGGCGCGGGAGGATGTGGCCGGTGCGTCGATCGAGGAGGGGGTGCGCCGGTGGTCCCGGTCGTGGTCGCGGCGGTGCTGGTCGGTCTCCTGGCGGCTCCGCCGCTGCGCGGGCAGATCGCCCGGTTCGCGGTGCCGGAGGGCCGGCCCTGGTGCGAGGACTGCCCGTCGTGCGGGCGCGCGGTGCGGCTGCTGCCGCCGACCGGGCGCTGCCCGGGCTGTCGGGAGCGACTGGGCGCCGGCCCCTGGACGGTGGAGCCGGTCGCGGTGGCGG
>NZ_JAHSQD010000587.1 GCF_020103755.1 Streptomyces sp. LS1784
GACCCGGCCGAAGGCACGGCCGGCACCGCCGTAGCGGCCGCGCGGGGTGGACCGGGGAGCGCGGTGGGCGGTGGCGCCCGCCGTCCGGCCGGAGCCGAGCAGGGCGCGCAGCGGGGCGAGGGTGTCGTTGGTGACGTAACCGGCCCAGACCAGGTCCCAGAGCGCCTCGACGATCTCCGGCTCGGCGGTCTCCATCGGGAGCTGCTGGACGAGTTGGCGGAAGAACAGGCCGTAGCCGCCGGCCAGCGCGGACATCAGGGCGCTGTGCACCGGGGTGAGCGCGGGCGGGACCGGCTCGGGGCGCAACAGGTGGGCGTTCTCGGCGAGGTGCAGGCTGAGCCAGCCGTCCTTGCCGGGCAGGGCGCCGGCCCCGCACCAGCCGACCTCGCCGGCCGCCATCAGCTCGTCCAGCAGGCCGGGGGAGTAGTCGGCGAGCCGGGCCGGGAGGACCAGCTTCTCCAGCGCGGAGGCGGGCAGGGCGGTGCCCTGGAGCTGCTCGATCACCCGCAGCAGGCCGTCCGGGCCGCGCAGCCGGTGGCCGGCCAGGTGCTGCCACTGCGGCAGGAAGGCGGCCAGGGCGCGCGGCGGGACCGGCTCGACCTCCTGGCGCAGGGCGGCCAGCGAGCGGCGGCGCAGCCGGCGCAGCACCTCGGCGTCGCACCACTCGGGCGCGGTGTGCTGCTCGGCCGGCCGGTACTGACCCTGGACCAGGCGGCCCGCGGCGGTCAGACGGTGCAGGGTGCCGGTGACCACGGCGGTGCCCAGGCCGTAGCGGTCGGCGGCCTCGGTGGCGGTGAACGGGCCGTGGGTGCGGGCGTGGCGGGCGATCAGGTCGCCCAGCGGGTCCTTGACCGGCTCGGTGAAGGCCTCCGGGACGCCGACCGGCAGGGGCGTGCCCAGCGCGTCACGCAGCCGTCCGGCGTCCTCGATCGCGGCCCAGCGCTGCTCGCCCGCGATCCGGACCTGGATCACCCGGCGGGCCGCCTCCAGCTCCAGGGCCCAGAGCGGCTCGGCGCCGCGGAGGGTCAACTCGGCCTCGGTGAGCGGGCCGAGCAGGCGCAGGGCGTCGGCGACGCCCTCGGCGTCCTTGATCCGCCGCTCGGGGGTGAGGCGCTGGAGCTCGGCCTCCAGCTCGGTGAGCACCTGGGGGTCGAGCAATTCGCTCAGCTCGGCCTGGCCGAGGAGTTCGGACAGCAGCCGGGAGTCGAGCGAGAGGGCGGCGGCGCGGCGCTCGGCGAGCGGGGAGTCACCCTCGTAGAGGAACTGGGCGACGTAGCCGAACAGCAGCGAGCGCGCGAACGGTGAGGGCTCGGGGGTGGTGACCTCGACCAGGCGGACGGCGCGGGACTCCAGATCGCCCATCAGCTCGACCAGGCCGGGGACGTCGAAGACGTCCTGCAGGCACTCCCGGACGGCCTCCAGGACGATCGGGAACGATCCGTACTCCGAGGCGACTTCGAGGAGTTGGGCGGCACGCTGGCGCTGCTGCCAGAGCGGGGTGCGGCGGCCGGGGCTGCGGCGGGGGAGCAGCAGGGCGCGGCCGGCGCACTCGCGGAAGCGGGAGGCGAACAGGGCGGAGCCGCCGACCTGGTCGGTGACCAGCTGCTCGATCTCGCCGGGGTCGAACAGGGCGGCGTCGGCGCCGACGGGGGCCTCGTCCGGGCTCGACTGCTCCGGCGGGCTGCTGAGATCGAAGTCGAGGCCGAGCAGGTCGGCGTCGGGCAGACGGAGCACGATGCCGTCGTCGGCGTGCATGACCTGCGGGTCCAGGCCGTGCTTCTCGCGCAGCCGGGCACCGAGGGCGAGCGCCCAGGGGGCGTGCACCTGGGCGCCGAACGGGGAGTGGATGACGATCCGCCAGTCGCCGAGCTCGTCCCGGAAGCGCTCGACCACGATGGTGCGGTCGTCCGGGAGGTGGCCGCAGGCGGCGCGCTGCTCGGCCAGGTAGTCCAGCAGATTGGCGGCCGCCCAGCCGTCCAGGCCGGCCTGCTTGAGGCGGTCGGTGGCGGCCTCGGGCCGCATGCCGCCCAGCTCGCGGGTGAACGCGCCGAGGGCGCGGCCGAGTTCGAGCGGACGGCCGAGGGTGTCGCCCTTCCAGAACGGGAGCCGGCCGGGGACGCCGGGGGCGGGGGTGACCAGCACCTTGTCGTGGGTGATCTCCTCGATCCGCCAGGAGGTGGTGCCGAGGGTGAAGACGTCGCCGACGCGGGACTCGTAGACCATCTCCTCGTCGAGCTCTCCGACGCGGCCGCCACCCTTCTTGTTCGTTCCTGCGTCGGACGCGGTGGTGCCGGCGATGAAGACGCCGAACAGGCCGCGGTCGGGGATGGTGCCGCCGGAGGTGACGGCCAGTCGCTGGGCGCCGGGGCGGCCGGTCACCGTGCCGGCCACCCGGTCCCACACCAGGCGGGGGCGCAACTCGGCGAAGGCGTCCGAGGGGTAGCGGCCGGCCAGCATGTCGAGCACGGCGTCGAAGGCGGACTGGGGGAGAGTCGCGAAGGGCGCGGCGCGGCGGACCACGGCGAGCAGCTCGTCCACCGGCCAGGCGTCCAGGGCCGTCATCGCGACCAGCTGCTGGGCGAGCACGTCCAACGGGTTGCGCGGGATGCGCAGCGCCTCGATCCGGCCGGACCGCATCCGCTCGGTGACCACGGCGGACTGCACCAGGTCGCCCCGGTACTTGGGGAAGAAGACGCCGGTGGAGACGGCGCCGACCTGATGGCCGGCCCGGCCGACCCGCTGCAGGCCGGAGGCGACCGAGGGAGGGGACTCGACCTGGACGACGAGCTCGACGGCGCCCATGTCGATGCCCAGCTCCAGGCTGGAGGTGGCGACCACGGCGGGCAGCCGACCGGCCTTCAACTCCTCCTCGACGAGCGCGCGTTGCTCCTTGGAGACGGAGCCGTGGTGGGCCCGGGCGATGACCGGGGGCGCGCCCTTGGCCGTGCCCGAGCCGCCCATCAGCTCGGCCGGAGCGTGCGCCTCGGGGACGGCGGTGCCGGTGGCGCGCTCGTGGGCGATCTCGTTCAGCCGGTTGCACAGCCGCTCGGCCAGCCGGCGGGAGTTGGCGAAGACGATGGTCGAGCGGTGCGCCTCGACCAGGTCGACGATCCGCTCCTCGACGTGCGGCCAGATCGATGCGCCCCCGGCCTGACGGCCCGGAGGTACCCCCAGCCGCTGCGGGTCGCCGCCGGCGGCCGGGGCGGCGGGCAGGTCGTCGAGGTCGGGGACGGGGACGACCACCGAGAGGTCGAAGTCCTTGGCGGCGGCGGGCTGGACCACGGCGGCGCCGCGCTGCGGGCTGAGGAAGCGGGCCACCTCCTCGACCGGGCGGACCGTGGCGGACAGGCCGATCCGGCGGGCCGGGCGGTCCAGCAGCTCGTCCAGCCGCTCCAGACTGAGGGCGAGGTGGGCACCGCGCTTGGTGCCGGCGACCGCGTGCACCTCGTCCAGGATCACCGTGTCCACGCCGCGCAGGGCCTCCCGGGAGGCGGAGGTGAGCAGCAGGAACAGCGACTCGGGGGTGGTGATCAGGATGTCCGGCGGGTGGGTCGCGAAGCGGCGGCGGTCGGCGGCCGGGGTGTCGCCGGAGCGGATGGCGACCTGGACCTCGGGCTCCGCCAGGCCGAGCCGGACGGCGGCCTGGCGCAGGCCGGCCAGCGGGGCGCGCAGGTTCCGTTCGACGTCCACCGCGAGGGCCTTGAGCGGTGAGACGTAGAGGACCCGGCAGCGGCGCTTGGGCTCGGCGGGGGGAGGGGTGCTGCTGAGCCGGTCGAGGGCGGAGAGGAAGGCGGCCAGCGTCTTGCCGGAGCCGGTGGGGGCGACCACCAGGACGTCCGTCTCCCGCTGGATGGCCTGCCAGGCCTCGGCCTGGGCGGCGGTGGGGGCGGAGAAGGCACCGGTGAACCAGGCCCGGGTGGCCGGGGCGAATCCGGCCAGGGGGTCGTCGGCGGGCGGGGTCGGGTGTGCGGGCGCCATGCCCCCATGGTGCCGGGTGGGACTGACACGTGGGGGTGGGGCGGAGGCCGGGGCGGAGGTGCCGGGGGCCGCGCGGGCGGAGGGATGCAAGCTGAGGAGCAGAAATAACAATCCGCTCATATGGTGATGAATCGGAAGCTTGATCCACCCGAGACCCAGCTGATCCACCCCGTGACCCACCGGACCGACGAGCGGAGGCCGTGCGATGGCGCAGGCGTACCCGGGGGGCAGGCCCGCCCGCGTCGCCCGGCGCCGCCGGGTCCGCGGGCCCGCCCGGGCGCTGGTCGCGATGCTGCTCACGGCGCTCGTCGGGGGTGGCGCCGTCCCGTACGTGTCCGGGCCGGGGCGGGCCTACCTCAGCTACCTGGTGCTGGCCGAGGACGAGGACGCCGCCGGCGCGGCCCGGGCCGGGGCGGAGAGCCGGGCGGCGGGCGGGCAGGTGCTCCAGGAGTACCCGCAGATCGGGGCCGTGCTGGTGTACGCGACCGGCCCGTTCGCCGACCGGTTGCGGGCCCGGCCCGGGATCGCCGCCGTCGGGGCGACCAGGACCGCGCCGGTGGTCGCGCCGCCGCGGACGGTGGCGGGCGCGGGGTACTTCACGGCGGGTACGGCCACGGGGGCTCGGGCGGGCGTCGGGAGGGGTGGTGATCGGATGGACGGGGGGACCGCGACGGTGCCCGATCCGGGGGAGGGGGGCGCCTGGAACCTGGCCATGCTCGCGGGCGCCACCGCTCGGGTGGGAGACGCGTCGGTGGTGTCCGCCGGCGTCGTGCCGAGCGCCGAGGCGCTGCGCAAGGTGCTGGTCGCGGTCCTGGACTCCGGCGTCGACGACACCCACCCGGACCTGCGCGCCGCCGTCGACCCGAAGGCCTCCGCCTCCTGCGCGGACGGCCGGCCCGACGCCCGCACCGGCGCCTGGCGGCCGGACCCCGGGGTGGGCGAGAGCGGGCACGGCACGCACGTCGCCG
>NZ_JAHSQD010000588.1 GCF_020103755.1 Streptomyces sp. LS1784
CGCGGGCCCGGTCGAGGAGGGAGCCCGCCTGGGTGCGGCCGCCGAGCCCGCGGCGCTGCTCGCCCGCTGGCGGACCGGACGGGCGGAGGTGTCGGCCGCGCTCTCCGCCGCCCCGGCCGACGTCCGACTGCCCTGGTTCGGCCCGCCGATGAAGCCCGCCTCGATGGCGACCGCCCGACTGATGGAGACCTGGGCGCACGGCCAGGACGTCGCGGACGCGCTCGGCGTCACCCGCGAGCCCACCGACCGGTTGCGGCACATCGCCCACCTGGGGCTGCGCACCCTGGGCTTCGCCTTCGGTCTGCACGGACTGCCCGCGCCCGAGCGCCCGGTGCGGCTCGAACTGACCGCGCCCGACGGCGGGGCCTGGTCCGTCGGCCCGGCCGGGGCGGAGGACGTGGTGGCCGGCCCGGCCCTGGACTTCTGCCTGCTGGTGACCCAGCGCCGCCACCGGGACGACCTCGCCCTCATCGCCACCGGGCCGGTCGCCACCGCCTGGCTGCCGATCGCCCAGGTCTTCGCCGGGGCGCCGGGCAAGGGGCGGCAGCCCGGGGTGTAGGGCAAGGGGCGGCAGCCCGGGGCGTAGGGCACGCCATCGGGCCCGGGCGCGGCACTGTCGGATCCCCGGGGTTGAATGGCGGGCATGAACGACCTGCTCAGCCGCCTGCCCGCCATCTCCGACCTGCGCGACCGCTGCCGCGCGCTGGCCATCCTCGACGCGATCCTCAGCCCGGACGACTGGGGGTCGCGGTACCACTCCTTCGACGCCTCCTGGGGCGGGGGCGAGGAGATGGCCTCGATGCGCGACGGCGAGGGGGCCGACTGGTTCGTGGTGTTCTCCCCCGTCGGCACGTACGGGCGCGGCTTCGACCATGAGGCGCCCAACGCCCCGGAGCTGCTCACGGCCGTGCCCGAGGAGTTCCGCCGCTTCGCCGAGGAGCCCGCCTTCGGGGACGAGGACGGGCCGACGGTCACCCGCTGCTTCTGGCGCGCGCCGGAGGACGGCGCCTGGCACGGTGCGGCCGCCGAGCGAGGCGCGGAGGGCCTCTTCGAACTGCTGCTGGACGGCTCGGCCGAGGCCTACCGGGCTTGGGCCGAGGAGTACTTCGAACCGGAGCACGAGCTGGACCTCGCCGCGATCGAGCACGTCCTGGCGCTGCGCCCGCTCACCCCGGCCGTGGTGGCGGCGCTCAATCCGGACACCGACCTCGCGGAACTCTCCGAGGACCTCACGGAGATCGGCTACCCGCGGATCTTCGACCTCGCCGACGAGCCCGCCTCCTGACCCCGCTCCCCGGGCGCCCCGCCGGGCCCCGCTCAGAGGCCGACCCGGAGCGGGGTGAGCCGGGTGGCGATCAGGTTGGTGGCGCCCCGGTCGCGCTCGATGTGGCCGTGGACCAGCAGCCCGGCCCGGTCCAGGGCGGTGCGGCGCTGCGACTCCCAGACCGGGCGGTTGCAGATCACGTTGATCAGCCCGGTCTCGTCCTCCAGGCTGAGGAAGAGCACCCCGCCGGCCGTCGGCGGCCGCTGCCGGTGGGTGACCAGGCCGCCGACCACCACCGCCGTGCCCGGCGGGACGCCCGGGAGCTGGGCCGCACAGAGGGCGCCGCCGCGCTCCAGTTGGGTGCGCAGGTGCTGGAGCGGATGGCTGGTGGCGGAGGTGCCGGTGGCCCACAGGTCGGCGATGGTCTCCTCGACCGGGCTCATGCCGGGCAGCTCCGGCGCCTCGGTGCCGGGGGTGGTGCCGGGGATCAGCTCGGCCGAGATCCCGGCGAACGCCCCTGCCGCCCACAGTGCCTGACGTCTCGTCAGCCCGAAGCAGTCGAAGGCGCCCGCCGTCGCCAGCGCCTCCAGGACGGGCCCGGGCAGGCCGGTGCGGCGGGCGAAGTCCTCCAGGCCGGCGTACGGCTGCCCGGCCACGATCGCCTCGGCCTGCGGGGTGCCGATGCCGCGCACCGTCTCCAGGCCGAGCCGGATCGCCGGCTGCGGGCGTCCGGCGGTCAGCGGTGGTTTCGGGGTCGGCCCCCGGTACGGCTCCAGGGTGGGCCGCGCCCCGCTGGCGTTGACGTCCACCCCGCGCACCCGCACGCCGTGCCGCCGGACGTCCGCGACCAGGCTGAGCGGCGAGTAGAAGCCCATCGGCTGGTTGGCCAGCAGGGCGCAGGTGAAGGCCGCCGGGAAGTGGTGCTTCAGCCAGGCGCTGGCGTACACCAGGTAGGCGAAGCTGATCGCGTGGCTCTCCGGGAAGCCGTAGTTGGAGAAGGCCTCGATCTTGCCGTAGACGTCCTCGGCCACCTCGGGCGGGATGCCGCGCTCGGCCATCCCGCCCAGCAGCCGCTCGCGCAGCCGGGCGACCCGTTCGTGCGAGCGCTTGGCGCCCATCGCCTGCCGCAGCCGGTCGGCCTCCGAGGGGGTGAACCCGGCGCAGTCGATGGCGAGTTGCATCATCTGCTCCTGGAACAGCGGCACCCCCAGGGTCTTGCCGAGCGCGTTCTCCATCAGCGGGTGCGGGCAGCCGGCCGGCTCCGCCCCGGCGCGGCGGCGCAGGTACGGGTGGACGGAGCCGCCCTGGATCGGGCCGGGACGGATCAGCGCGACCTCGACCACCAGGTCGTAGAAGTGGTCCGGCTTGAGCCGGGGCAGGGTCGCCATCTGCGCCCGGGACTCGACCTGGAACACGCCGACGGTGTCGGCCCGGCGCAGCATCGCGTACACGCCCGGGTCGTCGTCCGGGATGGTGGCCAGGTCGTAGCGCAGGCCGTGGTGCTCCGCGACCAGGTCGCAGGCGTCGTGCAGGGCGGCGAGCATGCCGAGACCGAGCAGGTCGATCTTCACCAGACCGGCGCCGGCGGTGGACTCCTTGTCCCACTGGAGCACGGAGCGCCCGGGCATCCGGGCCCACTCGGTGGGGCAGATCTCGCCGATCGGCTCCCGGGTGAGCACCATGCCGCCCGAGTGGATGCCCAGGTGGCGGGGCAGGCCGTGGAGCTGGGTGGCGAGCTGGAGCACGTCGGCGGGGATGACGGCGTCCGCGCCGGGGGCGGAACGGAAGTCGGTCTGCCGGCTGAACGCGTCCACCTGCCCCTGCGGGTAGCCGAGCACCCGGGCGGCGTCGCGGATCGCCAGCCGGGGCCGGTAGGTGATCACATTGGCGACCTGGGCGGCGTGCTCGCGCCCGTAGCGGCCGTAGACGTACTGGATGACCTCCTCGCGGCGGCGGTTCTCGATGTCCAGGTCGATGTCGGGCGGCCCGTCCCGGGCGGTGGAGAGGAAGCGTTCGAACAGCAGCTTGTAGTGGACCGGGTCGACGGCGGTGATCCCGAGGGCGTAGCAGACCGCCGAGTTGGCGGCCGAGCCGCGGCCCTGGCACCAGATGTCCCGGCTCCGGCAGAAGTCCACGATGTCGTGCACGATCAGGAAGTAGCCGGCCAGGTCGAGGTCCTCGATCACGTCCAGCTCCTTGGCGAGCTGGCGGCGGGCGGCGGCGTTGCCGGAGCCGAAGCGGGCCGGGCCGCCGGCCGCGACCAGGGCGCGCAGGTGGCCGATCTCGGTCTCGCCCGCGGGGACGGGGAAGCCGGGCAGCTCCGGGTCCAGCCCGGCGAAGTCGAAGGCGCAGGCCCGGCCGAGCTCGGCGGTGGCCCGCTGCACCCCGGGGAAGCGGGCCAGCCGGGCCGCCATCTCACGGCCCGAGCGCAGGTGCGCGGTGCCGGCCGCCCGGGTCCAGCCGGCCGCGTCCTGGAGGGTGCGGCGCTCGTGCAGCGCGGCGAGGCTCTGCGCGAGGCGGCCCTGGGCGGGGCCGGCGTGGTGGGCGTTGGTGGAGGCGACGACGGGGAGTTCGAAGCGGGCGGCGAGCGCGGCGAGGGCGTCGTTGCGCCGGTCGTCGCCGGGCAGCCACTGGTCGATCAGCTCGACGTGGACGTTCTCGCGGCCGAACGCCTCGGTGAGGGTGCGGAGCCGGCGCTCGGCGCTACCGTCTTCGAGGCCTGCCGGGACCCGGCCGAGCCGGCAGCCGGTGAGCACCGCCCAGTGGCCGTCGTGCGCCCCGGCGAGCGCCGCGAGGTCGTACACCGGGTTGCCCTTGGCGCCGCCGGCCAGCTGGGCGGCGGCGATCGCGGCGGAGAGGCGCCGGTAGCCGGCCGGGTCGCGGGCGAGGACCAGCAGGTGCTCGGGGTCGCCTGATTCGTGGCGGAGGGTCAGCTCGGCGCCGAACACGGTGGCCAGGCCCGTGCCCCGGGCCGCCTCGGCGAGCCGGACGGCACCGTACAGGCCGTCGTGGTCGGTGATCGCGAGGGTCTCCACACCCAGCCGGACCGCCTCGGCGACCAGGTCCTCCGGGTCGCTGGCGCCGTCCAGGAAGCTGAAGGCGGAGTGGACGTGCAGTTCGGCCCAGGGTTCGGCCTTCCCGGACCCGCACTCGGACTCGGGCCCGGGCTCCGGGGCCGGGGCGGGGGCCGGGGCCGGTGGCTGCTCCGGGGCGGGGCGGCGCAGCGGGACCACCGTACGGTCCGGCGCCGCGCCGGTCAGCCGGCGGTGCAGCTCGCTCCAGGGGAGGGTGGGGTGGCTGGTGAAGCCCATCGGGGGTTGCCTTCGTCGTTCTCGTGCTCGTCCTGCTCCCCCCTCCTTCTGCTCCCCCTCCTTCTGCTCCTTCTCCTTCCTGGTCCCGGGACCGCTAGTCGTAGCCGGCCTCCAGGTACCAGGCACCCCCCTCCACGGTGAGCAGCAGCGCCCGGCCGCCGCCCACCACGACCTGGAACCGCGCCCGGCGCCGGGCCAGCGACTGGTCCCACCAGTACTCGACCGCCGGCCAGGGCCCGGTCCAGCCGTCCACCCGCTCCTCCCGGCCCCGGACCACGACCAGGGCCGGCCGGGCCGACACCCCCGCCCGGCCGTCCACCGTGACCGGCCGCCCGGCCCCGTCCAGCAC
>NZ_JAHSQD010000589.1 GCF_020103755.1 Streptomyces sp. LS1784
GAGCGGCGCCGGGAAGCGGGACGGCGGGGCCGTGGGGGACGGCACGGCGGGCGCGTAGGCGGCGGTGGCGGTGCGGCGGCGGGCGGCCCCCGTGATCTCCGCCGCCATCTCCGTCGTCGGCGTGATCACGTGAGGCGGGCCGGTCGGGCGAGTGCCTGAGTACGGGTACTCAAGGAGTGTCGTGAGTCGTCCGGGCGCCCCGGTGTGGGAGCGTCGGGGGATGGTCGATCAGGGCGGCGCCGCGCGGCCGGCGCGGGTGGTGCACGAGGTGCCGTACCGGGCGCAGTGGGAGTCCGCGGAGCTGGTGCGGGCCATCGTGGACGGCGAACTCGACGCGGCGCGGGACCCGCGCTGGGGGCAGTCGGGGGCGGCCAGCCCGGAGGAGTACGCCTGGTGGTCCTGGCGGCTGTGCGGGGTGGCCTGCCTGCGGATGGCGCTGGAGCACTGGTGGGGGGTGACCCCGACGGCGATGGCGCTCGCGGCCGAATGCGTGGCGGCCGGCGCGTACCTGCGGGACGGCGAGAGCCTGCGCGGGCTGGTCCACGCGCCGTTCGCCGACTACGTCCGGCACCGGTGGGGACTGGCCGCGCAGGCACGGGAGTTGACGCCCGGGGAGGTGTCGGCCGAGGTGACCGGCGGCCGGCTGGTGATGGTCTCGGTGCACCCGTCGATCCGGGAGCCGTACGGGCCGGAACCGGTGCGGCGCGGCGGGCACCTGGTGCTGGCGGTGGGTGCCACGGACACGGCGCTGCTGATCCACAACCCGTCCGGGTTCCCGGGGGAGTCGCAGGCCTTCGCGCGCGTGCCGTGGCGGTCGTTCGGGCAGTTCTACGCCGGACGGGGGATCGTGCTCGGTCCGCCCGGGGCGTCCTAGCCCTGACGTCGCGGACCCGTCACCGGGTGTCCGGCAGTCCCATCGGGTTGACCGGCAACTGGCTGCGACAGAGCGCCGAGATCGGCTTCAACGCCGCGGCCAGCCGGTCGAGTTCGGCGCGCGGGTAATCCTCCCAGACCCGGGCGGCGGCCAGGTCGGTGGCCGCCTCCAGGGCCTGGTGGCGGATCCGGCCGAGCTCGGTCACCGAGCCGGCCGCCGTCAGCCAGCCGCGCTCGACCAGGCGTTCGGCGGCCGCCTCCCACTCCGCGTCCGTCCACCCGCGCAGCGGTTGGATCATCTCGCGCCGCATGTCCATCGCGCAGCGGACCACCAGCGCCTCGCAGCCGTCCAGCCCGGCCGCCACCAGGGCGGCCACGTGGCCGTCGCCGCGGTGCTCGCGCATCACGGTGGCGGCCTGCCAGAGCCGTTCGTACAGTCCGCTCGGGCGGGGCAGCGCGGCGTTGGCGGCGGCCAGGACCCTGCCTGCGCAGTCCAGCCGGGCGGCGGCCTGTTCCAGGGTCTCGGCGACCAGCTCGACCTGGTCCTTGTCCACGTGCTCCAGCAGTCGGCCCAGGATCGTCGCCGAGGCCTTCAGCCTGGCGGTCAGCGCCTCCTGAGGACTCGCGTGGTTCCACACCTCCGGCAGGGCGCGCTCGACCATCGCCGGGGCGAAGTTGAAGAACGCGGCGGTCACCGGCGCGGCGTCCACCGCGCCGAGCGGGGCCGAGCGAGTGCCGAAGTAGCCGTGCAGGCGGCCCTGCAGACCCGCCTCCTCGAAGGCGGCGCGGCCCTCGGGCAGGAAGTAGGTGACGGCGTGCACCGGCTCGAAGAGCCACCACAGCGCGCGGGCGGGGTGGACGAGATCGGTCATCGGGAGACCTTCCTCGGACGGAGCTCCGGGCGGGCCGGGGAGCTCGGCTGGTCGGAGCGGCCCGGCAGGAGCCGCGGCGGGTGCGTGGACCGCACAAGGGCTGATGACCACGGCGACGGCCCCGGTAACCCCGGAAGGGGTGTGATGACGGTCACGTGGAGGCGGTGCCGTGCGGTCGGCGCAGATGCGGCGCGGGATGATGGGATGAGGTGCCCGCTCCGGGGGCGCCCAGCCCTCGCACAGCCCTCGCACGAAGGTAGTCGGTCATGGCCCAGATCAACCCCAGCATCCTGTCCGCGGACTTCGCCCGGCTTGCCGACGAGGCCGAGGCCGTCCGGGGTTCCGACTGGCTGCACGTGGACGTCATGGACAACCACTTCGTGCCCAACCTGACCCTCGGCGTCCCGGTGGTCGAGTCGCTCGCCCGCGCCACCGACATCCCGCTCGACCTGCACCTGATGATCGAGGACCCGGACCGCTGGGCCCCGCAGTACGTCGAGGCCGGAGCCGGCTCGGTCACCTTCCACATCGAGGCCGCCGCCGCGCCCGTCCGGCTCGCCCGCGAGATCCGCGCCAAGGGCGCCCGCGCCTCGATGGCGCTCAAGCCCGGCACCCCGATCGAGCCGTACGAGGACCTGCTGCCCGAGCTCGACATGGTGCTGATCATGACCGTCGAGCCCGGCTTCGGCGGCCAGGCCTTCCTGGACATCATGCTGCCGAAGATCCGCCGCACCCGCGAGCTGATCGCCAAGCACGACCTGGAGATCTGGCTCCAGGTGGACGGCGGCGTCGCGGCGAACACGATCGAGCGCTGCGCGGAGGCGGGCGCGGACGTGTTCGTGGCCGGCTCGGCGGTGTACGGGGCCGAGGACCCGGCCGAGGCGGTCCGCAGCCTGCGTGAGCTCGCCGGCAAGGCGACGGCGGACGCCTGGTGGGCCTGCGGGCACTGAGCCTGCCGCTGCCGCAGCCGCCGACCGCCGGATGGCCGGGCGCGGATGGAGGAACGTCGCACCGTGACGGATGATCGGTGACGACGAGCCCCTCTCCGCCCGGCCTTCCTCGTACGGTGGTGGAACCGCGCGCCGCGGGCCAGACCCTTCGCCGCCGACCAGGACTGACCCGCCGTCGGCCGGGCTGCCCGTCACGGGCAGTGTGAACGAGCGGACGGGGTCTACCAGCTCGCCCAGGGGAGGTTCCAGCCGCCGAGCCCGTTGTCGGGGGCGACGGTCTTCTCCTTCGTGTTCACGACCGTGACGACGTCGCCGATCAGCGAGCTGTTGAAGAACGCCCCCGCGGCGGAGGTGTCGCTGCCGCCCTCCGTGTCCTTGAGCGCGACGCAGCCGTGGCTGGTGTTCGCCTTGCCGAACGGGTCGCCCTTGTACCAGTAGTTGCCGTGGAGGTAGGTGCCGCTCCTGGTCAGCCGCATCGCGTGCGGGACGGCGGGGATGTCGTACTCGTTGCCGAGGCCGACGGTCTGGGAGTTCATGTGGGTGACCTTCTCCTTGGACATGATCACCATGGTGCCGCCCCACGACGGGTGCTTGTCGTCGCCGAGCGTGGCGGGCACGGTGGTGGTCTTGCCGTCCCGGACGATCGTCATCTGATGCGTGGCGGCGTCCGCGGTGGAGACCTGGGAGCGGCCGATGCTGAACGGCTCGTCCTTGTCGACGTCGCCCCACACGCCCGGGGCGACCTCGACGTTCTTCAGCCGGTAGTGGATGGTGACCTTGGTGCCCGGCTTCCAGTACTCGGCCGGGCGGAAGTCCAGCCGGTTGTCGTCGAACCAGTGGCCCTTCACCTCGGTGCCGTTGTCCGTCTCGAAGGTGATCGCCTTGGCGACGGAGTCCTTGTTCACGATCTTCGTGCTGAAGTCCACCTTGACGATCATGCCTACGCCGTACGTCTGGCCGTCGCCGACGTTGTCGTTGGTGGACACCTGCTTGTCGGGCGTGAGCGTGGTGAAGGCGGAGGTGGACGCGGCCACCAGGCCGTCGGCGTCCGCCGCCTGGGCGTTCACCGTGTACGCCGTGCCGGGCGTGAGCGCGGCGGAGGGCTTCCAGCCGGTGCCGTCCGGGGTGATCGAGCCCGGGACGGACTTGCCGTCCTTGTCGGTCACGTCGACGGTGGTGAGCTTGCCCTTGGAGACGGACACCCGCAGAGCGTTCGGCGCGACGCCACGGGCGCCGTCCTTCGGTTCGACGTCCAGCACCGCGGCCGACGTCCTCGGCGCATTCGCATTCGCGGTCCCGGTCCCGCCGGGGGCGGCGGAGGCTGCGGCGCCCGCTGTCCCGGCCGCTTCACCGCCCTTGCCCTGGTCGTTCCCGCAGGCCGCGGTCATCAGCAGTACCCCGCCCATCGTCAGTGCCACCGCGCCGCGGTTGAAGCGGTCGGTGGTGCGTATTGCGGCTCGGGCCGCCCGAACAGTGCTCACAGTTGCTCCCTCTCGGTGTTGGCCGCCAGCTTGTCCGCCCGCTCGTCCCGGCCACAACGGCAGGCCTGCGATCAGGGACCCGGGGACGCCCGTACATGCTCTGAGCTGGGAAGACGTAAGCTTCCTGGGACGCGTTCGCGGGACGGGGGAACCGCAGGACGGCGTGCCGCGTGCTTGTCTGCCGAAGCTCGCGTCATGGTCATCCGGTCGCCGGGGGACGGGACGGCGCCGAGCCCGACCGCCGGCAGCGGCCGGAGACGGGGCGCGGTCACGACGGGCGTCACGAGCGGGTGAAGAAACAGTGCCGAAGGGAATCGGGAAGTTGAGGGAGACGGACGAGGTCGCGCAGCTGCTGCGGGAGCTGAAGAGCCGGTCGGGGCTCAGTTACGGCGCGCTGGCGAAGCGGCTGCACCTGAGCACGTCGGCCCTGCACCGCTACTGCAACGGCGATGTGATGCCGACGGAGTTCGCCCCGCTGGAACACTTCTCGCGGCTGTGCGAGGCGACGCCGCAGGAACGCGTCGAGCTGTACCGGCTGTGGGTCATCGTCCGCGCGGCGCGTGGGAACAGGCCGCCCGCCGCCCCCGAACCGTCGGCGCCGCCCGCGCCTCCGGCGATATCCGAACCGCCGGCGCCTCCGGCGGTACCCGAACCGCCCGCGCCTCCGGCACCGGCACCGGCACCGGAGCCTGCGCCGGAAGGCGCCGCCGAGGCCGATCCGGCCCTCGATGTCACCCGCCCCG
>NZ_JAHSQD010000059.1:0-17410 GCF_020103755.1 Streptomyces sp. LS1784
GGCCTGGTCGAGCGGGAGCTCCTGGGCCGGGACGTCGTCCCGGGCATGTGGACCTACCAGCTGGTCGAGGCATCCGACCGGACCTACTCCCGCGTGTTCACCGACGTCGAGGAACAGGTCCGCCAAGGCCTCGCCGCCAGCCGCAAACAGGCGCGGCCGGAGCGGTCGGCCTGGCGTGACCTGGCCGGATGCTCGGCGCGGTGCTCGCGAACGCCGGCTCCGGGCTGACCGTCGCCGTGCTGCTGTTCCTGGCACAGCATGTCGAGGTTGTCTGGCGCTGATGCCTCGGTTGGGGACCGGTCCGCTGCCCGCTCGGGGGTTCGGGCACGGACCGGTTCTCTCAGTCTGTGTGGGCGGGCATCGCAGTGCCGCTGGGGTTGGTCCGGGGGGTGGTGTCGGGGGGTGTCTCCCTGCCAGTCCCAGCGGCGCGGATCTGCGGGGCGGGGTTCGTAATGGGCGCGGCCGCCGGGCCCGTAGGCGCCGATCTCGATGGGGAGTGCGGCGCCGTCGGCGAGCTGGTCGGCGTCCCAGCCGGTGACGTCCAGGAGGAGGCCGTCGAGCGGGCCTGCGACGAGCTCGCGGTACTCGTGCCCGGGCTGGGGCCGGGGTCGTCATGGTCAGCTCCGTAGACCCGGCGCGGCGGCCGCCTCGGCCACCGTCTCGACCGCCAGGACGCCCGCCGCGCGGCGCCCGGTCCCGGTCGGGCCGCGCGTCGGCCCGTCGGTCGGCAACCGGCACCCGGGGTGACCACCTGTCAGTGCGGCCGTCCCGGTCAGCGGGAGCGGGCGGCGGCGGGGGTGAGGTGGCGGGCCAGGGTGTCGAGGGCGGTCGCCACCTCGTGGAACAGCTGTGGGTCCGGGGCGGTGCCGTCGGGGGTGGTGAGGGCCGCGGCGAGGGCGTCGTCGATGGTGGTGGCGCGGACCTCCGCGACCCGGGCGGACGGGTGGGCGGCGGGGCGGACGAGCCGGCGGCGGCGGTCGGCCGGGTCGGGTTCGGTGGCGACGGAGCCCGTCTCGACCAGGCGGGCGACGGCGGTGGAGACCTGACTCTGCGGCAGGCCGGTGCGGGCAGCGATCTCCCCGACGGTCGCCCCGGGATGCGCGACGACGTCGCCCAGGGTGACCAGGACCGAGCGGACCGAGCCGCGCGCGCCCGTCTCCGACTGCTCCGACCGGTCCGGTTGGGGCATCGCCTGTTCGCCGATCTTCATGAGGGTGCGGCCCAGGAGGAACAGCTCTACTCCGTTCATGCCCGCAAGAGTACATCGCAATAGATGCATTGAATGAGATGTATCTGTTTCGATGCGATACGCTCGCAGTGCCGGCGGGAAGCGCCGTCGGCAACCGACCGAGGGGGAACGCACCATGACCACCGACCCGACCGCAGCCGCCGTCCGCACGCTCGCCGCCCCTGGCGCCACGCTCCACTACCGGGTCCAGGGCCGCGGGCCGGTGCTGCTGCTCGCGCAGAGCGGCGAGGGCGACGCGGACCGCACCGTCGACCTCGTCCCGCACCTGGCCGACACCTTCACCGTGGTCACCTACGACCGCAGGGGCCTGTCCCGCAGCGTCCTCGACGACCCGGCCGCCCCCGTCACCATGGCCGACCACGCCGACGACGTCGCCCGGCTGCTCGCCGAGGTGACCGACGAGCCGGCCCTGATGGCCGGGTTCAGCATGGGCGCCGCGATCGGCCTCCAGGTCGCTGCCCGCCACCCGGGCGCACTGGACACGCTCATCGCCCACGAGCCCGTCGCACCGAACCTGCTGCCGGCCGGCGAACGCGCCGAGCACACCGCAGAACTGCTGCACATCCAGAAGGCCCACGCCGAGGGCGGCATGGCAGCCGTCTTCCCGGCGATCGCCCGGCACCTTGGGATCGACCCGGCACACGACCCGACCGAGAACGGCCTCACCCCACAGCCCATGACGCCCCGTCGGCTGGCAAACTTCGGGTTCTTCATCGCCACGGAGTTCACCGCCGTCACCACGGACGGCTTCGGGCCGGCGGAGATCGCCAGGGCCGCGGCAACCGCCGGCGCCACCCGGATCGTCCCGGCGACGGGCGCGACCACCCGGCCGACGGTGCACACCTACCGCTGCGCGCTGGCACTGGCCGAACTGCTGGGCACCGAGCTGGTGGTCCTTCCCGGCGGCCACAACGGGAACACCGCCTTCCCACGCGCCACCGTGCGAACGCTGAAGGCCGTCCTCGGACACTGATTGTTCGCCGCCCCGGAGCTTGCCTCCGCGTGCCGTTGACCGCCTCGTCGGCCACCTTCGCGGGTCGGGAGCGTCCTGACCACCCCTGGTCCGTGGCCCGGTGCCCACCTGCGTCTGGAGGCCACCGCCCGGCTCTGGGTTGCCTGCGGCGTCCGGGAGCAGATCGTGTTCGGCACCGCACCACCCCAGGTCGAGTCCCTGTGTACGTGAGCAGCCGCGACAACCTTCCAGCAATGGGTGGTCAGGCAGGCCTGCTGACGGGCGCTCCTGAACAACCTGGGGCTGTTCGTGAGTCGATCAGCCCACAGGGTGTGGCACCTCTGTCGGGGCGGCGGAGGTGCCACACCGGGTGATGCCTATTCGTCCTCTCACATCCCGGCGAACAGCTTCCGCACGCGGGCGGCGGTGTTGGAGTCGCGGGCCGCCGCGAGAGGCAGGTCGTTGCCGCCCTCGATCCGAAACGGCCGGCCCGAGACAGTGGTCTGGGTGCCGCCCGCCTCGGTGACGAGGAGCAGGCCGGCCGCATGGTCCCAGGCATTCTCCCAGCAGAAGGCGGTGGCGTCGAGGTCACCGCGAGCGACCGCCACGTATTCGAGCCCTGCCGAGCCTGCGCACGGCCGTACTTTCATCCCGTCGATCTCCAGCCTGAGCAGGGAGCGTTTCTGCTCGGGCGTCGTGTAGTCAGGATGCGAGGTGGCGACTTCCAGAACCGCCCCCACCTGGTCGGCAGCAAGCTCACCATCGATGCGCAGCCGATGCGCGGGTGGCTGCACCGCGCATCGCAGCGTCGCAGCCCGGCGACCGGTTGCGCAGGCGGCGGTTGCGCGGGCCGTTGCAGTCGCAGCCCCGCTGCTGCTCGGCCGGTCGCAGTCGCAGCGTGTAGCAAGGGTCGCCTTGCTACACGGAGAGCAGCAGCACGCCCAGGTACAGCAAGGACACTCTTGCTGCACCTGTGACCGGGCGGACGCTGCGGGGGTTGCACCGGCATGACGACCTCTCCGCTGTCCCGGCTGCCGATCCCCTCCTCGCTCGACGCCGGGCCTGAGCCCGCGCCGTACGAGCCGATCTCGGTGGACAGCACGGGGCGGAGCTGCGCCGGCGGAAGGCGCGCCGGTCGGCCGAGCGGACGGAACGCCGGGGTCCGGTTGTGGCGGCGGCCGGGCCATGGGACAGGATGGCAGTCCGTTCGGAGTGCATACATCCGCTCCAACATGGCTGCGCATAACACAACCTGACAGGCGACAAAATGACGACACAGCACATACGGCGGCCGGCGGCGGCCCGTTCCCTTGCCCTCCACGCTGCGGGGGTAGGGCGGTGACCCGGGACCTGGTCCTGCACGACTGGGTGGTGGCCGGCATCGCGCTGGCCTCCGGCTGTGTGGCCGGTTTGGTACTGCGGGCTCTGATGAAGTGGCTGGGCAAGCACGCGAGCCGGACCAAGTGGAGCGGGGACGACATCATCGTCGACGGGCTGCGCACCATCGTCCCGTGGGCGGCCGTGATGGCCGGGGCCGCGGTGGCCGCTTCGGCCCTGCCGCTCACCGCGCGGATCGGGGGGCTGGTCGACCAGTCGCTGACGGCCGTGCTCATCGTCATCGCGACGCTCAGCGCGGCCCGGGTGGTGGCCGGGCTGGTGCAGTCGGTGGCCGCGTCCCGGACGGGCGTGGCGGCATCCGCGACCATCTTCGTCAACATCACCCGGACCGTGGTGCTGACGATGGGCGTCCTCGTGGCCCTGGAGACCCTCGGGGTATCCATCGCCCCACTGGTCACCGCCCTCGGGGTGGGCGGTCTCGCGGTCGCGCTGGCGTTGCAGGACACCCTCGCCAACCTCTTCGCGGGTGTGCACATCCTCGCCTCGAAGACGGTCCAGCCGGGTGACTACATCCGGCTCACCAGTGGGGAGGAGGGGTACGTCGTCGACATCAACTGGCGCAACAGCGTGGTGCGCAACCTGTCGAACAACCTGGTGATCATCCCCAACGGCCGCCTGGCGCGGACGAACATGACGAACTACTCCCAGCCCGAGCAGAAGCTGTCGATCCTGGTCCAGGTCGGGGTCGGCTACGACAGCGACCTGGAGCACGTGGAGAAGGTCACCCTCGACGTCGTCGACAGCGTCATGGCCGACATCAGCGGCGGCGTGCCCGACCACGAGGCCGCCGTCCGCTTCCACACCTTCGCGGACTCCAGGATCAACTTCACCGTGATCCTGGGCGTCGGCGAGTTCAGCGACCAGTACCGGATCAAGCACGAGTTCATCAAGCGCCTGCACCGGCGGTACCGGACGGAGGGCATCTCGATCCCCGCGCCCACGCGCACCGTCTCGCTCCAGCAGGACGGGACGGGCGCACCGTCGTCCCTCCCGCCGGTTCCGCACCAGCGGGACACGTCGTCCGAGGTGCTGGCGGACCGGCCGTGGTAGCCGGCGCGGGGGCAAGCCCGCTCAAGCGCGTACTCGGCTGAATCACCGGCGATCGCCCCAGCCGCTGCCCCTCGCCGGGCGGCGGCCAGCGGCATCCTCCCACCCTGCCCGCGCTGGCGGAACCCCCGTAGCACGGTGCGTTCGCCCACCTGCTCCCCGCAACGGGCAGGGTCGTCGTTCCTGGCTTGCGGCCAGCTCGGTCGGCTCGGGCGTCGATCGGCGGGTACGCGATCGGGACGTGGCTGTCGGTCGGCCTGGGTTGTGAAGCGGCCTATCCCCGCCTTCCTCGGCGGCGGGTGAGGGAACGCAGCTGAACGTGGACGGCGGCCGGGTCGCGCACATGTGGAAGGCCTCGGTCCGCACCTGCCACCGTGCCGAGCCCAACACCACGGGGGCGCCGTGCCGGTGTGGTCTGACGCGTCGCGCCTCTCATGCCAGCGGGACGGTCTCGGGGCTGGTGTCCTGGGGTTCGTCCCAGGGCATCACGAGGGTGGCCTCGCCCTCCGGGCTCCAGGCGACGCGAAGCCCGCGCCCCGCCCTTGTGTATCGCGAGCTGGGCGGTTGCGATCCCGGATCGCACCGTCGCACCAGGCCCAGCCGTTGCGCAGCCTCGGGTTGCGCGCGCCGTCGCAGTCGCAGCGCCGGCGGTGCAGCAACCGCTGCTGCTGCACCGCCGGAAGCAGCAGCGTGCAGCAAAAGCGCCCTTGCTACACGGGGAGCAGCAGCACGCCCGGGTGCGGCAAGGCCGGCCTTGCCGCACCCGTGACCGGGCGGGCGCTGCGGCGGTTGCACCTGAATGACGAAGACCCCCTCCGCGCTGTCCTGGCTCGACCAGGCCGACGAGCGCTACCACAGCCGCGAAGAAACCAAGAAGCCCGGTAAGTCCGGGGAGCGGGTGCTCACCTCGGACGAGCGGGACGCCCTCGCCCTAGCCTCCGTCACGGGCCAGCACGCCGCCGACTGGATCCGCTCCCTCGCTTCCCGCCAGCACGATGAGGGCTCCCGGCAGGTCCTGGAGCAGTACGCCGGCGCCGTCGAGCAGATCCTGCGCTACGAGATCATCCCAGGCGGCGACGGCGAGCTGGTGAAGGAACTGCGCTACACCCTGGACGCCTACGTGCTGCTGGGCAGCGTCCAGAGCGGGCACCGGCCAAAGCTGACCGCCGCCGAGCGGGTCGCACTGCTGGCGATCGGCTTCACCGCCCTGTCCTCACCGCGGGTCGTCCTCAACGACCTCACCGACCTGGTGCCGCTGTGCCAGGCGATCGACCAGGCCCTGGCCATCGGCATGGCCGACGCAGCGGCCGCGCCCAAATGCCGGCCGTGACCGCCAAGCGACCTCTCCGCTGTCCCAGCCGCCCGCCCCGCCTCGGCCGACGGCTCCGGTGACAAGGACCTGAACGAGGACGCCCTCGCCGAAGCCGCCACCGAAGCCCGCGCAGCACCGAGCCGACAGCCGCGGTCGACAAGCTGGTACGTGAAGGCCTGATCCGTCAGCTCACCGACTTGGCAGCACACGCTCGGCGAACCCAGCCGCGCACTCACCGCCGCCGCGCAGGACTGACCGCCGGAGTGGGCCGCCGATGCCCTCCGCACCGAGGACCTCCGCTGGCGCCACGCCCGCCACCACCACGACCACCTGCCAGACGGGGAACCGGACAGCCAGCCGTGGTGATCACCGATACCCGGGGCGCGGAAGAATAGGACAGGTGACCAGCACTCAGCCCCTGCCCAGGGGCCTCAACTCCCTGATCCCCGACGCCCGCGCCCAGGCAACCCCCGGCGAACGCGCCGCCTCCCAGCTCCTCCACCTGCGCGAGGCCACCGTGCCTGTGCCGGTCCTCGCCGCAGCCGCCGAACTGATCGCCCCACAGCTGAAGGACCCGGACCCAGCCACCCAGGAGGCGGCCGCCGCCGTCCACGCCCGTCTGGTCGCCGCCATCGAGGGCGCCACACCCGTGATCCGTCTCAACGAAGTTTGATCAGTCTCGCCGGACCTTGACCGCTCGCCGCTGGCTGCGGTCTGGGCCTGGATGGGCAGTCAGGTTCGGTCGGCGCCGAACAGGGGTCGAGCGGGTCACCCTCGTAGCCGAGGACGAGGCACACCGTGGCGACCGGCCCCTGGGAAAGGTCTGCGAGCCGAGCGAGGGCCGTCGCCTCGGACGGAAGCGCGGTGGGATCGAAACCGGCAGGGAAGCCCTGACCCGCCCCGCAGAACACGAGCAGGACCAGCAGGCCGGGAACCGTCTGGAGGCGCGGTGCGTGAGGGGAAGGCGGCGGAGTTGCTCTCCGATGCCGAGAGTTTCGAGGTTCTGTCCCGGGTGATCCTCCCGGCCTGGACCCGGGAGGCGGTGCCGCAGACGCGGCCGGTGGTGCTGCTCGTGGCCGGGCCGCCCGGCAGCGGGAAGACCACCCTCTCCGGTCTTCTGCTGCCGGTCCTCGGACTGCGTGGCGGCGCCGTGCGCGTCGGCGCCGACCTCTACAAGGTCGTGCACCGGCACTACGAGGCGCTGCTGGCGAAGGACGTGCGGACCGCCGGTGCCGGTGTGCGTGCTGACACCCGCCGCTGGCAGGCCGAGGTGGAGGCGTACGTGCGCGCCCACCGGCTCGACGCGGTGGTGGAGACCGCGCTCGCCGACCCGGACGAGGTCCGCGCCCAGGTACGGGCGTACCGGGCGGCCGGGCACCGGATCGAGGTGGTCGCGCTGGCGTGCGCGGCGGCGGTCAGCCAGCTGGGGGTGCTGGAGCGCTACCTCGGCGGTGCCGGGCGTTGGGTGTCGTGGGCCAACCACGACACTTGTGCCCGGCAGCTGGGCCGGACCCTGGACATGCTGGAGTCCGAGCACCTGGTCGACCACGTGACCGTCGTACGGCGCGGCCTGGAGTTCCTGTACGGCAACGAGCTCGTCGACGGGACGTGGGCGCGGCCGCCCGGCGCGGCCCGGGCGGTGGAGGCCGAGCGGGCCAGGTGGTGGGACGCGGCGGAGACCGCGTCCTTCCGTCGGGCCCTCACCGGTGCCGAGCGTGCGCTGGTGCGGGCGGAGACCCGGCTGTCCGCCGACCGGGTGCTGGCCGTCTCGCGGGACGCGGAGAGGTGTGCAGCGCTGGCCGAGCCGGTGCGGCGCACCGCTCAGCCGATTTCTGGGCCGCCCGGCGTGGACTACCACCGGTTGTCTGCCGACGAGCACGAGTGGACGTTCCAGAACCTGATCGTCCCGGACCTCGGGGAGGTCGTGGCGCAGGAGCGGCCCGTCGTCGTCTATGTGATGGGGGCGCCCGGTGCGGGCAAGACCCGGGCGGCGATGATGGTGCGCCGGGCGCTGCGCGGGCGGCGGCCGGTTTGGATTGCGGGTGAGCTGTTCAAGGCGGCCCACCCGGACTACTTCCGGTTGCTGTGCGAGCGTCCGCGCACTGCGTCCGCCCGGATCCGTGCGGACTACAAGGCGTGGCAGGCTCGGGCTGAGGCGTATGTGCGGGAGCGTCGTGCGGACGCCGTGATCGAGGTCGCCCCCGGCAGTGCACACGTTTTCCTCGGCGACGTGGCCGCGTGGCGGCGGGCCGGGTACCGCGTCGAGTTGCTGGTGCTGGACGTGCGTGCGGCCGACAGCCGCCAGGGAACTGCCCTGCGTTACGCGGAGGTCAGCCGGGGCGGCACCCGGCCGGGCCGGTTCACCACCGCCAGCGGGCACGACCGGTGCCTGGCGGCGGTGCTGGAGTGCGTCCAGGCCGTCGAGGAGCAGCGCCTGGTCGACCACCTCGGCGTGGTGCGGCGTGACGGCGCTGCTGTCTTCCGCAATGCGCTCGGTCCCGACGGCCGGTGGACCGGCCGGGCCGGTGCCGCGCTCGCCGTCCGGGCGGGGCAGGTGCGGCCCTACACCGAGCAGGAGGCCCGCCGGTTTCTCGCCCACCAGCGTGAGCTGCGCGCGGCGCTGCCGCAGTACCGGCGGGACGTTGACGCGATTACCCGCCTTGCCTGGCCGCTGCTGCCGTCCGTGCTCCAGCCCGGCCGTCTCGCTTTCGCCCCGCCTGCCTCGCTCCCGGCCCGGCGTTCCTACGCGCCGGTGATCTCGCTGAGCCTGGCGTCGTAGTCGGCCTCGATCCGCCCCAGCTCCTCTCCGGTCGTCTCCGGCAGGTCGCGCAACGCGTCGACGCAGGCGGCGCGCTCGGCCAGCAGCCGCGCGACGCGGTCCGGGGTTGGTGCCGGGCGCCGGCGTTCGGCGCGGATCTGCTCGGCGTACCAGGCCGCCACCTGCTCGATCTTCTCCACGATCCGGCCGCGGGCATCGTCGCCTCCGATGCCGTCAGGCACGCCGGAGTCAGTGCGGGCCGGAGAGTGCTCGAGGGGATCAGGCTCGTACATGGGAACCGCCTCCCTGACGCCCCCTCCGGCGTCCGATGGCTCGACAACGAGGAGACCGTGCAGACCAAGTGGCGGGCCCTGGTCACCGCCGACAGACCCCCCTCGCACGGCCATAACGAAGAGGCCCGCCCCCGAGAAGGCGGGCCTTGGCACTCAGTCCGTTCACAGGATCCGCGAGACGTAGATCCTCGGCGGGTCCGAGTCCTCGTTCACCGCATACTCCACCAGCCCCGGATCCCGGCGCAGCGGCGCCGAGTGCATCCCGGGACGGCCTGGCACCGGCATGCTCAGGTGCGGGAAGGGGTTCTCGCGCAGGTCGACCAGGAACGCCACCACGGCGGAGAACACCTCGGCCGACGTGCCCGGGTGGCCGAGGAACTCCTCGACGGCCGGGGAGATGGTGATCGGGTCGTCCTCGTGGCCCGGGAACTCGGTGTAGTCGCTCACAGGGCCCCGAGCCGACGCAGAACTGCGGAGGCGGAGGTGCCGGGGGCCGTGCCGGCCTGGACGGCGGCGTGGATACAGTCACCCTCCGGGTCACGGTAGAGCTCCGCCCGCAGCCACCACCGCTTCAGCACACCGCTGATCGTGTCGACGTCGGCCTCACCCATTTCCCGGTAGAACTCCATCCGCTGCGCCGGCGGCAAAGCGGCGGCGACGGCGTCCTGGGTACGCGAGACGGGCTGGCTGCCGTCGTGGTGGCCGTGCAGGGGCGCTGCGCTCACAGTTCCTCCGGAAGTCTCGTGCGTGCGGGACCGATACCAGTGTCCTCTCCCAGTGGCATCGGTTGGTACCCAGGGCTCCGGCCCGGCGAGCCCGCGGGCATCGGGAGGTGAGCCGGGGACGGCCGACGCCGGGGCTCGGAGTCGAACGACCAGTCCCGGCACGGCACTGCGGCCGGCTCAGCAGGAGCCAGGCGGCGTCAGTGGTGCGGACGAAGCGCCCGAGCCGGGACCTCGGGGACGGGGGCACCCCAGGTCCCGGCTGCGGGAGGCACCAGCCACACCAAGGCATGGCCGGTCTGCTCGGCAGCCCGTCAAGGGGGTGGCGGGGCTGCCGTGACCGGAATGCTAGACCCGTCCGAGCCCCGCAAACAGGGCTGTGACCTGCAATTTCCCGGGCGCGGACATGCCCGAGGTCAGAAATTCTTACCCCCGCCCCGGCGAGCGGACCGTGCCGAGGAGTCCTCGGCACGGAGACCGGGCTGCGTGGGCCGGCTGGCGCTGCGGGTGGTGCACGGAACGGGGCGGGTGAGCGGGGGGGGGGAGGGGCCCTTCGAGGCTCGGGGCCGCCGAGCGTCCGCTTCTTCCTGTCCAGTCGCAACCAGCTTGCGCTGCAAGGACTTTGGGTCCCGTGTCGGCGCGCTGCCCGGCACCTGCCCCCTGCAGTTGCAGTCGGATGGCAATCGACTACTATCCGAAATCAATTCTGACAGCGCACGGCCATGGGTGGGGCTCAGGGGCCAGGCAAAACTGTGGGGGAAGACATGCCAAATCCTGATCTGGCCTCGGAGCTCAAGGTCAATCCGGGCGACCTGGACGGCTGCGGGCAGAGCGCCCAGCACATCGGGAGTCTCATACCGGACGAAACCTCGATCTCATGAGCACCGCAATGCGCGCCTCCGTGACGTTGTCACTGGCCAGAAGGTCCGCGGTCGCCGCCGCGCTGGCGATCACGACACTGCCCCTGAACGCCTGCGGAGCGAGCACGCTACAGGAACGGTCCAAGCCCACGATCACACTGGCCCAGGCCAAGAAGCAGATCGATAACTATCTCGCGGACATCCTGGCCAAGCTGCCGGTCAAGCCCACGGCCAGCTCCGGCAACTTCCGCGATATGGAATGCGACGCCAACGACATCGGTCCGCATGGCAGAACACAGACCAGCCGAGGATACGACTTCGGGGACGTTCCGTCCGCCACCAGAGCCGCAGCCGTCGATGCATTCCGCACGCTCATGACCGAGCGCGGTTTCCAGCCCGAAGCGGATCCCCCCAACTTCCATCACGACTGGATCAAGCTCAAGAGCCCCACGGACAACTTCCTCGCCGTCCTGGACGGGGTCTCCGACGCGAGCCGCAACGTCTCCCTGAACGTCAGCTCGCCCTGTGTCTGGCCCAACGGCACCCCGCCGGCCTGATCCGACCTCTCTCCGGTCGGCCCGCCGCTCCCGAGCGGCGGGCCGAGGCCGTATGTGCGCAGGACCAGGCGGTGGCGGTAGGTGACGATGACCTCGCAGCCGTGGGGGATGCTTCGCGATGACACGGGCCCGGGGAACGGCGATCACCACACGAATGAAGCGCCACCTCACCGAGGCCTGGCCGGACACCCCAAGGCCTCACGAATCGAACCGCGGTCGGCGATCTGCTTCTCGCAGGCCATGAAGTCGGTGCGGATGTCCAGGCAGACCGTCGGCGCCAGCAAGGTGGGCACCCTCGGTGTACTGCAGCACGCCCTTGACCGGCAGCCGGCCCACCAGGTCCTGGTGGCCCGTACCGCCCACGCTGGACGGGTTCCGCCCGCGGCGAGAGCGTCGCGCTGTTCGGGGCCCGGCAAACTCGCACACCTTCGTTCCGACGAGCCGGCGCACGATCCCGTGTTCCGCGATCCGGCGCTCCAGGGGAAGGACCCCGGTCAGCCAGCCGGAACTCTCGGCAGGGGCGGCCTCCAACAACACCCACTCATCGTGACTCAGCGCCACAGACCCCTCCCTCAACGCGACCGTGCCGATCCTGCCACGCCAGCCCACCGGACACTTCCCGGCCAGGCCCAGATCGGTGGGCCGCGTCGATGGACCCGTTGCTGCCAGTCCCGGCCGTCCGGCAGGGCGGGTGGCCGCTGTTCCAGGGGCCGCTCCGCCCCGCGGGGCTGACCCGATCCTTTCGTGCGAGGCACCCAGGTCGTCACCGAGGCCCTCGCTCGGGTCACCGACTGGTGGCAGTGTCAGTGCCTCGTGTCACTGTGCGGCCCATGATCAACAATCTTGAGGGCGTCGACCGCGTCGACTGGTCGTCCATGGGTCACGCCTACGGCCCCGCCGACGATGTGCCGCTGTGGCTGGAGCAGATGGCCTCGCCCGACCCCGACGTCCGGGAGAGGGCCTTCAGCAGCTTCTACAGCTCGGCCCACCACCAGGGCGACGTCTACTCGTGCACGGCAGCGAGCCTGCCGTTCCTTCTCGTGCTCGCCGACGATCCCCAGGTGCCCGACCGCGCGGCTGTCATCCGGCTCCTGCTCAGCATCGGCAGCGCGGCGTTGGACTGCGACCCCGACGGCCTCTACTACAGTCCGTCCGGCCACCCGTCGACGCCCCATGCGGATGTCGTGCCCCAGATGCGTGAGCGTGTCGAAGACTTCATCCGGCACGCGGCGGACACGGACCCGCAGGTACGGCAGGCTGCCGTCCCAGCCCTGGGGCTGTTCCTCGATGACGCCGACCGGGCGTTCGCCCTGCTGCGTGAGCGGCTGGCGGCAGAGGGCGGCACCATGGAGCGGCTACTGGTCATCGAGACGGCCGCGACGCTGGCCCAGCGACTGCCGGCCACGCTCGGCCCCGTGACGGCCTGGCTCGCCGCCCTGGCCACGGACGCGGCGCTGGATGCCGACATCCGGCTCGCCGCCCTCGTCCACCGGGCCGCCTGCACGCCGGAGGTGATCGACGCAGGCCTCGTCCCGACGGCGACCAACCTGCTCCAGCAGCTCACGCCCGAACCCGCGCCCCAGGGCGAGGTCGACGCCCGGCCGACCGACTGCGGGCAGTGTACCTGCGCGGACATCGCCGCCGAACCGGCACCAAACCAGGGCGTCCCGCCGCAGATCGCCGCCGTCTTCGCCGACCTCGACCGCCAGGGCCGCGTCCATGCCCCCACCACCGAGCTGCTGACCACCCTTCACCGGGTGCTGGACGCGCGGGTGCCCAAACGCACAGCCCTGCTCACCGCCCAACTCCGCAGCCCCGATGCGGCCACCCGCTACGACGCCATCGCCATGACCTGGGACCTGATCCGCTCCTGGCGCGGCAACCACTCCAGCCTCGTCCTCCTGCTCGCCGACTGCCTGCTCCCCAACGACCCGTACACCGCCGCCGAAGCGGCCGAAACCCTCGGCAAGCTCCCCGCGGCCCTCGCCGAACCCGCACGCGAAGCCCTCGCCGCCCTCGTGGAAGCACACCGCACCACCCACGGCCCGGACGTCTGGGCCGCACGGCACCCGCTGCTGCGCCGGGCGCACCAGGAGGCGGTCACGGCGCTGGCCGGCCTCGGCGACGAGCGCGCCCTGCCCGGCCTGTTGACGGCGCTCGACACCGGCACCGACGACTGGCGTGCCGTGCAGGCCGCCGGCCACCTCCCGCAGGCCGCCGGGGAACTGCTGCCGAGGGTGACCCGGCGCCTGGCCGACGCGGACTACTCCTGGCCCTGGGGATCCGCCACCGCGCTGATGGCCGCCCTCAACCGGCTCGGCGACCCGGCGGCCGTACCCGCGCTCACCGCGGCCATCACCACCGCTGTCGAGCAGGAGCAGTGGCAGACCGCCGGCGCGGCCCTCTACGCACTGGGCTCCATCGGCACCGGCGCCGCCTGCGCGCTGGAGACGGTCCGGCCGCTCGCCGACGCCGAGGACCCGGACCTGCGCTTCGCAGCTGTGAAGGCCCTGTGGGACATCGAGAGCGACCCCACCGATGCCGTGCCGCGGCTCACCGCCCTGCTCGACACCGGCAAGGATCACGACGCCGCCGACGTCCTCGGCCGGATCGGAGGGCCTGCGGCCGCAGCACTGCCCCGCCTGCGGCAGCTGTCCGAAGCCGGCCATGTCTGGACCCGGGTGCACGCCGCCGCCGCGATCTACGACATCGGCGGCCCGGCCGAGGCCGAGGCCGTCCTGCCCGTGCTGCTGGAGGCATGGGAGCAGAACGACTCGACCGCCAACCACGTCGTGGACTGCCTGCAGCGGATGGGCCCCGCCGCCGCGCCTGCCCTTCCACGGATCCACGCCGAACTCACCCTCACCCGCCGAAGCGGCGATTTCTTCGCGAGCGTCGAGGACGACGAGGCACTTCAACGCGCCGCCCTGGCCGCCATCAACCAGCTGACCTGAGGCCTTGGCCTGGTCCTGGGAGGCGGGTGAGACCGGTGGGCTTGCAGTGGGTGCCGCGTGTTCCACTTCCCTACCGCTTCCAGCTCGCCGGGGCGCAGCTGGGCGAGGGCGTATTCGGCGGCGGTCGGAGAGGAAGGCGTGCAGCGGCGCGGGCGGTGGTGTGGGGTCAACTGCGGTACGCGGGCGTCGGCCTGCCGGGAAAACCCGCTTACGGTTCTGTGCCCGAACGATACGATCTCCACCAAACGCACACCTGTGCGACAAAGTTCCGTAGAGAAGCAGGTCCATGCCTCACCCGTTTGTCATCGTCACCCTCCTCGTCCTCCTCATCAGGCTGGGCCTCTGGCTGAACAAGCGTCGCAAGGCCACCGCCGGCCACGATGCGCCCGCAGCCGGCCTGGTGCCGCGCGCCGAACTGGTCGAAGTGGGCAGCGAAACCGCCGACCCGGCGGCGCGGGCCGCGCTGGACGCGGCCAAGGCAGGGAACTGGCGGCCCGCCGCGGCCTACCTCTCGGAAGGCGACGGTGACTGGAGCACCCGCTACGCCCGGATGGACCCGTTCGGCGACCTCGCGGCCACCGACGACACCTGGCTCTGGCAGTGGCGCAAGGAGCAGCCGGGCAGCCCCGAGGCCGCCCAGGTGCAGACTGATGCCCTGGTCAAGCGGGCGTGGGAGATCCGCACCGGGAAGTATGCGTCCGAGGTGACGCGTGAGCAGGCCATGGGCTTTCACCAGGTGTTGCAGGAGGCGGCGGAGGTGTCGTACGAGGCGATCCGACTCGCCTCGGACGGGGACCCGAACGCCTGGGTGATGCAGCAGCCGATCGCGATGGGCCAGGGCTGGTCGCACGAGCGCTACCGCGCGCTGTGGTCCGAGATTGTGGCCCGCGAGCCCTACCACTACGGTGCGCACACCGCCGCACTGCAGTACTGGTGCGAGAAGTGGCTGGGCAGCAACGAGTTGATGCACGAGTTCGCGGACAGGGCGATCGCCGGAGCGCCGGCGGGCAGCCTGCTGACAGTGCTGAAGCTGCGGGCGTACTGGGAGCAGGTCCTGCGCGACAAGTCCGCGGCCCCGCTCTACCGTTCCGCCGAGTACACGGCCGCCCTGGACGCGGCCCTGGCCGATCTGGCAGCCGCCGACCCTGCCCACCCCGGCATCGTCCCGGCGCGTGGCTGGATCGCCCACGGCCTGATCGAGAACGGCCGCCCGGCGCAGGCCCTGGACCTCTTCCGCGCGATGGGCCGGGAGATCGCCGGCCCGTGGATCTACTACGGGAACCCGGCCGCCGTCTTCGACGCCGCCCGTACCAAGGCCGCCCGCGCGGCGGCCTGACACAGCCGCGACAGCTGCTCGCAGGCGCTACGACACATGGGCGTAGGTTTCCACGTCAGCTCGGCTCGTTCGCCTGTGTCCCGTCGAAAGCTGCTGACTGTCCGCCGGTCCGACTGCTTCACTGTCTCTTCGGTCCGGTCCGCTCCGTCCCGCGACGGACCATCCGGTCCGGTCTGTTCAGCCGACGAACGTCGCAGAAGCGGCGCGGCAAGCTGTCGCCTCGGGCTGCCCCAAGGGGTGGTCCGAGGCATTGTGCCGCCAGGGCCGGCGCGGGGCGGCCGGGCCCTGGCCGATGTGTCCCGCGGGTCACATCCGGGCGTGGGCCTGGGAGCGGTCCGCGCTTTGGGCCGTCCCATCGCCGCCGGTGGTCAGTCGTCGGCCCAGCGGACCTCGTAGTAGGCCATCGCGGCGAGATAGTCGGACAGGCCCGGGCTGCGTTCGTAGCCGCACACCAGGCACCGACCCGGACCCTGGTCCATGCCCAGGTCGTCCTGGCCGTCCGCGCTGAACGCCTCCCGCCCGCAGACCGGACAGGCGTCGAGGTCCACGCCGGACGGGTTGTGCTTGGGGTGGTAGCCGTCGTGCAGCCGAATCGCTTCGGCGGCACGGCGGTCGGCTTCTTCGTCGCCGATCCGCTCGATCAGTCCCAGGGCGGCCTGGCGGGACTGCCCGTCGGCCGCGAAGACGTCCTCCCAGCGCCAGTCCTCCTGTTCCATGTTCAGCGAGCGCAGGACGGGGTGCTGGTCCAGGTCGATCAGTACCGCGCCCTGGCCGGAGCCAACCCGGACGCCCATCTTCCCGACCTCGCCATGGCCCTAAACAACCTTTCCGTCGACCTCGGCAAGGTGGGTCGGCGAGCGGAGAGCCTGGCTGCTGGCGAGGAAGCCGCCGGTCTCTATCGGGATCTGGCAGAAGCCAACCCGGCTGCCCATCTGCCCGAACTCGCCATGTCCCTCAACACCCTCTCCGACCGGCTGGGCGCGGTGGGCCGGCGGGACGAGGCCCTGGCCACCATCGACGAAGCCGTCGCCATCCACCGCACCCTGGCTGAAGCCAACCCGGACCTCTTCGGACCAGCCCTGCAGCGGTCCCTGGACATGGCCGTCTGGCTCGAAGCGTAGGCGGATGAGGCGGCTAATCCCGCACGCTTCGGCGGGGAATATCGCACGTTTGGAATGACGCTCCTCGCCAGTCGGGGCCGACACCTGGACCACCGCCAAGCGCCACGCCTTCGCCAACGATCTGGAGCACAGTCAGCTGGTCGCGGTGTCCGCCGCCTCCAACCGAGCGAAGGCGGACAAGGGCCCGGACCTGTGGCGGCCGCCGCTGCGGTCGTACTGGTGCACCTACTCCCGCGCCTGGACCGACATCAAGCACCTCTACGGCCTGTAGAAGACGGCGTTGAACGAGATGCTCGACACCTGCGCATAGCCATCCAGCGGGCCTTCCCGCCTGCCCAGAGCCGAGGGACAGGCGGGCAGGCTCGGCTGAGTTGGGCTTTCGCCTGCGCGGGCCAGTGCACGGGCTCTACGGTGTCCGCATCGGCATGACCGCAGGTCAGGTGTTCAAGGGGTGGGTGCGAATGGATGTTCCGCTGGTGGACGCGGTCGCGGCGGTACGCGACGAGCTGCTGAAGGCGGCGGCCCAGGTCGGGGACGACCCCGGGGTGGTGTTCGCGGTGGGGCCGGTGGAAATGGGGTTCGAGGTCGAGCTGCGCGCCGACGCGAAGGCGAAGGCCGGGTTCAAGCTCTGGGCGGTCGGCGCCGAGACCGAGGCCAGTCTGTCCCGCGGTCGTACCCACCGGGTCTCCTTCACCCTCACCCCGAAGCGCCCCGACGGGGCCGACCTCCTCGTCAGCTCTGCGCAGGAGAGCCCGGCCGGGCCCGGCGACACCACCGGGCGCATCAGCGACTGAGAACCTGGTCGCGGGCGGGGCCCCCCCCCCCCGCGCCCGCCCCGGGGGCGGGGGCCA
>NZ_JAHSQD010000059.1:17420-25542 GCF_020103755.1 Streptomyces sp. LS1784
CGGCCCCACACCCCCATCACACCCGGGCCGCCCCCGGCACCCCCCCCCCCCGCCCGCGACCATGTGGCGGCGAACAGGGTGGGTTGTAGGGGGCAGGGTGGAGCGGGTACGGATTGCCGGGGTGAACGGGCAGGGCGGACGCGGGTCCGGGTACGCGGTCGGCGGGCGTCTGGTCCTGACCTCCGCCCACGTCACCGGCCCGACCGGCACCAGGGTGACGGTCTTCCACCCGGCTGGCACCGGCAGCGCGGACGGAAGCGTGGTGTGGGCCGGCGCCCCGGGTGGGCGCGACGACGCGGCGCTCGTGCTCGTGGACGACTCCCCGTACTGGCAGCCCCCAACCGCCCCCGTGCAGTGGGGGCGTCCGGACACCACCCGCCCCGGCACTCTGTGCGAGACCTGGGGCGTGCCCGATGAGGCCCAGCGCCCCGACCACGCGGTCGACGCCTCGCACCTGCGCGGTGAGGTGAACCCGGGCAGTGGCTTCGTCGGCAACCAGTACGTCATGGACCTGCGCACCCCCGTTGCCGGGTGGACAGCGGATGGTTCCTCACCATTCGCGGGGCTGTCCGGGGCGGCGGTGTTCTGCGACCGCTTCCTGACCGGCGTCGTCGCCTCCGACCGAGCCCACTCCGCCCACGGCCGCCTCAACGTCGTCCCTGCCTACGTCCTGCACCACGACCCGGCCTTCCGCGCCGCTCTCACCGAACACGGCACCGGCCCGGCCGCCAGGCTTGAGGCGGTGGAGTTCCAGGACATCGCCGACCCCGCCCAGTTCCCGGCCCGGCGCCCCCGGCCCGCCACCCCGGCGGCGCTGCTGGAGGCCGGCCGGCAGACCGTCCCCTTCTACGGCCGCGAGGACCTGATCGCCGACCTGCAGACCTGGTGCCAGAGGGTCGGGTTCGGGGCGTGGCTGCTGCACGGCCCGGGCGGGCAGGGCAAGACACGCCTCGCCCACCACCTCACCCACCGGCTCACCGCCGACGGCTGGACCGTCCTGTGGCCGCGTGCCAGCGCCCTTACCGAACAGCTGCTGGAACTCCGAAGGGCGGCCAAACCCCTGCTGGTCGTCCTCGACTACGCCGAAACCCGCCCCGACCAGCTCACCGCCATCATCGAAGCCGCCACCGAACACCCCGGCACCAGCCCCTTCAAACTTCTCCTCCTGGCCCGCACCGCCGGCGACTGGTGGCACCAGGCCCGCACCGCCACCCGCCAGGCCGAGGACCATCTCACCACCGCCCACACCCACCACCTCACCCCGCTGGAGGACGACCCCGGCCAGCGCGCCGCCCACTACCGCAACGCCGCCCACGCCCTCGCCACCGCCCTCCCGATCGTCGACGGCCTCACCGGCCACGACTGGACTACCGCCGCCACCGCACTCCCCGAACCCCGCAACCTTGGCCAGGCCGCATACGGCAACGCCCTCACCCTCCACATGACCGCCCTCGCCGACCTCCTCGATAACGTCCCGGCCGAGCCCGGGAACGGCGGGCACCCATCCGAGAACAGCACCACAGGCGAGGATGGTGCGCGGGACGTCGAGGACCGGCTGCTCGGCCACGAGAGTCGCTACTGGCGCGACAGCGCCACCGCCAGCGGCCTCACCCCCGCGCTGAGCATGGACACCTTGAAGACCGTGATCGCTGCCGCCCACCTGGTCGGCGCTACCAACCGCGAACACGCCGACCACCTGTGGCAGCGCCTGCCCGCACTCGCTGACCAGCCCCGCGACCGCCGCAACCGGGTCACCGCCTGGCTCACCACCCTCTACCCCACTTCGGCGACCGGCGGACCGCTCTGGGACGCCCTTCAGCCCGACCGCCTCGCCGAACGTCACATCGGCCGCACCCTCGAAACCGACCCCCACATCGCCGACTGTCTCCTGCAGGGTGCCGACGACGTCCAGGCCGCACAGCTCCTCACCGTCTACAGCCGCGCAGCGTCACACCGTGCCTTCCGGGGGCGCCTGGACAGCCAACTCACCGACCTGTGTGTCCGACACCATCAGCAACTCGCGCCGCACATCGTCACCGCCGCCATCCGAACCGACCAGCCGGTCCCACTGATTGCCGCCATTAGCACCATCGCCACCCACCCGGATACCTCCCTCAACACCCTCACGGAACTTCACGACTGTCTTCCGCTCACCAGCCATCGCCTCGCCGCCGCCGCTGTCCAGCTCACCGACGAAGTCGTCCGACACCACCGGACCCTCGCTGTGGCCAACCCGGACGCCCACCGGCCCGACCTCGCCATGGCCCTCAACAACCTCTCCGTCAACCTCGGCGAGATGGGCCGACGGGAGGAGGGCCTGGCCGCCAGCCAGGAAGCCACCGGCCACTACCGCGCCCTCGCCGAAGCCAACCCCGGCGCCTACCTGCCGAACCTCGCCAGCGCCCTCAACAACCTGTCGAACCGGCTGGGAGGGATGGGCAGACGAGCCGAGGGCCTGGCCGCCATCCGGGAAGCCACCGGCCACTACCGCGTCCTCCCCGAAGCCAACCCGGACGCTCACCTGCCCGACCTCGCCATGGCCCTCAACAACCTCTCCATCCGGCTGGGAGAGATGGGCCGACGGGAGGAGGGCCTGGCCGCCAGCCAGGAAGCCACCGGCCACTACCGCGTCCTCGCCGAAGCCAACCCAGACGCTCACCTGCCCAACCTCGCCATGGCCCTCAACAACCTCTCCGCCGACCTCGGCGAGGTGGGCCGGCGGGAGGAGTGCCTGGCCGCCAGCCAGGAAGCCATCACCATCCGCCGCGCCCTCGCCGAAGCCAACCCGGACGCCTACCTGCCCGACCTCGCCACATCCCTCAACAACCTCTCCATCGACCTCAGCGAGGTGGGCCGACGGGAGGAGGGCCTGGCCGCCATCCGGGAAGCCACCGGCCACTACCGCGTCCTCGCCGAAGCCAACCCAGACGCTCACCTGCACAACCTCGCCATGGCCCTCAACAACCTCTCCATCCGGCTGGGAGAGATGGGCCAACGAGCCGAGGGCCTGGCCGCCAGCCAGGAAGCCACCGGCCACTACCGCGCCCTCGCCGAAGCCAACCCAGACGCCTACCTGCACAACCTCGCCATCGCCCTCAACAACCTCTCCAACCGGCTGGGAGAGATGGGCCAACGAGCCGAGAGCCTGGCCGCCAGCCGGGAAGCCGTCGCCATCCGTCGCACCCTCGACGAAGCCAACCCCAGCCTCTTCGAAGCAGATCTGCAGCAGTCCCCGGAGGTAGCCGTTCGGCTCGAAGAACTGGAGTAATCCAGCCGTGGCCAGACGGGGAATATCACGCGTTTGGAATGACGCTCCCTGCCAGTCGGTGCCGACACCTGGACCACCGACAAGCGCAAGGCCTTCGCCAACGACCTGGAACACTCGCAGCTGGTCGCGGTGTCCGCCGACTCGAACAGGGCGAAGGCCGACAAGGGACCGGACGTCTGGCGCCCGTCGGCGACCGGGTACTGGTGCACCTACTCCCGCGCCTGGACCGACATCAAGCACGTCTACGGCCTCTCCGTCACCGAGACCGAGAAGAGCGCGCTCACCGAGATGCTCGACACCTGCGCATAACAGCAACCGGGGGAGTCCCCCGGCCCTGCGGGGAGGGCCAGGCGGACCGGGAGGCTGACTTCATCGGAGTTCGACGGTGACGCCGTACGTTCTCAGGAGGACCACGATCTCATCGAAGTACGACCGACCAGTGCGATGGCTGAGGATGTGCTCGGCAAGAGCGGTGCGGGCGACGTCGGCATGGTGCCAGACGAGGGTGAACGGGGGTACGACGGAAGGTCCGCCGAACAGGTAGTCCTTGACGGAATCAAGGCCCCTTCCGTAGTTGGCACCGGGGCCGAGGAGGGCCTCGCCGAGTGCCAGGAGCAGCCCGTGTTTGTCTGTGGCGTGCCGCCCGTCGAGATGGTAAGTCCCGCCCGAGCGACCGATACCCGCACCGTACGGTCCGACGCTGGTGAGCTCGAGCCACTCGGACCTGCCCGGGGCGTCGAACGGGGCCCACTGGTTGGGCTGAGTGGGAATCCCGTCGTACCAGACGTCCCAGACCTGGCGGGCTGCCAGGTCTGGGCGGCCGGCCAGCCACGGTTCGTGCCGGCCGCCGCCGCTGGGGTCGGGGATGGTGATGTCGATCAGGGCCCCGCCGAGAACGGACGGGCGGGCGCCACCGGGACGGAAGTGGAGGTCGTACTGGGCCATGCAGCGGCCGTTGCGGTCCAGCGCCCACAGCCCGATGACCTGGCCGTCCTCCTGCCGTGGCGAGCGGAGTTCCGCCAGCAGGGGTTGGGCGGGTTCGCAGCCGATCAGATGCAGCGACTGAACCTGCCGCCGGGGACGCGGGCCGGACAGGCCGTCGATCGACAGGCAGCTGCCCTCCCAGTCGGTGGCCGACAGGTCGATCTGCGGGGCGGGTTCGAGCTGCGGGCCCCAGTCGTCCTCGACGCCGGCACCCACGGTGATGTCCACGCGATCGGGATCACCGGGCGTGGGCCGGTGGGCCAGGACGGCCACGTTCTCCAGGTCCCAGAACCGGGGGCTGTCCGTCGCGGCGTCTTCGGGGTGGATGAAGAGGCCCATATCGCCCAGCAGCCGCACCGGATCGGTCGACCGTAGGACCGCCTGGGCCAGCCCGCTCTCGCGCTGGCACCCCCGCAGTGTCAGGACCTCACGCGGCAGCGGAGGCGGGTCCATGAACAAGCCCTCGACCTCCGCGCAGCGCCCCCAGAGCTCCCCCGCCTTCTCGTCATCGTCGTCGTAGTACTCCCGCACCAGGAGGTACCGGACCGGGAAGTCCCGCCCCCACGCCACGTGCTCCTCGGACCGCACACTTCTCCCCACCAACCGACGATCTTCGCTCGCACACGATACGAGTCACCGCCGCCGCAGGCTTCCGAATATCGCGCGCTCGGAATGACGCTCCCCGCCAGTCGGAGCTGACACCTGGACCACGGCCAAGCGCAAGGCCTTCGCCAACGACCTGACCCACTCGCAGCTGGTCGCGGTCTCCGCCGCATCGAACCGGGCAAAGGCCGACAAGGGGCCGGACCAGTGGAGGCCGCCGCTGCGGTCGTACTGGTGTACCTACTCCCGCGCCTGGACCGACATCAAGTACGTCTACGGCCTGAGCACCACGGTGAGCGAGAAGAACGCCCTGGTCGAGATGCTCGACACCTGCACGTAGCGGACGCGCCCGGCCTGCCCCGGCTCGGGGCAGGCCGGGTAGTTGCTGCGTGTGCGAGTAGCAGAGCTTGACCGTGGTGGGCTTCAGTACTCGACAAGCCAGGGGAAGTCGTCGGGGTTTCGCATCTGGGTGAGGCACACGAGCAGGCCGTTGTCCTTGACGCCGTCCTGGGCGTCGCGCAGGCAGGGGGCTGGGGCGAGGAGAGCCGTCAGCTCGTCGGTGACCGCAGTGTCGAAGAGGGTGTCGAGTTCGGCGGGGATGGGGTCCTCGACGAGGCACAGCCAGGCCAGGGCGGCGCTCACGCGCACGTCCGTCGGCCGGTCGGGGTTTCGCCACCACTCGTGCAGCTGTGCGACGGTTGCCGGGTTTGCCTTCCTCCCAGGAGAGTTGGCCGATCGCCAGAACCAGGCAGGCGCGTGTCACAGGGTCGTCCTCGCGAGCGAGGAGGGCGTGCAGGGCGGCCGGGGCGTGTCCGGGTGGGGGCAGCGCGGCTGCCAGGGCGTAGGCGGCGGCCTGGCGGACGGCCGCTTCGCGGTCGTCCAGCAGGAAGCACAGCAGATCCGCGTCCGCCGCCACGGCATTCCGGGCCGCCTCGATCGACCAGGTCTCCAGGTAGCCGCTCGTGTCGATGAGGATGGTGCCGGCGAGTTCGCCCGCGCGCAGGAGACCGGTACGTGAGCCGTCGCCGAAGTGCGGCCGACGCGCGACCGCGCCGACCAGGAGCAGGAGGGCGGCGCGGTGGCGGGGGTAGGCAAGCGCGATGCGGATCAGGAAAGGGACAGCCAGAGCTCCGGGGGCGGAAGTGCCGCCTTGATGGCAGACCCGGTTCCACAGCGTGCCGAGGGCCCGGTCGGAGGCCTCATCGTCACCGAGGCGGATCGCTGCCAGGTCTCACCGTCGGCGGTGGTGCACTGGAGGTCGAGGACGATCTGTCCCTCGGCGGGGGTGCGGTATTCGAGATCGAAGGTGAGGGTGCCGGTGCCGCCGGTGGCGATCGGGCCGCACTGCGCGGTGGTGGTGATGGCCTTGGCCATGACGGCCGCTCGCCGTGGCGGTGACGGTGGCCAGACCGGGGCCGGCGGTCTGCCATAGCGTGACCGCAGCGACGACCTGGTTGACGTCGGTGATCCCGTCGACCCAGCCCCCGGTGATGGTGAACTGCGGTCCCCGAGTCTCGCGGCGGTGGTCTTCCTCGGCGTCCAGCTGGCGGCGCAGCAGCGTGACCTGTTCCTCGGCCGCGCGCACCTGGTCCTTCGCGGCCGTCACCTGTTCCTCGGCGGCGCGGGCCTGGCGCTGGGCGGCCTCGGCCTGGAGCCGGGCGGTCTCGGCGGCGGCCTGCGCGGCCGCAGCGCCGTCCTGGGCGTTCTTCGCCTGGCCCTTGGCGATGGCCGCCTGCCAGGTGGCGGCTCCGGCCGATACCCCGCCGAAGACCGCAGCCCCAATCGTGGCGGCCAGATTCCAGTCCAGGCTCACGCTGTCCTCCCCTTCCGGTCCGGCGGCCTCCGCCGGACCGGCCGTCAGCCGTGACGGTGTCGGGACACGTCGTAGAGCAGCCATTAGTAGGGGGACTCCTCGTCGGCGGGATAGAGGCTGTCCAGGATCTCGTCGCCTCGTGGATCGTCCCGTAGCGCGAGCCGTACGGCTGCCTCCACACGTATGTCCTCGTCCGGATCGGTGAGGCAGGTGACGAGTGCGTCGGTGGCGCCCTGGTCGTGCGTGGGCGCGAAGGCGAGGGCTCGGCATGCTTGCCTGCGTACCGCCGCGTCTTCGTCCTTTGTGCGTTCCACGGCTGCGGACAGGGCCTCGTGATCGCCTCGTTCGATCGGGCAGTGCAGCCCCGAGAGTGCCGTTTGCCGGACTTTGCTGTCGATGTGACGGGTGAGTATGGTGAGCGGCCGTTCGCGACGCGGGTCCGGGGTATCGACCAGTCCGGCGGTGAGCACCCGAGTGACGCGGGGGTCCGGCTCGCTCGCCACCCAGGGCAGGAAGAGGTCGGCGAGTGGTCCGTCGAACGGCGCATCGTCACTCTCGTCGAAGAGGTTCATCAGGCGGATGACCTCCGCGCCGAAGTAGCGCTCCAACGGGTCGGGCCGGTCGCGCAGGGCAACGGCCGCATTCCAGGTGGTAGGGCCGTGTCGTCCCGAGAGCGTGGCAGTCGTCGCCCACCACACCTCGTGGTCGACGTCGGGCTCGGCCAGAGCGCGGGAGAGCAGTTCGTCGAAGGGCGTCGCGATGCCGTACGACCTCTCCAGATTGGTGAGTATCGCCGCGTGCCCGGTTCTGACGGTCAGGCTGCCCAGGGACAGTTGCTCGCAGACGAACCCGGAATCGGACGAGACGGCACTGCGATCGACCGGACCCTGCCGGCCGCTCTTGCGGCGTAGCTCGGCCACGAGGTCCGTCTCGTGCCAGTGCCTGGCCAATGCCAGGGCGTCGCGCCCTTCCGCGTCCTTGATCCACATATGGGCGCCACGGCCGACGAGCAGGTTCGTGATGTCGCAGGCGCCCATCTCGATCGCGCGAAGCAGCGGGGTGCGGCTGAGGGCATCCGCACGGTCCGGACGCGCGGATGCCGCGAGGAGGGTCTCCACCATCGGGAGATCGAAGGCTTCCACCGCCAGGCACAGGGCAGGGGTGCCGTGCTCGTCGGCAGTGTCGGGGTCGGCGCCTGCCCGCAGCAATGTGTCTACCACCTGCGCGTCCCCGTTCCGTACCGCGGCTATGAGTGGTTCCACCATCGTGCCTTTCGTTCCCGCTCGGCTGGCCCGTCGTACAGCAGGACAGGCCCGAGGAAGCCTAATACTGCAACCGCATCTGGGGGTTGTGGCCTCGGCGTTTGTAGTGGGAGCGGCGGGCTCGGGCCTGGCTGCGTCGGCGGAAGCGTGACCAGCGCAGATGGTGCTCGTTGGTGTGGTGGCGGGGTGTGA
>NZ_JAHSQD010000590.1 GCF_020103755.1 Streptomyces sp. LS1784
AGGGCGGCGGCGGCCAGTAGCGGGCCCGCGGTGGCGCCGAGGTTGAGCGCGGCGGTCGCGTAGGCGCCGGCCAGGGCGGGAGCGCCGGCCGCCTCGTACAGCACCCGGGTGATCAGCGTGCCGCCGACCGCGAACGACAGCGCGCCCAGCAGGAACACCAGCGGAAGCAGCGCGCCCGGCCGGCCCGCCAGGACGGCCAGGGAGGGCCAGCCCACCAGCAGCAGCGGGCCGCCGACGGCGAGGACCAGGCCGGGGCGCCGGTCCGCGAGCCGCCCGGCGACGGTGACCCCGGTGAACGACCCGGCGCCGAACAGCACCAGTGCGACCGGCACCCACAGCTCGCCCAGCCCGGCGCGGCCGGTCACCACGGGGGCGAGGAAGGTGAACCCGCCGAAGGTCGCCGCGTTCACCAGCGCGGCGAGCAGCATCGCGCGGAGCAGCCGCGGGCGGCGCAGCTCGGCGAACTCCGTGCGCAGGGCCGTCGTTGAGGATCGGCCGACCGAAGTAACAACGGCCGGCAGGCCCTTGGCGATGCCGACGGCGGCGGGCAGGCAGAGCAGTGCGACGGCCCAGAACGCGGCGCGCCACCCGAACAGCGCGCCCAGCACCGCCCCGCCCGGGACACCGGCCACCGTCGCCACCGTCGTCCCCGACAGCAGCACGGCGAGCGCCCGACCCTTCCGGTCCGCGGGGACGAGTGCGGCGGCGGTGGTCAGGGCCACCGCCAGGAACCCGGCGTCGGCGAGCGCGGCCACCACCCGGGTGGCGAACAGCACCGGAAAGCTCGCGGTGAGCGCCCCGACGGCGTGCGCGGCAGCGAAGACCAAGACGAACCCGAGCAGGCTGCCTCGCCCCGGCCGGTTGCGGACGAGCACGGCCATCAGCGGCGCGCCGACGGCCATCCCGACCGCGAAGGCCGAGGTGAGCCCGCCGGCCGTACCGACGGTGACGCCGAGGTCGGCGGCCAGGCCGGGCAGCAGCCCGGCGAGCATGAACTCCGAGGTGCCCATGGCGAACACGGCCAGGGCGAGCAGGTAGAGCGGAAGGGGCATCGAGAGGCTCCGAGGAGGGCGGTGGGAACGAGGAACGGACGTCTCGTCACCGCACGCTCAGCCCCCGGGCGGCGCAGGCGTGGCGCTCGCTCGGACCTCGGTGGTTCAGGGTTCCGGGTTTCTGGGGGCTGACGGCGCGTGACCGAAAGCCCCCACCCTGGATGCCTCAGGGCTCGACATGCCCGCAGGCTACCCGACCGTCCGCCGTCGAGGCACCCGGTAGTTTTTCGGTTGCCCCGGCGGCCCGGCTGCCGTTGGGTGGGGCGCATGGACGAACTGCGCACCGAACGCCTGCTGATCCGCCGCTGGCGGGAGTCCGACCTCGCCCCGTGGGCGGCGATGAACGCCGACCCGGAGGTCCGCGAGCACCTCGGCGGCATCCTCACCCGCGAGCGGAGCGACGCCTCGGTGGCGCGCTTCGAGGCGGCGATCGACCGCCGCGGGTACGGCTGGATGGCCGTCGAGGTGCGGGGGAGCGGCGAGTTCGCGGGCTTCGTGGGCCTGGACGACGTCGAGGAGAAGGACCCGGTCGACGGCGTCGAGATCGGCTGGCGCCTGGCCCGCTCCGCCTGGGGCCACGGCTACGCCACGGAGGCGGCCCGCGCCGTCCTCGGGTACGGCTTCGACACCCTCGGCCTGTCCGAGGTCCTCGCCATCACCACCGCCGGCAACCTGCGCTCCCAGGCCGTGATGCGCCGCCTCGGTATGACCCACGACCCGGCCGGGGACTTCGACGACCCGACCGTTCCGGAGGGGCCGCTGCGCCGGAACGTGATCTTCCGGCTGGTCCGGGAGGAGTACGCCGTCTAGGGTGCCCCGCAAGGGGGTTGGGCGAATCGGATGAGAGCCGGCGGGATCCTGGCCGCCGTCGCGCTGCTGCCGCCGGCCGTGGCCGCGGTGGGTCGGCTGGAGTCCCGCCGCGGCGGGTTGGCGACGGCGGTCGGGGGCGTCGGGCTGCTGTTCGCGGCCGGGGGCTGCGCCCTCCAACTGCTGGACCTGGGCGTGCCGGTCCGCCGGGAGACCCGCACGAGCGCCCCGGGCCGGGCGGACCACGTCCTGACCGTGGTCAACCGCGGCGAATCGGAGCAGGAGGGCAACACCTTCCACATCGGCCTGGAGACCGGGACCGGCCTCTCGGCCCGCCGATGGACCGTCTTCACCGTCCGGCAGGGGTTCCCGGGGCAGGGCGAGTTCGTCCCGGCGCAGTGGCCCGACGCCGACCACATTCGCATCACCACCGACGCCGGCTACCGCGTCTTCACCATCGATCCCGGCATCGGCGAACCGACCCTCACCGAGAGCGTCGGTGTCGTTCGGTCCGCCTAGTACTGCAACCGCATCTGCGTGACGGATGTGGTGTTGGGCTCGTTGGTATGTCTGTGTGCTGATGAGCTGATGGTCGAGCAGGTCGAGTCGCACCTCGGGTAGGACGATTTGCATTTCGGGGCTCGGCGCCCCGCAGTGCGGCGGGACACCGAGCGGGTCCTATCGAATCTCCCTACCCAGAGCTGGAGTCGGTGGCCTATTCGCGGCCGCTTCGAGACAGCCTCGGGGCGCCGACGGCGGCACCTCCATCGCCGACGGCTCCGAGCGACGGGTCGTCGCAGCTGACCGTGATGGACTGCACCAATCTCCAAATCGCCAGGCAACTGCGCATCAACGCAAGTAGGGTGGAGCAGCGCCTGACACGCGTGTGCCGGAACTCGACGTCAAACGCCGAAGAGACCTTCCCGTGGGCCTGCGCAACGACGGAACCACGACCGGGCGGACCGGCCCCGGAGGCCTCTGACACGCAGCACTCCCCAGCCGTCCTCGCCCCCACCGCGGAACCGACTGCCCCTCCCTAAGGATTCATGTGCCGCACACCTCGGACGACCGACCGACCACCCTTGCAGTCGGCACCTACACCATCGATGCCGGACGCAGCACGATCGCCTTCACCACGCGCCACTTCTTCGGCCTGGGCGCCGTGCGTGGAACGTTCGACCTTACCTCGGGGCAGGTGCACGTCGCCGCCGAGCCCACGCAGTCGTCGGCCACGGCTGTCATCGATGCCGACAGCTTCTCGACCGACAGCGGTACCCGCGACAGGGTCGTGCGCTCACCCAAGTACCTGGGCACAGCCGCACACCCCCACATGACCTTCGCCTCGAACGCCGTCCAGTCCACGGACACCGGGTACGTCCTGCGCGGAGAACTGACCGTCAAAGCCACCACGCGGCCCATCGAACTTACCGTCGAGCGGCCGGAATTCACAGCCGATGGAATCCGGTTCCGCGCCACCACCAGAATCGACAGGTACGCATTCGGTATTACCGTCGACAAAGGCATGACCGCCCGTCACCTCACCCTTTCCCTCGACATTCTCGCCGTGCCCGCCGTAGGCGGCATCCCCGGCGACTAGTACTGCTGCAACCGCATCTGGGGGATCTGGCCTCGGCGTTTGTCGTGGGATCGGCGGGCTCGGGCCCGGCTGCGTCGTCGGAAGCGTGACCAGCGGAGACGGCGCTCGGTGGTCCGGTGACGAGGCCTGACGAGGTGGCCCATGAGCCGGCGGATCTCCGGGACGTTCCGGGATATGAGCTCGTGCTCGTCGTCGGTGTCGCCCCCCTTTGTCGCTTCCTGGGCGCGGAGGGCGTCAGGTAGGTCAGTGCCGCCATGGCCAGGGTGATGTGCCGGTACCAGGCCCGGTAGAGGCGGACCTGGTGGTGGTCCAGGCCGCACTCGTTCTTCGCGACCTGGAACGATTCCTCGATGGCCCATCGCGCGGCGGCCACCTCGACCAGGTCTTTCAGGCGAGTGCCGACAGGGCCGTAGCAGACGTAGGAGGCGATCTCGGTGGGGTCCCTGAGCGACCTGCGGGCGAGGACCCAGTGGCTGTGCTGCGGGCGCTGTGCCCGTGGCTCTCGATGACCAGCCTCAACGTGTCCACCGCGACGGGTGCCGGTTGCATGGTGGTCCGACCCCTCCCGTTCCCGTGGTCCGGCCCGTCGGACCGGACCACGGCATCAGCGCGTCACGGCACCAGCACCCGCAGGGCGTCCTTCGCCACCGTGACCTCAACCGGGAGCCGGGTGATGAACTCCCCGTCGGCGTAGGCCGTGATGCCGGGGGACTCGATCCGCAGGGACTCGGTGCGCAGCGTGGTGACCTCCGGGTGGGTGACGTGGGTGCCCTTGAAGAGGGTCGGGAAGAACCGGGCGATGCGCAGGCGGGGCATGGCGTCGACGAGGGTGAGGTCGAGCAGGCCGTCGTCGGGGAGCGCGCTCGGGCAGATCAGCATGCCGCCGCCGTAGCTGCGGGTGTTGCCGACGGCGGCCAGGGTCAGGTCGCGTTCGATGACGGTGCCGTCGGCGAGGGTGATGCGGAACGGCAGCGGGCGCAGGTTGGCGAACTCGGCGAGGATGGCGAGGTTGTAGCGCATCCGGCCGCGCGGCCAGCGCAGCCGGTTGGCGCGGTCGCTGACCAGTGAGTCGAAGCCGGTGGCGAGGACGGAGCCGTACCAGCGGACGGCTCCGTCCGGGCCGGTGATCCGGCCGAGGTCGACGCTGCGGGTGCGCCCGGCGGCGATGACGTCGGCGGCGGCCTCGGGGTCGCCGAGCGGAAGGCCGTACTCGCGGGCGTGGTCGTTGCCGGTGCCGGCCGGTATCACGCCGAGCGGGACGGGCGTGCCGGCCAGGGCCTGGAGGGCGAGGTTGATCATACCGTCGCCGCCGACCACGGCCACCGCGTCCACCCCGTCGGCCGCCGCCTCGCGGGCGAGGCGGACGGCGTCCTCGGGGGAGCGCCCGGCGTGCGGTTCGACCTGGATGCCGAGGGCCCGCAGCCGGGCGGTGGCCCGGTGGGCGGCGGGCTCGGCGTGGCC